>DAIDHG010000031.1 GCA_027452085.1 bacterium
ACAATCTTTTTCATCTTGCTTCCTTTTTCAATTGCTTAGTAATTCAATAGTAATCGTATCTCTTAACCCGAGCCTAACCTATACATCGGGCAAAGAGCAAGAGTTATTAGCCATTAAGGCGGGCTTGTCTTTCACTTTGCCTCGAGCCCAATGGCAAAAACCTCTGATGTACGCTGTGCTGCCCAGGCACCGCAATTTTCTTAACATCATTTTAAAGGTTGTGCAGGTGGCTCATGTTGTACCCGAACAGGCTTAGTAATTGGTGCTAGTGGTTTGTGTTCGACATGTGTGCTGCCCTGAAGCTCACTAATCCCATGACCCATATTCGTTTTGCGAATAAGCCCAGACTCCCATCGACCCTGTTTTCTTTGATAACCATGAGGGGTTTCAGATGTCCCTAACGGCGATGCAGGAGATTCACCGGCATGGCCAAGTCCGGCAGCTGGTGATTTGAAGGTTTCATGAAAACCACCTTGCTCAAAATAGTAGTTTGGTAAGTCTGATGGTGCTGGTAATAGTGGCGTGCTTGATGGTGGTAGAGGTTGCGGCTGTCGTGGTCCAAGCGGTGAAGGTACTGTGGTGATTTTGGCTTTGCCTAACGGAGCTCCTGGTAGGAGTTTTACCAGCGGCTCGGAAACTGAGCGACCAAGCGGTGCATTTTCAGGCGTTACGGGAGAAACGCGTTCAATTGGTGTTTCAACAGGTGTTCGAGGAGACGGTGTTGGCGATGGGATAGTTACGTTGGCGGGGCGATTGGTATCAATGCTTGGAAGCTTTCGTGGGCCAAGGCCCTCAAGAAATTTTTGTGTGTTTACCCCCTCTACGGTTGCTGCTGAGCCTTGAGCTGGTCGCACAAAAACTTCTTTCGCGGCTTTGTTACGAGCAGCGTTTTCTTCTGTGACTTCTTCTACTAGACTGCCAAGAGGTTGGGCAGATAGTTGCTGTTGTCCAACTGCACATATAAAAAATATGACTATCTTCTTCATGGTGTTCTCTTTTTACTGTTATTTTGTTCTTGTTTACTTCGTTACTTATTTTACCGGAATGTGATGCACTGGCGTTCCAATATGCATAGGGCCGAGTGGTTCTTGTTTCATGTGAACAGCGCTTGTGCTTACCCTGCGTGCCCCCATCAGCGAGGTGCGTGAACCCGGAACTTTCAATGCTGCCGATTGACCTGACTCTCTTGGTGCAAAAGGCTGGGCACCACCAAAAGTTGGGTGGTCTACATGCGGGATTGATTTCGTCACTTCTGCTTGCCTTTGCAAATGTGTTTCGGTTACGCCCTTATATTCGTGGAGCAGATTTTGCAATTGTGTTTTTTGTTTCGGCGTGAGCTCACGGATGGTATATAAACCGGCTTTTTCCATCTTGTCTTTAATGGCTTTTTTCTGAGAAGAGAGCCGTTGTTCTTTAGACTGATATTTTGCATAACTGCTCTGCGCTGTTTTCGCGTTTGATTCAGGGGCATTTTTTACACTGCTCTCCAATACCGAGCCACTTGTTTCAACGGTTGTATCCATGTGCCTCAATTGAGCACGTATCTGTGTTTGAACATCAGCCTGGTGACCTGGTAAAATTGAAGGTAGCGGTTGTGGTGCGGGTGAGGGCGGTGTTAATTGCAGCGATCCTGAAGTTGTTTGTGCTATGCCAGAAAGCTGCTCGGCTGGGCCAATAACAGATCCTCTTTTCATGAGGCCGGTTTCAGGCACGGTTAATCCTTGTGTGCTGGTTTTGGATTTTCGTGGGCCAAGGCCCTCAAGAAATTTTTGTGTGTTTACGCCCTCTACGGTGGCTGCTGAGCCTTGAGCAGGGTTCACAACAATATCTTCCGGAGCTCTTCTTCGAGCACTATTTTCTTCAGCGACTTCTTCCACGATGCTTCCCAACGGTTGGGTAGATAGATCGTGGGGACCGTAAACAATCGTTAGCAAGGTAATTACGTACCATTTTTTCATTATGAGCCTTCTTAAATAGCACCCCGTTATTGATTTGTCTGACGCGATGCGAGCTTGTAATTGCAATCTCTCCAAATATCGGCTGCGGTCTCTTGCCGGGAACGCAGGAACTGTCTTATAGTGTCGGGTAATTGAAACAATAACTAACTTTTTTTCTTCATAATTAATCCACGACTAATGGCTTAAGCCATATTGCTTTGGGTTGTAGCCTCTTCGCCGATTTAACTCCCGCTCGGTCGCCGCAAGATTTTTTGTATTTTCGCGGGCTATTTGCCTGGTTTTGATCGATTTGGGCGTAATTTTTTCAATAAATTGTGTCATTACCGGTGTGTTTGATCGAGGACGGTTACTGAGGTTATGCTCAGGCGTGCCGTGGAGAGCTGATATATCTTTTCCTACCGGCCGCTTTTCCAAGTGCTGGACGGTTGGTAATTCTGGTGCCGGTGGTACTTTCGCTGCGCCCGGTGTTTTCACCACCTCCATCGCGCTTTGACGTTGTCCCAATGTGGTGCCAGATTTCAATTTTAACTTTGAGGCGACCCCGCCGACTTTAGAGCCGGGCATGGTAACCGTAATTTCAGCCTGCTGAATCTCTCTTTTTTGTTGTTTAATCTGCTCTGGCAATGATTGATCGCGTGAGCTTATTGGAGATCTTGGACTTTGACTGACCAGCCCGCCTGTTAAGCTAGCTTCAGTATCCGGTCCGCGGGGCGAAATGCCCCCCGCGATATCAGGTCGTACCACACTTTGTTCCCTTTGCGAGCTTGGCGATGCCGAATGAATTGGGGAAGAGGGGGTTGAGCTGGCCGGTGAAGCCGTTGGTGATGGGATTGTAAGCTCGGCCGGGCGCTCAGTATTAATGCTTGGGCGTTTTCGTGGGCCAAGGCCCTCAAGAAATTTTTGTGTGTTTACGCCCTCAATTGTTGCCGCTGAGCCTTGAGCTGGTCGCACAACAACATCTTCCGGTGCTCTGTTGCGTGCCGTGTTTTCTTCTGCGACTTCTTCCACGAGACTACCCAGCGGTTGGGCACACGTGTGACGCGGGCAGGAAATAATTGTTAAAGAAATAATTACAAACCAATTTTTCATTTTCTGCTCCTTTTAATCACTACCCATTATTGATTTGATTGATTCCATGCCGACCATTGAGTAAGTGTATTGTAATCAGCGTCTGATAAATTGTTGTAATAATTCTGCTGGGCTTGTTTATTTGGTAACTGCTGCAAATGCTCCCATATTGCTTTACCTTTATTTACATCAAGTCCGTGAGGTGGCGGATTTTTCAATTCTTGAGTTACTACTCTAGCGCCTTGACCCCTATCTTTTCCTGGTAGAATCACATTTTCAAGTGGCGTGCGTGCCAGTTCTTGGCCAGCAATTGCGCCTATGGCCCCAATTGTTTTACCTACTTTTGTGCCCAACCCCCCATGACCCGTAAGTGTTACTGGTACCAGTCCTAGGCTTTCTTGAGCGATTTGAGAGCCTTCACCACTGGTTGTCTCTCCTAATATTCCCTGTACTCCACCTACCGTAGCTCCTAAAGCCCCTTCAGCCGCCATTCTGCCAATGTTTTTAGATGCGGCCCCAGGGATCATGCCAGCAGTAGCCATAATGCTTGCTGTTGTTGCAATTCTGCCAGCCGGGGTATTTGGCATTACTTGTGTTAACTCGGTAGCACCTGCGGCCATACCGCCACCAATAATTGCTCCAATGAGAGCCCCTTGTGGTCCGCCCGATAATGCTCCTTCAATAGCAGCTTGACCAACTGCGCCACCAACACTCATGCCGAATAATTTACCCTGCGAATTATCGCCGCGGGTTGCAATATCGGCGATTGCGAGTGCCGCGCCAGTTGCACCTCCAGCGGTAAAACCAGCCGCACCGCCAAAGACGCAGCCACCGGCAGCACTTGCAGCACAACCGGTAATGGCGCCAGTGACCGCTCCCATGAGAGTTTTCATGCCAACTTCTGGGCCATATTTTTTTGTTTGTTCAACGGCAGTATTCCAGGCTTTAATCATATCTGGTCCGACCACTTGGGTGAGCGGCTTGCCCGTTTTATTGGCTATATCTTGCAAGGTGTTTATGGTGCCATTATAGCTAGAGGCTATGTTTCCAATTGCTTGTTTTCCTACTTTAGTCAGATGGGTTTTATCACCGACTGTTTGAATCGCGCCTGCCGCTTTTATTGCTCCTGATTTAATATTTTGAGCTAAAGCGTGTGCAAGCTGTTCAGGATGCTCAAGATTGCTTGCAATAGCCTTGGCAGCTTGGCTCGGAACTTTTGAGATAGCTTGAGCCTGCTTTGCCAGGTCAACAACATGTGTTTTTGCAACAAGTTGAGTACCAGCTGTTTTTGCCGTTTCAGCAACTTTGGTTACAGCAGTTTCAGTTCCTTGTTTAACAGCCGCGGCTCCTGTTTTTGCTGTTTCACCTGCCTTGGCAACTGCAGTTTCTACACCAGTTTTAACGGCTCCGACAGTTTTTTCGCCTTCTTTTTTTACTGCAGCAGCTACCGTTTTTGCTGTTTCGTCTACCTCGTTAGCAATATTTTCTACACTTTGGCCTACCTTTGATGGGGTCTTACTAACAGCATTTTTCAAAAAATTAAAACCGCTCTGAACTCCACTGCTTACATCGCTTGCTCGGTCGCTAAACCAACCACCGATGCTATCCCAAATGCTTAATGCTTGAGCACCGGTCTCCTTGATTGATCGGCCGCTCTGAATCGTCTTATTGACTCCGGTCTTTTTTGCACCAGCAGCCAGAGGTGTTTCGATCCTTTTTTTTGCCAATTCTGCCGGTGTTAGAATGGACAATGCTCGTGGAGTAGCTGATGGAGCTTTCGTTTCAACTGTTGGTTTAGCTGTCGGAGCGGCTTTCTTGATTGTTGAGCCAGTTAGTTGTGTGGGGTGTTCAGGGGCTCCGGCTGGTTTAGCTGCGACGGTAACAGGGGGCTTTGTAGCCTTTGGCCCAATAGAAGGCTTTTCGATTACAACTTTTGGTTTTGCGACTGTGTTTACAATTGTCGGTTTTGGCTTTGATTCAGCTGGCATTTTTTTTGGCTGTTGTGAAGAGATCGCTGCCTTTCCCGTGGCGGTTGGTACTGGTTTCTGTTCTACCTTTCTTAGAGCTTCAACCTTTGGTTTTGTTTCTGTTTTTACCGGTAGTGTATGTTCGGTCGTTGATGGCGCAACAAATGTCTTTGGCTGTGGGTGAACGGGCACAAATCTTGCTTTGGCGACTGGTGCATTCGGTTTAGGCATTTGTCTTGTCGGATGTTGCATGGGAGCTGCGTGGAATAGCGGATGCTGAAAAACCGGTTTTGGTTGTTGTTGCTGCTCACTATATAAGTCATTGCCAAAGGGAATGCATAAAAATGCAAACAAATACTTTATGATTTTCATATAAACGCCTTTTCCTAAAGATTAATCAACTGTTCTTGCCTCTCCAATCTAGAATAGACGAGTATTGTTTTGCAATAGTTTTATTTTCACATGGTGAACTTAAATGGATATTCTGTCATCATTCTGGTTCTTGGGTGCGATTTGCACGGCCAAGAAGTAAAAATATATGAGGCCAACCGGGGATCTAATTCTGGCCCAATCAAGCTGCCCGGCTGTTCAATAATTTCCAAATCGGTGTGCCTGGATCCAAACTTTTTTCATTAAGGCAAGCAAACCTGCTCCTTTGGCCTGGTAACAAGCCGCCTAAGAAAGCAAGGAGGTCCACTTTTCTCATATCTCTTGAGTCAGCACAACCACATGAAATTCTTAAAGCTTTAGGTATACTATTGGTCATTTTTGGATAACCCTGTGACCAATGGTGGCGCCATGGCTAAACAACCGTTAAAGAATAAACTTTCTCTCTCTGCTCATCCGGCAACCGACCGCGTTTCCAATGACTGGATACGGGTCTCTGGCGCGCGCGAGCACAACCTTAAAAATATCGATGTGGCCATTCCAAAGGGGAAGCTGACCGTTATTACCGGCCCATCGGGGTCAGGCAAAAGCTCCTTAGCGCTGGATATTCTCTTTACTGAGGGTAAGCGCCGCTATGTAGAATCATTATCTTCCTATGCCCGCCAGTTTTTGGGCATTGCCAAAAAGCCAGAAGTTGATCGCATTGATGGGCTCTGCCCGGCAATTGCCATTGATCAAAAGACGGTTGGCCATAACCCGCGCTCGACCGTGGGCACCATTACCGAAATTTATGATTATTTGCGCGTATTATTTGCCCGTGTTGGGGTAGCACATTGCCCCGATTGCGCTTTGCCGATTAAGGCAGAGTCGCCAGAAAAAATTGCTCAAGCTATCAGAACCACCTACGACGGGCAAACTATTACCATTGCAGCTCCCGTAATAGTGGCAAAGAAGGGTGAATTTACTCAACTGCTCCTGACGTTATATAATTCAGGGTATTATAGATTCCGCATCGATGGCGTGATCCATAGATTTCGATCAGCCGATGAGGTCAAGGCGATCAAATTGGCAAAGACCTATCAGCATTCTATTGATCTTTTGATGGATCAAGTGGAAGTAAATAATGAGCTAACGCCTGCTCGTTTGTTAGAATCAATTGAAACGAGCTTTAAATTAGCCAGCGGCCTGTGCAAAGTAATAGCTGGTGATAAAGAGCAGTTGTTTTCATCAAACCGCATGTGCCTCAATTGCGGCCATGCATTTCCCGAGCTTGAACCGCGCTTTTTTTCATTCAATTCTCCTATTGGCGCCTGCCCAGAATGTAATGGCCTTGGCATGGTCTTTACCTACAGCAATTCCTGGTATCCGCAGCAGGAAGAATATGAATTTGAATCAGAACGAACCTGCACCGATTGCCAGGGTGCTCGCCTGAATAAGCGTGCATTATCTGTATTTATTAATAAGAAAAATATTTATCAGATTGGTGAACTGTCCATTACTGACGCGCTCAAATTTTGCAGCTCATTAAAGCTTGATGAACAAGATCGCACGATTGCCGAGCCGATTGTAAAAGAGGTCGTTGCTCGTTTAACTTTCTTGCAAGATGTTGGTCTTTCATATCTGTCATTGAATAGAACGGCTCGTACCTTATCAGGTGGTGAAGGCCAGCGCATTCGATTGGCAACTCAAATAGGATCTGCATTGAGCGGGGTGCTCTATATTCTCGATGAGCCAAGCATTGGCTTGCACCAACGAGATAATGATCGGCTCATTAATACCCTCAAAACATTACGCGACCAAGGCAATACAGTGGTGGTGGTTGAACACGATGTCGACACTATGCGCGTGGCAGACTATATCATTGATATGGGGCCAGCGGCTGGTATTCATGGTGGCACCATAACAGCCACCGGCACGCCCGAGCAGTTAGCCAAAAATAAAGATTCCCTTTCCGGCGCCTATCTGGCTGGCACCAAATTTATTGCGGTTCCTGACAAGATCCGTAAGCCGCAGGGGTGGCTCAAACTGAATCACGCAAAGAAAAACAATCTCAAGGATATTACCGTATCGTTCCCCTTAGGTGTTATTACCGGTGTTTGCGGGGTATCTGGTTCAGGTAAAAGTACTCTCATTATGGAAGAGCTCGTGCCAGCTCTGACCAAAGAATTAAATAGACCAAAGCGCCGTGGCGTAAGTGAAGCGCAGGCGGCCAATCTGGCCATAGCGTTTGTGCAAAAACAAATTGCTCAGGGGGTGCGGGTTCTTGCCGGTCAGCCTGATTCTGTAGAGTCAACGCCAATAGTTCAGGATCTAGAAGGGGCAGATTCGCTTGAAGCAATGGTGGTCATCGATCAAAGTCCTATCGGACGCACCCCACGTTCTAATCCAGCCACGTATCTGGGAATTTTTAATGAGATACGCGATCTCTATACCCAGCTGCCCGAAAGTAAGGCGCGCGGGTATAAAGCGGGGCGCTTTAGTTTTAACGTTGCAGAAGGACGATGCTTTGAATGCGCCGGCGAAGGTACTATAAAAGTTTCTATGCAGTTCTTGCCTGACGTGGTCATGATCTGCAAAAGTTGCAAGGGTCAGCGCTATAATTCCGAGACGCTCAACATCCGCTATAAAAATAAAAATATTGCACATATTCTCGAGATGACTGCTTTAGAGGCGCTTACCTTTTTTGAAGCACATAAAAATATTGCCAAACGATTGCGATTAATGTGCGAAGTGGGGCTTGATTACATTAAGCTTGGGCAGACCTCCACCACCTTGTCCGGCGGTGAAGCACAACGCATCAAGTTAGTCGACGAGCTGGCAAAGCGCGGCTCTAAAACCATGTATATTCTTGATGAACCAACCACCGGCCTGCATAGCAGTGATATTGAAAAACTGCTCAAAGTTCTCAACCGTCTGGTTGATAAAGGGAACTCTATGATCGTTATTGAGCACAACTTAGATGTGCTCAAAACTATGGATTATCTTATTGATATGGGGCCAGAAGGCGGTGATGGCGGCGGTCAACTGGTAGCCAACGGCACGCCAAAAGAAGTAGCAGTAAATCCAAAAAGCCATACCGGCCGTTACCTGGCGCGCGCGCAGTAGTGCATGCAATTGATCTATGTCCAATGTGTCAAATGTTTGGATTTAAAATTCAAGCTTTATCGTTTAGGCATAATGACTGGATGATCGATGTTTCTAAAGTCACTATCAAGCGTCAGTATCGGTTGGCCTTCTGTCTTTGCTAAAGCATACGCAAAACAATCACCCATATTGAATGGATAGAGATTTCGTGCTAGTGCGACGATTTGGGCGTGAATAACAGTTGGCGAAACGTATTTTATGCCGTTATTTAATAATTGGTCTTTCACTGTTTCATACGAGTCTGGGAATCGTTCTTGAATTACCATCAAGGCCTCGGCAAGGTTAACAGTGCTCATGATTAATTCACAAGCATGAAGATCAAGCTGCTCAGCCGCCCATTCAGCATGCTTATCTTGAAATTGGATTTCTAGGATAATGGATGTGTCGACAATCATCTTATTTCCATAGATCAGCGTCAGTTTTCCAACGAGCGTGAGGGTTTTCTGTCGTTTTCTTTGCAGTACCAATCCATGATTTGAAACTAAATTTCGATTGTTTTTTTGCCGTTTTTTCCAGAGTCTCTTTTGCAGCCGAAACCAATGCTTCAGCCCGCGTTCTTAAGTGGCGTTTTTTCATGAAAAGACTCAGAGATTTTGCCAATTCTGGCGTGATAGTAATATTCAATTTCATACATTCCTAAAGCTTCATTGTTAAAAGCTTAGCAACCATTTAATTAACATCAAATCACTTTTTAAATTGCTCAAGATCACGAATTCTCCTACTTTTTCTTATACAATCCAGTCAATCGAGTTTGTGCCAGAATATGGCCATCAATTGCCGTACGTAATTGTTGTTCGGTCAATCCCGCCGGTTTGTTAAGTACAGTATCCAAGGCAAAAAGATCAAAATGATAATGATGTGTTCCTGAGGGTGGGCATGGGCCGCCGTACCCTAACTTTCCAAAACTGTTGATGCCATGTTTGGCACCATTTTCTAATGTATCACCATCTTGTATGCCGGCAGCTAGTTCATGCACTTGAGCCGGAATGTCGTATGCCACCCAATGAATAAAGGTGCCATGCGGTGCATCAGGGTCGGAGCAGATCAAGGCAAAGCTTTTAGTGTCGGCCGGCTCGCCGTGCCAACCAAGATCTGGTGAAGAATCTGCTCCTTGGCAGGTATATGGGGCGGGGATTTCTTGATTGTGCTTGAACGCCGAGCTTTCTAAAATAAATCTGCTCATCGTCTCTCCTTTTTTAAGCGACATATTGAGAGCAACTAATAATCCAAAGCAAGCAGTCAGTAATACTATTCTTTTAGGCATAGCACATTCCTTTTTTTATCCCTCGTTTGTTAGCCTATACCATGCGCTCCTACAATCACAATGGTTGCGACTGTAGCGCCGCAGCCCCATCCAACCACCAGGCGGCGGTACAATTACTTTTTGCTTGGAGCTTCTTGCTCTTCAAGCTTCTTGATCTGTGCGTTGAGATAGCGTATTTCCATGACGGCTTTTCTGGCAGCGTCACCGCCAGATCGCACGGCCATCTGGGCTTGCGCAAGCTCATGGCGAAGCGATTCTAGGTCGGTGCCAGATGCGATCTCTTTTCTCACTAAGGCTTCTTCTTGTTCAGGCTGAGTCTCTGGCCGGATAAGTTTTTTCCTTTGGGTTGCTAATTCTTGAGCAACGTGTTGCGCCTCAGGGACTTCCTCTTCAGGCCGCACCACCTTCTTGAATTTTAGCGCAGGTTTAGGTCTTGGCTCTTCAATCTTGAGGAATTCAAAAAGCGCCTTCACGATTAAACTATTTTGTCCAAGTAGGCCCAGCGCAGATGCGATAACATCATTGCCTGCTGCGTTGCGCGTGATGAGCATATCTCGTACCATCATGCCACCGGGGCTCATTAAAATCCCTATAATAGACATATATTGTTGTTCAACGGTATCTATTTGTTGAGCCATGGCAGTAGCTGCCTCGTCTTTCTCTTTTTCAGAAAGCTCTGCACGACTCTTTATTTTTGTTATCTCCGCGCGAATTTTGCGAATTCGGTCTGCAGCACTTTTGATGGCAATATGCAATAGGTTGTTGCCTTGTTCGTCGCGTATTTTCGAAATATCGATTTTTTGATCGGCATATGTTTTGACTTGACCGGTCATAATCTTTTTAAACTCTTGCCGAGCCGTATCAACCGCACCTTTTTTGATGGCATTCATTAAACTCTTTTCTGCTGCCTCTTGGTTAACCATCTTAAATGCAAGGTTAACATTTACTGGTATTTTCAATTGCTCAGCCAACTGCCTTTGATCTAATGGTATAGGGTTATTATAAAGATACAGCCCTTGCA
>DAIDHG010000032.1 GCA_027452085.1 bacterium
ATAACGTTGGTCTACTTCTTCGTGGTGCCAAGAAGGAAGAAATTGAACGTGGTATGGTAATTGCAAAACCAGGTTCAATCACCCCACACAAGAAATATAAGTGCGATGTGTATGTACTCAACCAAGCAGAAGGTGGTCGTCATAGTCCATTCTTCAATGGCTATCGTCCACAGTTCTACTTCAGAACAACCGACGTTACCGGCGTAGTATCATTGCCAGCTGGCCGTGAAATGGTAATGCCTGGTGACCACGTTGCACTCGACGTAGATCTTATCTCACCAATTGCGATGGAGAAAGATCTTCGTTTTGCAATTCGTGAAGGCGGTCGTACAGTTGGTTCTGGTGTGATTACACAGATCGTTGAGTAATCGGAGCTTTGATGAGCATCAAAAAACAACGTATTCGTTTGACGTTGAAGTCATACGACCATCAACTTCTCGATAAAACGGTGAAGCAAATAGTATTAGCGGTTCGTCGGACCGGGTCCCAAATTGTGGGGCCCGTGCCGCTGCCGAATAAGCGTCGTTGCTTTACCGTATTGCGTTCCCCGCATATTGATAAAAAATCCCGTGAGCAGTTCGAACTAACCACGCACCGTCGTGTCTTAGATATCATGCAACCATCTGATTCTACCGTGGAAGCATTGACGAAATTGAACATCTCATCGGGTGTCGACGTAGAAATTAAGTAGAAAGGTCATTCATGATTAGAGGCATTTGGGGCAAAAAGATTGGAATGACCCAAGTTTTTAAGAATAATCGTGTATACCCAGTAACCGTTATTGATACCGCTAACTGGTTGGTTACTGCCGTTAAGAATCACACACGCGATGGGTATTCCGCAGTTGCAGTCGGCCGTTTACGCAAACGTTACGAAGGCGAAACATTTAATTCGGAATGGCTCAAAGATCTTAAGAAATATTTCCAATGTGTTCGTGAGATTACTCATGACGCAGCAATTCCAGAAGGAATCACGGTTGGTCAGCCAGCTTCTCAGCTAGCAGCGCTAGAAGAAGGTAAGATGGTTGATGCCGCTGGTATTACCATCGGTCTTGGTACCGCTGGTGTAATGAAACGCCACGGATTTGCCGGTGGTGTGGAAAGCCACGGATCGATGTTCCACCGACGTCCGGGAACCATGAGCTTCATGCGTTCACGTGGTCGCGTTATTAAAGGTAAGAAATTACCTGGTCGCTTGGGTTGCGATCGCCAAGTGATGAAAAATTTAGAAATTATCAAGCTAGAGCCGGAGTTGGTTCTTGTTAAAGGCTCCGTGCCAGGCAAGGCCGGCTCAATGGTATATCTGCGAAAGGCTGAATAATGAGCGCTGCACCAACAACATCTGCAAAAGCGCGTGTAAAAGTGCTTGCTGCAAAAGATTTATCGCTCGACAATGTTGAGCATACGCCGGCCTCTGCTCGTAGCTTTGCTACGGCAGTGCGAGCATTATTGCAAAACTGGCGTCAAGGTACGGTAGGCGTGAAGGACCGTTCAGAGGTTTCATTTGCCAACAGAAAACCGTGGCGTCAAAAAGGTACCGGTCGTGCTCGAGCAGGAAGTGCTCGTTCTCCGCTTTGGAGACATGGTGGTGTATGTCATGGACCTCAGCCTCGCACTCGTGTTTTATCAGTGCCGTCACGCACAAAACAAGAAGTATTTAAAACCTTGTTTTTCAATCGCATCAATAGCGGATCTTTGATTGCATTGGAACAGGAATTTAGTGGCAAGCCAAGTGCCTCTACCGCATACGGCATGCTCAAAGACGCTGGTTTGCACAATAAGAAGATTATGGTTTTTGTTCGACCTGAAGATCAGGTTGCACAAGCTTCATTTGCTAACCTGGCTAATGTTCAAACAATTTGCTTTGATCAACCAAATGCATTTGATCTTGCTAAATCACACACCTGGGTTGTGTTAGCAAAAGACATCAATGCTCTACAACAAATGGTGCACGCATGGCTGTAAATTTAACAACATACGATATTATTCAGGGGCCAGTGCTCACTGATAAGGCGTATCATCAATATAAAAAGTTGAATACCTTGATGCTTCGTGTGCATCCAGATGCAAACAAACCACAGATTAAGGCCGCACTTGAGCGTTTATTTAATGTGAAGGTTGCTGAAGTTCGTGTGGTGATGCGAAAAGGTAAAAATAAAGTTATTCGTGCATTGCGTAAGAGTACGCAATCGGCAGATCGTAAGCACGCATACATTACACTCAAGCCGGGTTACTCGCTTGATTTAATGGGGCAGGGTAGCTATGCAGCAGCCGATGTAAGCAGCGAGACACCTACAGAAACGGCTAAGGAATAATTATGGCTATCATTGGAAGAAAACCACGTAGTGCCGCATTACGATTCCAGACCTACCTCGACAGTAGCGATATCACCAAGAAGCGCCCTGAGCGTTCACTGGTAGTCGGTCTACGTAAGTCTGGCGGTAGAAACGCATACGGAAGAATTACCTGCCGACACATCGGTGGTGGTGCACAACGTAAATATCGCGTTATTGATTTCAGCCGTGGCAACCGCAATGTGCCAGGAACTGTTGCGGCAATTGAATATGATCCTAACCGCAATGTGCGCATCGGATTGGTTCATTATGCCAATGGTGCTAAATGTTACATTCTCCTTCCTGAAGGCCTAAAAGTTGGCGCTTCGGTTATGGCTGGTGAAACCGCTGAACCGAAGGTAGGAAATGCGCTCCCTTTGCGAAATATTCCTGTCGGCTTTATGATTCATAATATTGAAATGTCTCCAAACGGCGGTGGCACCTTAGTGCGAAGCGCCGGAACTGCTGCTCAGCTGATGGCTAAGGGCGAAGAATATGCCACCGTTCGTATGCCAAGTGGCGAAGTTCGCATGGTGCATCTCAACTGCTGGGCGACCGTTGGTACGCTTGGTAATGCTGAGCACAAAAATATTTCGATCGGTAAGGCAGGCCGTTCTCGTTGGTTGGGTATTCGACCAACGGTTCGCGGTATGGCTATGAACCCAATCGATCACCCACACGGTGGTGGTGAAGGTCGTTCAAAGTCTGGTTCTCACCCAATGACACCATGGGGTAAGGGCTGTAAAGGTACCCGAACGAGAAGAAAGAAAGATTATAGAATTATTTCACGACGCCCAAGCAATAAGTAGCATCCTTCGACGAGCTCAGGACGAGCGGATTCGTACAGAATGCCCCTTGGCCCCAGAAGTAGAGGATATTTAGGAAATAACAATGGCAAGATCAGCAAAAAAAGGTCCTTTTGTAGACCAATCATTGCTCGCAAAAGTGGCCAAAGTAAAAGAGTCTGGTAAGCGCGAAGCTATTAAGACCTGGTCACGTCGCAGTATGGTAATCCCGGAATTTGTGGGATTGACTATTGCGGTGCATAATGGCCGTAAACATATGCCGGTATACATTACCGAAAATATGGTTGGCCATTACCTTGGCGAATTTGCACACACACGAACCTTCCGAGCACACAGCGGGCAGCGCAAGGCCGGCGAAGCAGCCGAAGGGGCTAAATAATGACGCAAAATATGATTAAAGCACACGCACGATTTGTTAGATATTCACCATACAAATTGAGACCGTTGGTTGATGTTATTCGCGGCAAGTCTGCTGAATACGCATTGCAATGGCTTGGTGCGCATAAGGTGCAGGGCCGTTGGTCAGCTACCTATGCAACCCGCCGCGCAAAACCAATTGTAAAGGTTTTAGCCTCAGCAGTGGCAAATGCACAGAATCGTGATCCGCTTGCTCAACCGATGAGCCTGAAAATTGCCGATATTCGTGTTGACGAAGGACCAACCTTACGTTATTTCAAGCCAACCGCGCGTGGTTCAGCGAGCCCGCAACGTAAGCGCTTCTGCCACATAAGTGTTTCTCTTAATGCCATTGCAGCACCAAAAAAAGCGGCTGTTGCAGCGCAGGGTACAGAAAAGAAAGAAAAGACCAAAAAAACGGCGACGAAGAGCCGCAGCTCAAAGAAAGACGTGAAAGGATCATAGCCAGTGGGTAATAAAGTTAGTGCGAAGGGTTTTCGCTTAGGAATTTATGAGCCGTGGAAGGCACAATGGTTTGCACGTGATTCATACGGCAAGCAGTTGATGGATGATCTTAATATTCGTAAGTTCATTCATAAAGAGTTACGCGGTGCTGAAGTTTCTTCAGTTAATATTGAAAAAACTGGGGAAGAAGTAAAAGTTATCATTAATTCAGCCCGACCTGGCGTAGTGATCGGTAAAAAGGGTCAGGATATTGATACGCTGCGTAAACGTATTGGTGCATTAGTACCGGGTCGTTTAGTTGAGATCTCTGTCTCTGAAGTGCGTAACCCTGAAACTGATTCATCTCTGGTTGCACAAGGCATTGCCGAACAACTTGAGAAGCGAGTTTCTTTCAAACGTGCGATGAAGCGTGCTGCAACGACAGCCCTTCGCGCTGGTGCTAAAGGTATTAAGATTCGTGTGTCTGGCCGTCTTGGTGGTGCTGAAATTGCACGTACCGAATGGCTACGAACCGGTTCTGTACCATTACACACTCTTCGTGCACAGATTGATTTTGATCGAGCAATTGCTCAAACAACCTATGGCGTAATCGGCGTAAGTGTTTGGATTTACAAGGGTGAATATGCTCACCTGTTAGAAGAAAAAGGTGGTGCGGCGCGAGCTGCGGCTGAAATGTCAGCACGCCCTTCATCTGGCGCAGGACGACCTGAGCCACGCAGATCTGCTGGATTTGCTACAAAGCAAAAGCCGGGTGGACCTGAGCGACGTAAGCGCAGTGACCAAGAATAAGGAACTACCATGTTGATGCCTAAAAAAACTAAATTCCGAAAATACCAGCGTGGTACGCGAGCAGGAGCCAGCAAAGGTGCCCGCACCGTAGCATTTGGCGAATATGCTCTGCAAGCGATGGAACCTGTTTGGTTAACCTCTCAACAAATTGAAGCAATGCGGGTGACCATTTCTCGCGGCTTGGGTAAAGAAGGGAAATTATACCTGCGGGTATTCCCTGATAAACCAGTTTCAAAGAAACCTGCCGAAACTCGTATGGGTAAAGGTAAGGGGAATCCGGAGCAGTGGGTTGCTGTCATTAAACGCGGCCGCCTCATTTGTGAGATCACCGTAGATAAAGATGCGCGTAAAGTGTTGCGTAATGCAGCATACAAGTTGCCAATGAAGACGCGTATTGTGAAAAAGGGTGAAGAAGCGATTGATAAGGCACCGCTAAAATCAACAGAGACAACGGCATAAGTAGGAAACCATCCGCTCATTCTGGTTGTTTCGCACAGCGAAGGAATCAAGGGGCGGCATAAAGAGCATCACCATGGATAAGAAACAAATTAAAGGCATGAGCATCCAAGAGCTGGGAGCAACCGTTGACGAAGCCCGTCGCGTTCTCTTTTCTCTTCGCGTGAATAGACATGCACAACATATTAAGGATCACTCACAATTTACTAAGATGCGTCGCACCATTGCACGAGCATTGACTGAGATGAGCAATAAGGAATCACAACATGGAAAATAAAAAGAAAATGTTTGTGGGTGAGGTAATCTCCGACAAGATGGATAAGACCGTTGTAGTGAAAGTGGTGCGTGACTATCAACACCCAGTGTTTAAAAAGGTTATGCGTCAAACGAAGAAGTACAAGGTGCACGACGAGAAAGAACAGGCAAAGATCGGTGATCGCATTGAATTCTTTGAGGGTCGTCCCGCTTCTAAGACAAAATATATGTATCTTTCACGTGTGATTGGGGAAGGTTAAACATCATGATCCAAAAAGAATCATATCTTGAAGTTGCCGATAATTCAGGCGCACAACTTCTTCAATGTATACATATCCATGGAAGCACCCGTAAAAGATATGCTTTCATAGGCGATACCATCAAATGTGCTGTTAAAAGCGCATTGCCGAGTGGTCAAGTAAAAAAGGGTGAAGTGGTAGATGCGGTGATTGTACGTACTGCTAAAGAACATCGTCGTGAAGATGGCAGCTATGTGCGATTTGGTGAAAATGCAGCGGTAATTATCAAGGATGGCCAACCGATAGCATCACGTGTTTTCGGACCAGTGGCTCGTGAAGTTCGCACAAAGTATGCAGAAATTGCATCTCGTGCGCCGGAATTAGTGTAAAGGGTGCTGAATATGATGCGTGTTAAGAAAAATGACAAAGTGCAGGTGCTTTCTGGCCGCGATCGCGGTAAACTTGGCACGGTCATTAAGGTTGTGCCGGCTGAAGACAAAGTGTTGGTAACGGGCGTTGGTATGGTTACTCGCCATATGAAGCGTCGTAAACAAGGCGATGTTGCAGCCATTAAGCAAGAAGAATCATTCCTCCCAATGGCTAAGGTGATGCCGGTTTGCACAAACTGCAAAAAACCATCAAGAATTAACGTAAAAACAGTAGATTCTCGCCGTGTACGTGCATGTGCACGCTGTGAAGAGGTATTTTAAAGTATGGCACAAGCACAAACAAAGCAGGTAGCTCGCTACCAGCAGCTTTACACAGAACACATTCGTCCGGAACTGAAGACCGCGCTTGGCATTAAAAACATCATGGCTGTGCCAAAAATTGACAAGATTGTGGTCAACGTTGGTGTGACCGGCGCCGTATCAGACAGCAAACTTATTGGCCTGGTTGAGCAAGCTATTACTAAAATCACCGGCCAAGCACCAGTCAAGACGGTATCTAAGCGTTCTATTGCTGGGTTTAAGTTGCGTGAAAATTTACCAATCGGGGTGAAAGTTACCCTTCGTCGACGCTATATGTATGAGTTCTTGGATAAACTTATTAACCTTGCATTGCCAAAGGTTCGTGATTTCCAAGGCGTTGGCATTAAGTTTGATGGCCGTGGTGGGTACAACCTTGGTATCAAGGAATGGATCATTTTTCCTGAACTTGAGCAAGGGTATAACGAAAAAGTATTTGGTATGAATATCACCATCCATACCACCGCAACAGATGATGCGCATGCAAAAGAGTTATTGACCCGTTTTGGCATGCCGTTTAAGAAAACAAATAAGTAGGATAAGTATGGCTAGAAAGGCTTTGATAGAAAAATCTCTCCGTCCAAAGTTTGCCGTGCGTACACGTAACCGTTGTAAACAATGCGGCCGACCACGCGGGTATATGCGTATTTTTATGCTGTGTCGTTTGTGCTTCCGTAAATACGCACTCGACGGCTTGCTCCCCGGTGTTAAGAAAACCAGCTGGTAGCAAGGTTTACCCTGCGCCCATCCCTCGATACATCCGTCTTCGCCTTTGGCTACGTCGGACACTCGGGATGAGCGGGGTTGGTTCCGCGGCCGTTCATCGGGAGCTGTAAAATGATGAAGTCGCACGTTGAAGAGATTTTGAATTTTGAATTTAATGCTGACATGAGGTTGTAGATGTCTATAGATGCAATTGGTGATTTTTTGACCATTATTAGAAATGGCGTGATGGTAGCTAAACCTTCAGTTAAGGTGCCGCATTCAAACATGCGTCAACAAATTGCTTCCTTATTAAAAGATGAAGGTTTTGTGAAATCGGTATCGGTGGATCAAGATGAAGCCGGCAAAAAAGTTATTACCATTAATTTAAAGTATGTGGACGGCGAATCAGCCATTCATGAGATTACACGCGTCAGTAAGCCAAGCCGCCGTGAATACACTGGTTCAAAAACAATTAAGCCAGTCATCGGTGGTTTGGGGGTTACCATACTCACCACAAGCAACGGCGTAATGACACAAAACAAAGCTAAACAACTCGGCGTGGGCGGCGAAGTTCTCTGCACCGTCTGGTAGGAAGGGCGCACCCTTCACCCGTCCTTCGATACTCCTGAGTGCTGAAAGCGTATCGAAGGATTGCTAGCGCAAAAACACTCAGGATGAGCGGGGCTGTATTTAGGTTGGAAAAACAGAGCGGAAATTGAGTTTCAGGAAAAGACAATGTCAAAAATCGGCAGAAAACCAATAGACGTAAGCGGCATCGAAGTCAGTGTAACTGGCCATGATGTGCACTACAAAGGTAAAAAGGGCAGTGGCGTACACAAGCTGCCTGATGGGTTCGAAGTAAAAGTTGAAGACGGCAAGCTGCGCATTGTATTGGCGGCTAACGCTTCAAAAACGCGCGATAATAATATCCTCTGGGGTATGCATCGTGCAAATCTTGCTAATGAAATTGCTGGCGCAACCAATCCGTTTGAAAAGCAAGTTGTGATTAACGGACTCGGTTTTAAAGCTGCTTTGCAAGGCAAGAAAGTTGAATTTACCCTTGGTTATTCTCATAAGCTGCATCTGGATATTCCAGAAGGCGTGACAATTGAAATCGATAAAACCGGTCAATTGCTCACCGTGCGCAGCCCAAATAAAGAGTTGCTTGGTGCTGTATGCGATCGTATTCGCTCATTCCGCCCGCCTGAACCATATAAAGGTACCGGTATTAAATTGGCAACAGAGACAATCATTCGCAAGGCTGGTAAGGCTAAAGCGGCCGCTTAATAATGGCCCGCTCGCGCTAATCGAAGGGTTGTGATGAGCGGATTAGAATTTTGATTTTAGGATTAGAGATGTCAAACTTGAGAAAAATACAACATGCAGCAGAACGCCGGACAGCGCGCGTTCGCCACAAATTGCGTTTGGTAAGTGACTTGCCACGTGTTTCAGTGTTTCGCAGTTTAAATCATGTGTATGCCCAGCTTATTGATGATGCAAAAGGGAATACATTGTTGAGCTGCTCATCACGTGAATTAAAAAAATCTGGTGACAAAACTTCTATGGCAAAGGCTGTAGGGTTGGAGCTTGCAAAGCGCGCAAAAGCACAAGGAATTGCTGCTGTGTGTTTTGATCGTGGCGCATACCGTTATCATGGACGAGTGAAAGAATTGTGTGAAGGTCTTCGCGAAGGCGGACTATCTCTATAGGAATTATGATGGCAGAGAAAACAGAAAAATCATTTGTAGACGCAGTAGTAGACGTCCGTCGTGTGACCAAAGTAACAAAGGGTGGAAAGCAATTTTCATTCTCAGCACTTGTGGTCAGTGGCGATCGTGAAGGTAATGTGGGTATCGCTTTAGGAAAAGGACGCGAAGTATCAGCAGCGATTGCTAAAGCGACATTGCGTGCTCGCAAACACCTCATTCCGGTTCAATTACGCGGGACCACAATCCCATACGATGTGAGAGGTCAACACGGTGCCGCTGAGGTGATTATTCGCCCGGCGTTTAAAGGTACTGGTGTGATTGCTGGTGGCGCTATGCGTGCAATCTTTGAATCTGTAGGAATCAAAGATGTATTGGCTAAATCGCTGCGCTCATCAAATCCGCAAAACGTAGTTAAGGCCACCTTAAATGCGCTCTCCAAATTACGCTCTGCCGCAGCAATTGCCAAAATCCGTGGGAAGTCGTTAGATCAGATTGTTGCTAAGAAAATTGCGCAGTAATCGTTACAGCATAGAAAGTGAATAGCATGTTCCAGCTTAATAAACTTGCACGCATCGTAAAAAAACGTAAACGCGTTGGCCGTGGTGGTAAACGCGGTGGTACATCAGGACGTGGTCATAAAGGTCAGTTGGCTCGTTCAGGTCCATCATTGCCGCCAGTCTTTGAAGGCGGTCAAATGCAATTGACTCGTCGTTTGCCAAAACGCGGCTTCAATAACAAGAACTTTGAAACTACCTATCTGACAGTCAATATCAAAGACCTTGAACGCGTGTTTAAGGCTGGTGATACAGTAAACAACGAATCGTTGGTTGAGCACGGGCTTATCAAGCCATCACGTTCTCGCCGTGAGAAGTTGGTCAAGGTGCTTGGCTCGGGAAAATTGAGCAAAAAGCTCACCGTCACCGCACATGCGTTTAGTAAGTCGGCAAGCGCGGCAATTGAAGCGCAAGGCGGCACATGGAACCTAGTAACGCCCATCGACGAGGCTCAGGGTGCTCGGGGACAAAATTAAAAATTAAGGGGATACAGTGATCCATCTCAGTAGTTTCAAAAACATTTTTCTTATACCGGAATTACGTCGTAGAATTCTATTCACCCTTGGCGTTCTCATAATTGATCGCTTGGGGTTATTGATTCCTGTGGTCGGTGTTGATGTAAATGCGTTAGCATCATACATGCAGCGCGCGACGCAGTTTGGCGGGCTCATGAACTATCTTGATGTTATTTCAGGTGGTTCTTTAAGCCACGCAACGGTTTTTGCATTAGGTATCGGGCCATACATCTCAGCGTCAATTATGATGCAACTATTGAGTATGGCGATTCCGGCTCTTGAAGCGAAAGTGAAAGAGGGCGAATATGGCCGACGAGAAATTGCGCAATACACGCGCTATCTCACGGTGGGCTTGGCGCTTTTCTGGAGCTTCTTTTATGCATTGGTGCTCGAAAGAAATGATCTGGTGCTCTCACCGGGCTTCGCTTTCCGCATCATGTTTATGGTTTCTTTGACTGCCGGTTCGGTATTTGTCATGTGGCTTGGCGAACAAATCACACTCCATGGTATTGGCAATGGTAGCTCAATGCTTATCTTTGCTGGTATCGTAGCTCGATTTCCTGGATTCATCCAAAAGACTATACATTTTATCCGTATTGGTTCGGCCGATGCGGTATTATCGATCGTTGTTTTGCTTTTCTTCATTCTTCTGGCGGCAGCGATTGTCTTCTTGGAAAAGGGCGAGCGAAAGATTCCCGTACAATATGCGCGGCGAGTGGTTGGCAATAAAGTATATGGCGGCCAAAGCACCTATATTCCTTTCAAAGTTAACCCGGCCAGTGTTATGCCCGTGATTTTTGCACAAACGGTGCTGATGTTTCCGGTGCAGATTG
>DAIDHG010000033.1 GCA_027452085.1 bacterium
ATACCTGTGCACCCACTAATTATGTGTATTATGCACAAATAAATAATGGGTCAATATATTTAAATAATTCTAGTGGAGGTAATGTTGATATTAGGAATGGTCAAGGTACTACTACTGCAAATATAGATAGTAGTGGAAATATTATTGTGCCAGCTTTTCCCATTGAAAGCTATGATGCTCCTTTCGATGAGCGGCGTCTAGTTCATCCATCGGCTGTTTTGCTGCCTAATGATGATATTTTTATTGCATGGCTAAATTTGTCTACGCCTGCAGACGCACAAATATATGGAACTTATCTTAACGCATCATACCTTCAATCATTGTTGCCTGCTCAATCATCAACCGGCCCAAATGGCCCAGGGTCGGCTGATAGCACTTCTGAAGTACAAAAGATAGAAAATTTCTTCAACTCAACGCCGGGTAGGGTGACCTATGGCTTGTGTGGATCAGCACTATCACTCCTTATGGGAAAGCTCTGGTTTAACTACAAAGCAGCCCAATATCGCCAAGCGCATAAAAAGCTTCAAGACCTGATACGCAAAAAGCTCGATCTTGGGTACACCAATTTTGAATCAGGTGAAGGAAGAGACTTCTGTGATACAATCGACCGAGTCGTGGACGGGATTGCGGCTCAATTTAAATCAAACAACTATATCTTTGATATTACAAAATCTGATGAAAATCAGCTTGATGCAATTGCCCAAGCTTTTGCCACTGTTTTATCCAATCATAAAATGTTGGGTTGGAGCTCGCGAGAGCTCCGAAGTGCCTTTATAAAATACAAGATCACGAAAAACAAAGAGATCTTGTCTCATTCAGGTAATACGTTTGAAGCTATCGTCAAAGATATTATTTCTGAAATCCCCAAAAAAGTGTTTGATGAGATTATCACCGAATGTAGTTCTGAAATGTGCGTGAATCCAGTGAGACGAAGCCTGGGTGAATCGGCAAACTTCAATGGGCTGTATGCCAATACGTCATTTTCCGTTAACGTTCAACCAGGATCATCTCATCATTTGGAGATGCCCCCAATGCCAAATAGAGCGTATTCGACAACCGAGCGAAATATGCTGCGTAATGGAATAAGCACCCATCAGCGGCCGGCTGACACATCTGTATAAATTTGTGAAAGAGTTTTTGCAGTTTTTTTCATAAGTAGAACGCCTTGGCATTATTTTTAACTGCTACTACTATGGAGAAAAAGCAAAAACAGGTGCTAGTTGGAATATGCAATATGAATGATATTTTGCGTAAAATTTATATAACACTAAGTCTCATTTTACTTCTCAATCCTATATTACTCCAAGCTGGAGGTTTTTCAGCTCAGGCTCGTCAATTTCTGGGTTGGTCAGAATCGAATAAAATAAATAAGGGAGATCGAGTATTAGGTTTGCAGCCTATGCAAATTTTAAGTAAGGGCGCCTTGGCTTGGAGAAATGGAGTTCGATGGATTGCGGAAAACCCTAAGAAGACTTTATCGTTGTTGTTATTTGCGCAATCTCCAAGTCTGGCGGCATCCAAGTTGTTTAATATTAATGGATACGAGTCTGTATCAGCTTCGGGTTGCCCCCATGTTGCTGTAAGACCAGACGGTAATTTTTTCGTTTCGTGGTTGAGCGAGAATGGTACTGCTAATGTGCGCTTAATGAGCAAGGATGGTGAGTGTTTAAACAGCATAATTGCTTTGGCAACTAATATTACTAATATTCCTGAAATTGCTTCCTACAAGGATAATTCGGCAATTGCGTTGTGGCACAATGAAAATTCCCAATATTTTTTTCGATATTTGAATAGTAATGGAGAAATCCGAAGTGATATCATTGCATTTGATGCTCCTTATAACATTGTTAGATTGTATAATCTGAAAAGTGGCAAGATTTTGCTTGGGGCTTCGCAACTAGAGAATGCGCAGTGTAGGATTGATGGATACGAGATAGATAGTAATGCTACAATAAACGCCATTGGTGCGATCAGCAACACGCTTGATGAAGCGCAAGCTCCATGTAATTTTGCATTAATTGATGATATAGATGGTAACATTTATACTGCCGTTACAACCCAAAATTCTGTTTATGGATTTGTTCGTAAATTTTCTAATTTTGCTATTACTTTGTGTCAGCAAAAGACGAATCTATTCCAGCCTCCACATAATCCTTGGCTTACATTGGTTGCGAATTCACTGATTCTTGGTTGGACAACTTTTTCCGATGGAGTAAGCCAATTGCAAGGAAGAGAATTCTCTTCAGCATTATGCGAAGAAGGCTCTGACATATACCCAGCACCAATGTTTTTCTCTGAACAGTGGCCTGGTGAAGGTGCAATTTTTAATAACGGGGATAATGCCTTATTTGGTTTTGTAGGACAATATAATCCAACAGACGTCCCGATAGTTTACATTCTATATTATGATGGATTTAGGTTCTGGTTTCCTTATCCAATATTTTTGAATTTAACTAACAACCCTGCGGCTCAATATGCTATTTCGGCGACTTTGCCAGATAATAGTGTAATAGTTGTGGCAAGTTTTTTATCAAACTTTGGTTTACGCAGTAGTCTACACGGTATAAAATTTTCGGGCTCAGAAATACAATCTATTTATGCAGCGCCATCTAGCACAAGTGGTAATAATGGCAGTTCAGACCCTAGCTTTTTCTCGTCCATCGCAGCAAAGGTTGGTTTTTCTGTTGGTTCTGCTGCGCTTTCAGCTATAACATTTCTAAGCGGTATGACTTGGAAAATGTATACTGCCAAGAAATATCGGGAAAGTAAAAAGTTTCATGACCTGTTGCGACAGAAGCTCAAGCTCTCGGTTTGGGACTTTAATTCTGAAGATGGCAGAGATTATTGTGAGATGGTCAAAGTGTTGCTTGAGCATCTGCGCGATAATTTTGCAGATAGCGGAATAAGTTTTGATATTAATAAATGTGATGAGATGCAATTACATGCTCTTGCGTTTGCCTTTGCAAAGACGTTGGAGAATCATAAATTTGTGACATTGACCAATCGTGAACTGACACGTTTTTGTTTGAAAGAGCGGGTAACCCTTAATGATTTAATCTGTGAAAAGAAGAACACCGAAATTATTGTGAGTGACGTTATTAAAGAGCTACAAAAGGATCAGTCACTCTACGCGGCCCTTACTGCTCAGGTCCAAACATATATTCAGAAAGACGAGGAAAAGAGCGTAGCAGTTGATCAATCTAATGGTGTTGCGATAGAAATGTGTGATGGATCTATGGGCATGAAAAGCAATTCTGCCAATGAGATAAGCAAAAATATCGGTGGTACTATTCGGCTCGCTTCGATTGGCATTCTCGATTATTTGAAAAAACAAACACAAGCTTCTAGCTTTGCCGGTCGTATTTGCCTTAGGCTAGGGTTTGCGGAGCTAGTTGCTGAATCCGAAGAAGGTAGAGCCTTTAATGCTGTTATCAAATCTCTCCTTGATGCACTTACCCAGCAGTTTATGGATGCAGGTGTGGTTTTTGATCTTGATAAATGCAGCTATGTGCAACAAGATGCGATGGCCCAGATTTTTGCAAATGCACTTAAAAGCCAAGATTTGGCGTTCGTTACACCGCGTTCAGTAAAAAACTTTTTTTCCCAGCAGTGTGAAATTTTTATAAATAAGATTGTTACTCCTGATGCAATAAAGGCATTTACAGAGACTATTATGCTTGAGCTGAAGAAGGATGCGGATTTATTTCAAGGCTTGATTGCGAATTGCCCAGCCGAACAGCTCAGCCCTATAAGCAAGCGACTTGTTCACGATGCTGACATCGATGATTTTCCGATTGATGCCATGCCAGTCAAAAGCCCGCCACGTTTACCCATGCTGGAGGAAAAGGTTCGCAGTGATGCTGAGGATATAGGATTATAAACTTTGCAACTGCCTTAAAAGTAACTCTTTTCGCTGATCAGGAGGGCGTTTTTATGAATATTATGGCCATTTGCATTCTTAACCATGGAGTCTATATTGGTAGTATGGTGCTGAATGGAAGGAATTCTCATCTATGAATCTTTTGAATTACAACTCACGTAAAATTGCAGTATTTCTTGCTCTGAGTTTTCTTTTTTCTCCCGCCATACATGCAACAAGCGAGGTTGCGCAAAATCCGTCATTTTTAAAAAAATGTGCGCTCGCGTATCGCAATGGCATTCGCATGGCCACCGAAAATGCTGGCAAGCTATTAACCATAGGCTTACTTGCCCAAGCTCGTTTGGCTGAGGCGCAAGTTGGTAATCAATTCATGATTAATGATCCGATTGGTTATGATCAGATTAATCCTATAGCCGCAGCGCGCCCTGATGGTAAAATCTTTGTTTTGTGGAACAATCGGCAAGACAATACGTGGCAGCTGAGAGTTGTAAGCGAAGATGGCTCATTATTAAACAATGAAACGACTCTTGCAGAGAATTCTTCTCTTGGCCAAGTTCAGCCATCCATAGCTGCATTCAATGATAGCTCTGCTGTGGCAGTATGGCTTGATGGAAAGCAGAAAAATTTAGTGAAAATGCGTACGTTTAACGCTGACGGGACGGCCAACTCTTCTGATACAATAATCGCAACAAATGGCAACCTAGGCTACCCGTATGCAAATATATTTCGACGAATGAATGGGAATCTGTTTCTTACGTATAATGGGAATCTTTCAGTGGTTAATCTGATTGGCAAAGAAATAGATCAAACGGTTGGTATACATCCAAGCATAAGCCTAAATAATGATCAAATTAACCAGCCCCAAAGTTTTTTTGGCACCGTGGAACTTCCGACTGGAGATATAGTTTCAGGGTATGCCGCTGCCTCGGTGATACAGGGCGCGCGCTATAATAAGACGTTTGCATTGCAAAATAATATTCAGGTGTTAATGCAAGGGGCGTCTATTCCTAATGGATGGTTCGGAGCCTTTTCAAATGGTTACCTTGTGTCTACATGGAACGGCAATAATGGGGAAGCACTTGGCCAGCATTTCAATGCGCTCAATAGTCAATCGCAGCAAAATAGTTTTTATTTGACCTTCTACGGCGGAATTTCCTCTGCTGGAAATAGCATCGCTTTGTTTGATAATGGTAATTATGCCGCGGCTTTTCTCCATTCAAACAATGGAGGTGGTCCAAGTGAAATTTATTATAGTATTTTGGGGTATAGAAATACTGTAGCTAATTCTCAGATCGTTAACCAAGCTATTACTGGTAACCAGCAAAACCCTGTGGCTGTAACATTGCCTAATGGTGATGTATTTGTTGTTTGGCAGGGCCAGCAAAGTGGGAAATATCAAATTTATGGCCTTGCAATACCGGCTGCTACTTTGCTAGCACAATTGCCGATAACTTCAGTTCCTTCATCATCGTCATCAACAGGGGCAGCGGTTACACAGAGCGCGGATTCTAGTCAAACAGCTAATATTGAAGATTTCATGCTTAAGTATGGTGGCACAATAGGGACTGGTTTTCTTGGCGTTTGCGGTGTGATTGCACGTTACATTTATAAAAAGCACAAGGCTACAAAGTATCGAGCGACTAAAAAATTTTACGATCTACTGCGCGAGAAGCTTGGCTTGAGTGCGTGGGATTTTGAAGTTGGAGAAGGTCGTGACTATTGTGACATGTTAAAGATGCTTGTTGCACGATTTACCAAAGATTTTAATGAGGTAAACAATGGAGCACTGCTTGATCTCGCTAATTGCGATGTAAACCAACAAAACGCAATTGCTGACACATTTGCAAAAGAGCTCAAGAATCATGATATGGTTGAAGCAACACCACGTAAACTTACATGCTTGTTTGGCACACATGTTCTTACAAAGAATGATGCAATTCTTTCTGAGATTAATGTACGATCAATAACAGCAGAAATTATTGCTGATCTTCAATCGCAAACGACTTTGTATACAGAACTTATAGCTCAATGTTCAACTGGTATGTGTGTTAATCCTATTCGTGCAAGTAATGCTGAATCGCTGAAGTTAAACGTATATCGCGATGAATCATTTGACTCGTCGCGAGCGCAATCTATTGAGATGCGACAGCTTTGGCACAATGCAGAGCATAGTTCGTTGGCTTCAACTGAGGTGTCGCAACAATATTCAAATAATTCTCAAAGCTGGCGGCCGGTATCGCAATCACGCATTATGCCGCCACCATTGCCGAAAAAACCGTTACCGAATCAATAGTAAATGCAAAGAAAAAATGGAAGGTTACTCATATGGTTATAGTTATTGCTTTATCGATTCTCTTCGCGACAGGCCTCTATGGAAATGATGCGGCAGCCCAAAAGCGCTGTTTGCCATTTCTGTGCAGCCGTGAATCAGCCGAGGCAAATCATGAAAAAAAACAGTTTCATCTTATTCTGAGTGATAAGATTGGCGCTTCGGTAAAGAAAGAAGTGATCGATGAACTGCTTACACATTTTGCACAGCATTTTACTACCAAGAATTGTAGATTTGATATTGCAAAATGCGATGCAACACAAGTTGATGATCTTGCTGCCATTGTTGCACAGGTGCTTAAGGGAGCACATATGGTTGTTGCCGCACCGCGCTCAATGACAAATCTTTTCTTAACCAAACGAATATTGCTTGGTGAAAAGCTTTTATCTGAGAAGCATGTGACAGAAATTACCGAATCGATTGTTCAAGAAACGCAAAAAAATAAACATCTCTATGCTGGCTTGATAACCAATTGCAGATCAAGCATACATGTAAATCCACTGCGCGTGAGCCTTGGGGAGGATGATGATTTTGCCCAGATGCAAAAACCACAATTATTGCCGCAGAAAACCGCATGCCGTCTTCCTGTGCTTGATTTAAGCCCAAAAGCAAATACGAATGCAGCGAATGATCTAAAGCCACAGCCAAAAACGATTGCTATCCCTGAATATACCAAGTTTGTAATGGAAAGATTGATAATGGCTGTTTCAAACAAGCTATCAGATGAGAATAGAAAAATTGATATCACCTTGTGCGACAAAACAGCGCGTGACAAAATCACCAGCATTTTTGCCGATACACTGGCAGCCCATAAAATGATGGTACAGGCTTCAGGTGAAAACGGTCGTAAATATATGCTCATAGATAAAGCGGTGCTCAATAGTGATCATTTGGCGGCTATTACCGATGATATTATATCGCTCATCTGCGCGGATAAGGCTCTTTGTCGCAGGTTAATCCATCAGTTTGAAGAACATTATAGTGCAAATCCGCATGTCCTGCGGGTGTATGAACAACAAGTGCGCACGATGCATCCTGATATTGATGCAGATGATCGATCTGCGGTTGGTTAAAAGATTTCATCAGAGTATAAATTGACAATGCCGGGCCTTAACTCCTATATTTATCCTTCAAATATAGGAGAGAACGTTCATGTATTGGCCAAAAGGGTGTTTGGCAACACTACTTATTACCGTATTTCTATTTCAGCCGTGTATAGCCTCCAGCGCAAGCTCTACAACGTATTATGAGTTTCAGGTAAATAGTGCCACCGATGGCGATCAACTCATACCACGAGTTGCCGGCAGGCCTGATGGCAAGTTCTATGTGCTCTGGACCAATGCAACAAGCCAGACGTGTCGATATCGCCTCGCAACTGAAAGTGGATATTTTGTTACTGGCGAAACCCAAATCTCTTCAATTGCTACCGCACAACAATCATTACCATCGATTGCTTCTTTTAGTGATGGCAGTGCGTTTGTTACGTGGGTAGATAATAACTACAACATTAAGTGGCGCATCATTAATGCGAACGGCAAACCAAGCGGGAAAGACGTTTTGCTGCTCAGTGGCAACGATATGTATGCCAGCAGCTGCGTGATCACCTTGCAAGGCGGCGCGAGCGTTTTTGTGGTAACCAATTATCAATATCAGCCTGGCGTATTCAGATTTTACGGGCAAGAGTTTGATCGCACCGGCAATATAGTGGCAAGTTCAGTGCTCGTTGACTCGCGTCGACTCACGAGCGGTACCTACACTGCTCTACAAGCGCCAAATGGTAATATTTTCTTTGTTCAGTGTTTAAGCCCGTCAGAGCTCGCCTTACGATTCTTTCTATTAAATCAAAATCTGGTTACAAATTTTAGCTTTTCAGATTTTCCCTTGCATACATCGGCCTTAGATCAAGAATATTTGGCATGTGGTGCGTTTGCTAATAACAATATTTTTGCTGCATGGGTGCATGTCAATGCCGACGGATCTACGCAGCTCGCCGGCGGTCTCTTTAATGGGTATACCGGCCGTGCCGTTAAAACATCTATCAACCTCTCGAGCAACCTTTATTCTGCCGTCCTTTCAAGGGTTGCCGGGGTCAGCAGCGCTGTTTTTAATAATGGTAATAATATGTTGATTGTGTTTGCTGCACAGAAATTTTCATACAGCGATTTTGATATCTATGGCAGTATCGTAGATAGCTCTGGCAGTGTGTACGGCCCATTTTTGATTAATCAAGAAACAGCCGGCGATCAGTTAAATCCAGCAGCTTGTGCCTTGCCGAATGGCGATATGTTTGTGGCATGGCAGGGCAATCAGGCGGGCGTAAATAACATCTTTGGCATTTCCGTAAGTGCCGCACAATTGCAAAGCGTTATCAGCGCAGCCACGATATCGTTATCCCAATCTAATACAGGATCAAATTCTGAGGATGGCAATCGAAGGCCAACGTCAACCGAGGGCACGGTAATGCCTGCACCTGTTGCAACAGTGGATCAGGCACCGGTGCAAAATGATACAAGTTCGGCCATCTCCGATTTGCAGACGAAAGTGAATGTGTTGCTTGGTGGCGTAGGCGGTATGGTTGTGGTCGGAGGGGTGTCTTGTCTGTATAAGATTTTTGAAGGCATTCAATCGTGGCGAGCAAAACGATCGGCGAAGGTGCGTCCCATCTGATATTTATTGAGATGGCTGCTCTTGGTTGATCGTGGTCCTACGAGCGCCGGGAATTGGTTGCGGTTCGGCAGTAATAATACCGCCTTGCCAAGCATCGCCGCGCAACCGCCAAATGTACACACAAATCATGATCAGATGACCAAAATAGAATGTGCCGTAGATAAGGAAGAATTTCATCATGCCTTGTACGGCCGGTGAAGCAGAGATGAAATAGGTTATGGGGAAAACGAATCCAAAAAAAACGGAAATGCGGGTGATCATCACGGTGCGCACATTGGTTGCCCCGCGCAGCGCGCCCGATAGAATAATTTGCCCTACATCAAAGAAGGCCAACACGCTAATATATGGCAACGCACGGGAAGCAAAGGCGGTAAACTCTTGGTTGTGATCAAACCATGGCAAGATCTTGTGAGCGTAGACACAGCATATAGTTAAAATGCCCATCACTACTACAATGGCTAAGAATAATACTTTTTTAATGTTGCTTTTTATGCCCTGCCAATCTCGCCGGCTGTAAGAATTACTCACCAAGAAGGTGATCACGCTGGCAAATGCTATGGCAGGCAGAAAGGCAAACCGTTCAAGATCTTTAATTACCCCAAAGCTGGCAATCACCGTTTCGCCCATCGAAGCGACCATGGAGCCAAGCCAAATATATGAAGCCGCAAATGACGCCTTATCAAGAATTGCAGGCCAACTCAAACGATAAATCAATTTGATGGTGCTCCACTCAACCAGGCGGGGCTTGAGCGAGATATGATATTTCTCATTATCTTTGTGAAAGAGGATGTAGCTCAGCGTGATCACCGACATGATGCCATATTGGATCGCATCGCCAGCCGCAGAAGCATACACTCCTAAACAAGGGAAGCCCCATTTGCCATAAAGCAATGCATAATCAAAGAAAACAAAGCAGGCGCCGCCCACAATAAAAATCTTCATGAGCGCCTTGGCATTTTTAACGCCACGCAAAAAGCTTGAGAGTGAGACAGAAAGAAACATAAAAAAGAGGCCCAGCGCCTTAAGTCGTAGCAGCGGTACTGCTAAAGCGATCATGTTGCTTGGCATGCCATACCAGGTGCAAATAGCATGCGCGCCGAAGATAAAAATGGCAGATAATAGTCCGCCCATGGCCGCTGTTACCCAGAAAATATCCCGCATAGTCTGCCCGGCAACGGCATACTTGCCGATGCCATTATATTGACCACACAGCACAATCGCGCCGATGGTTAACCCCTCGGCCATCTTTTTCATAAAATGCACAAAGTTGGATACTACGCTCAAGGTAGCATAGGCCGTTGTTGACTTAAGACCAGCCACCAACAGGGAATCAATCATGGGAAGAAAGGCGGTGAACATCATCGCCGAGATCAGCTCGGGCCAGAAATAGCCAAAAATGTTTGCATAGGATTCGCCGTTGGTAAAATCTTTTAACCCCGCCCAAAAGCTTTTAAAAATCTGCTCTTTTTGCTGCTCATGAGGTGTTTGCGGAGGTGCATCATGCACATTGACCGAGCTTTTTTGTTTTTCGATCATGAGATACTCTCCCGGCGGTCTGCACCTAATTGAGGCTATTATATTGATTAACAACGGCTAAAAGTGGGTAAAGTATTAAAAAAAGAATCGAAAAAGTAAATTTTTGGCCGCTTTTCCCATTTGATACATGGTTAATTGCTCGGTTTAGGATTTCTTTATATTTAAATGAAACTGTATTGAGGTTTGATTCTTTGCATCCGTTAAAGGCTAATTCTTTCTGTAGTCTTTTTGTGGCAGTTGGCTGGCTGTTTTTCTGCCATAGCTTAAGCTCTGATTCAATACGAATTGATTTTCTATGGAAGGGGCTTTTGTGGTCTTCTGTTAAAAAAGCTAATGTGTTTATCCGTATGATCAGGACTTCCGCAAATGAATGAAAGATCCGTCTAG
>DAIDHG010000034.1 GCA_027452085.1 bacterium
AACAAAGCTCATGTGTGTTGATACCATTGATAGCGATCAGCTTACACGCCAACTGCTGCACGCTGAGCAAGAACTCAAAAACGGTCGCACAATTATTATCAATGTCGTCACCAAATCAGGCACCACCACAGAAACCATTATTAACTTTGAGCTCTTTCTTGATTTGGTGCGCCGCTACCATCGAAATGATTATCAGAGATTTGTAGTGGTCACGTCAGATGAAGATTCAGCATTGTATGAATTTGGCCAATCATCAGGTTTTTCGCTCCTATCAATCCCTAAAAAAGTTGGGGGTAGATATTCGGTATTTACGACAGTAGGCCTATTTCCTCTTGGTTTACTTGGTATTGATATCAGACAGCTTGTGGCAGGAGCACGTGCCATTTTGCCAGCATGCATGGCAACCAATAGTATGCAAAATCCTGCGGCGATGAGCGCCATTATTAAATACATTCATTACCAACAATGTGTAAATATTAACGATCTTTTTGTTTTTGCCGTCGACGCCCAGGCGATTGGTCTTTGGTATCGGCAGTTGATGGGTGAAAGCATTGGCAAAGAATTAAATAAAAACAATCAACGCGTGGAAGTTGGCATCACCCCAACCGTCTCCGTGGGTTCTATCGACCTTCACTCAGTCGGCCAACTATATTTGGGCGGGCCACGCGATAAGTTCACGACATTTTTAGAAATTGAGCGCCCCGCTCATGAGCTGCATGTGCCGAATATGCCAGAGTTTGAGCAATTTGTTGCCAATATCCAAGGCCGCTCAGTTGCTTCGGTGATGCAGGCAATTCTTCAGGGAGTGCAAGCTGCATATCGAAATAATAAACGCCCATTCAATAGAATTGTATTGCCAAGCATGAATCCGATATATGTAGGGCAACTGTTGCAATTTTACATGATTGAAATGATATATCTGGGCCATTTGTTCAATGTCAATCCATTTGATCAACCCAATGTTGAGCTCTACAAAAAGGAAACTCGCAATATCCTAGCTGGCTTGTAATAATTCAATATTGGTATCGGTTACCTGCGCCGCGCGTTTTAGACATGCCGTATATAATGCTTGCTTTTTTGATGAGCGAGCACATGGCGCATAATACACCTTCTTTACGGGTAAAAAAGCAGATAATTGCGCCAGCGCTTTGTAGGTGCGATAACTTCCCACGGTTTGGGTAAATCTTTCTATGGTTGTGCTGCCGCAACGCCTGATGAGCGACCGGGCCAATTGGTAGCGAATCCAATATTGAGCATCACTTAATAAGCCAAGGGCACCATGATCGGTCACGTAGATCTGCCCGTGTTGCATCTCAATTTCTACCATGCCACGACCGCAGGGGATAGTATACGGCGCAATCTCTGTTGGCCGCATACAGAAGGCACTCAACCAAGCACTCATCAAAAGCAGAGAAAAGCAGCCAATGCGCTGCCATTGATATAACGAACGCTTATGCAAAACAACCAACCCAATGCCAGCAATGATTGAAAAGGCAACCACCATGTATTGATGACTATAGATAAGCCATGATGAAGAACCGTGTTGTAAAATGCCAAGCCATAATCCATGCCACCAATTCAAAGCCATACACAACCAATCGCAGGGAATACCGAGCGCAGTTGCGGTGCATATAAGCGTTGAAAAAAATAAAAAAACAGTCAAAAATGGCGCAAAAAGCAGATTGCCAACAATGGTCATGCCCGATGTAGGCAGAGCCCACCAACAGAGCAATGGAAGACTGCACAGCGTAATAAATAGTTGCAATTCAAGAGCTGGCGCCAACCATGTTATGAATTGTTGCCACAATCGATTGTGCATCGATTCCTTCATAGGCATATAACTCACGTGGTGTTCCTGAGCGCGGCATTTTATGCACCGCCAAGCAGGTAATTTTCATAGTTTCATTGCGCAGCTCATACGTTACCGCTTCGCCCAGACCACCTTGTAAATAATGATCTTCTACGGTGATCACACAACGATTTGATCTGCGTGCTGCCTCGATTACCGATTTTGTATCTATTGGTTTTATTGAATACAAATCAATAACATTCACCACAATATTCTGCTCTCGCAAAATATCATGCGCCTTGAGCGCTTCAAATACCGGGTAGCCAGCAGTGATTACACAGACATGAGCCACCTCATAAGAGCGCAAAAGATGGCACCCACCGATGGAAAACTTGTGGTCCACCGAATAGATAATTGGCGTATCAGGCCGCAGTGTGCGCAGATAGGCAATATGCTCATAACGGGCCATTTCCGCTACCAATTTCCAGGTGCTTACGGCATCGCATGGATGTAATACGACTGAATTGGGTATTGCACGCATATAGGCAATATCTTCAAGGCCCATTTGAGATGGGCCATCTTTGCCAATAGAAACGCCCGCATGCGATGCGACAAGTTTGATGTTTGATCGGCTGATGGCCGCCATCCGAATCTGGTCTACGGCACGTGATAAAAACGATGCAAAGGTAGAACAAAATGGCAATTTATCTCGCGCCGCCAACCCCACGCCCATGCTCACCATATTTTGTTCGGCTATAAAACATTGAAAAAATCTTTCGGGATGCTTTTGTTCAAACGTTTGCGCGTAGGTAGAATTTTTAACTTCGGCATCAAGGCTCACAATCTGCTTATGAGTATCTCCAAGAGCTGCAAGGGCTTCCCCATATGCCTTGCGTGTGGCAATAACAAGCTCCTTGCCTGCGCTCTTGTGCGCCTGTTCAGACAGATATGTTTTAAGCTTGGCACTATAGAGAGCCTCATCAATGCTCGAGTTTTGTGTGCATGGAATTTCATCCGCTGGTGGAAGGTTTGGCCGCCATACATATGAATTATCATAGGAGGCCTCCGCCTTAAACCGCATCGCCAAATCTCGCAGTGCCTCAGGTTCCTGCTCAGCAGAAAATGGTTTACCGTGAAACCCGTTTTTATCTTCAACAAACTCTACGCCATAGCCCTTCACGGTTTTGGCCAAAATAACTATCGGCTTACCGCTCATTTTTTTCGCCTCATCGTATGCAGCACATATTTCAAACAGGTCGTGGCCATCAATGGCGATGACATGCCAACCAAAGGAGCTAAATTTTTGCACATCTCTCTCGATATTGTACCCCTCGACCGTTGGGCCCGTTTGCCCAAGACGATTTACATCGACAATGGCAATTAAATGGTCAGTACGATAATAGTAAGCAAGCTCAGCTGCCTCCCAAACGGAACCTTCAGAAGTTTCTGAATCACCCATCAACACCCACGTGCGGAAATTACGCTCATCGAGCATGCCAGCTAAAGACATACCAAGCCCCATACCCAGACCTTGGCCTAATGAACCAGTTGCTACATCAACACGATCAAAGCGCGGCGTAGGGTGCCCTTCAAGGGCTGAATCAAATGAACGATAGCTCATCAACTCCTGGTCTGTGATAATGCCCAACTGTTTATACACACCATAGAGCACTGGCGCTGCATGACCTTTTGATAATATGAAACGATCATTATTTGGATTTTTATGATTCTGTGGATCAAAGCGCATCGCATAGAAAAATAGAGCAGCTACTAAATCTGCGCATGACAAAACTGATGTCGGATGGCCAGATTTTGCCTGTGTGGTCATGCGGATGGCATCCACGCGCATGTTGTATGCTTTAACAGCAATAAAATTTACCAACTCTTGTGTGAGCATTAGAAGGATGCTCCGATTTTAGCCCAGACGCCCCACTGCTGAAATGACGCGTTATTCATTGGGCCTTCATAAAAGCCACCAAACGCTATGAAGCCAGCAAAACTGCAGCCGCTATAACCGTAGCCAATTGAACCATGTAAGCGGTTGGTAATTGTTGCGCCAGCACCACCACTCTCCAAATCAATATCTGAGATATTTAATGGTTGAAATGTCGTGTCATCAGGCGCAAGTTGTGCAATCGTACTATTGCTTGCTGAAACACCTGGTCCTGAACCGGCTATACCATATAAGCTAATGGGAATTTCTTCATCACACTCATGGCAGGTCGTATGCATTAACTCAATACGCTCATGACCGTGTGCCCATAAGTTGTAGCCAAGCTCTATCTCAAGCATGTTATTCCATCGGCCACGAAAGCCAGTCACAAAATCAACAAACGAATCGGGCCGCACGTGCACTTTGCGCGTCAACACGTTCACGCCTGGCACATTGGTTTGAAAACCATCGCTGCTGTTATACATCATAAATCTACTCCATGGCTTTCCATGGAGATCAAACGTTCGGAGTTGCGTATTGCCCCACATGTATAAATGTTCGATTTCGGCAAACAAGAAAATTTGCCGTTCATCCCACTCTGAAGAAAATGGGATTTGAAAATTAGCACCAGTGCCATAGATGTAATGGGCGTTATTGCCTAAAAAAGGTGCAAATAGGTAGGTGCCTTGTTGTCGACTCGCGGTTGGGAATGATGCAATAGTATAAAGACCAACTTCCGCATCCCTGCGCGTGGCAAAATTTACCCCAAATTTTACTTTAGCTTCTGCAAGACCTGATTTTCGCGCACCACAACCAATCCGATCAAACCGCCAGGTTGCTTGATTGAATGCCTGTACAATGTCGCTTGGGCCAGGAGCTGACCCGGGATTTTGCACTTCAAATTGACGAAGTCCTGGATCATTTTTCACCACCACAAAAGGCAGCATCAGGCTAAACCAAAATGGTTCAAAAAATTTAGAAGCAGTAAATTCGGCAAGATCCTGTTGATATTCAAGAATGACACCAAATTGCTGTTGATGCGGGTGGAGCGACATTCTGCCCGAGAAGTTTGGGTTATTAATACCCAGCCACTCAGCGCGCACGTCACGCGGCTCATGAATTGGTATTACCGAATCACCTTGTACCGTAAGCACTTGTTTACAATGAGGCATAAAGTAAGTTGCCGCTTTATCATCATAATCGGTATTGGTGCCAGTTTTTTGATAGAAAGGCAAGATTTGCAAACAGCCAAGCACGGGCCCTTGCTTCGTGCGTGAATAATAATGCCAGAGCGCTTGCTCTGAAGCTAGATTATGCGCAGCAGGCCGAAAATACATAAACGAATGGCTGCCATAATGCTCCAATGCCTGCGCTGGCAGTGAAAAAAGGAGCAATACGAGCAGTAACAATTTCTTCATAACATAGTCCTCTTCAAAATATAACACCCTGTATAAGCAACTTTATATCAAGCTTTTTTCTTTTCAACTAACTTGATTGCATCTTCAATTGAAGCGCCATCTAAAGTGATTGCTGCAATTGCTTGTGTCATCGCGATTGCCTGCGTAAGAGGATATGCAAAAATATTTCTTCCCGTTGCATTACCTGATGTATGACCGATATGAATCTGCTCATACAACGACTGCAAGAAATCACGTGGCGGAATATTTACCCCACCAGAACAAATTAATTTTGTTGTGCCCGCAGCTTGCGAAGCCACAGCCAACCATTCAGCTGATGACTTTCCTTCACTCTCATGCGGCGGATTTACTTTGGCAAAATCAGCACCAAGCGCGCATGCCACGCCAGCTGCACCCGCGATCAACATACCATCGCGATCGTTTGTAACTGCTTGACCACGCGGATACATCCACAGAATAGAGATAAGATCATTCAGCTGTGCTTGGTACACCATATTTGCAGCTTGCTCAAGCATCTGATCTTCATATTCTGATCCAAGATATACCGTGATACCAACACCGATGATTGAGAGCTTGTGACGCTTTTTTGCTTGGAGTGCCTGCTCCACACTCCATAATTGGCGAGAGAATGGATCCCTTTGTGCCGTTGGCACAATATTTGTTTTGCTATTGAGTTTTGCAACATATGGCACCGATGAGAAATGCGGCCCATATTTTTCAATCATGCCCAATTGTGTGGCCATGGCACTAATGCGCCCGGATGCCGCAATCTTGAATAAATGTGCTGGATCATTGATTTCAGTCGGTATCTGCGGACCATAAAAATTCTTATTAAGATGCTCAATTTTTTGATCGCAGGCATACAGCATGAAACGATCAAACACACTAGATAACTTTGTCATGAATTAAAACCTTTTCGGCTATTTTGCTAAACAACGGTGCAGCGGTGGTACCCGCATATACGCCTTTTTTACCAAGATCTTTTAAGAAGGTCACGATAATACGCTTATAATCACCCTTCTCGACAATGCCAATAAATGAATAAATATTATTATGCGGTGAATATTTGCCATTGACGACCAAATTTGCCGTACCTGTTTTTCCTAAAATTTTATAGCCATTGATCGCTGCATTCTTTCCCGTGCCATGATCAACCGTCATTGATAAGATATCACGCATTTGATTAATGGCTTTTTTGCTATACAACGGTTTATCCGAGCGGTTCACTTCACCATCTTTGATAATTGTCGGTCGCACCAAATAACCATCATTTGCCAGAATGCTAAAAGCAGTCGCCATCTGTATCAATGACACGGTTGCCTCATACCCAAATGATAAAACTAAAATTGATGAGCGCGACCATTTGTTTGGTGGATTTACAAAACCTGATTGTTCACCTGGCCAGTTCAATCCAATTTTTGCGCCAAAGCCAACTTTGCGATAATGGTCATATAATTTTGGCCCCAGTCTGAGCGCAACTTTTGCTACCCCAATATTATTTGAATCGGCAATCACCTCAGAAAATGGAATGATGCCTTTGGCATGCACCGTGCCAAACTTAAATCCATTGATACAGCTAAACTTCGCATTCTCACAATCAATTAATTCGTCAGGTTTGACCACACCCTCTTCTAAGGCAGCCAAGGCCAAGAAAACTTTCATGATTGAGCCGGGCTCGTGCACATCAGTCACCATACGATTTTTAGCCAGATGTTGGTCAACCTTTTGCGTATTCTCCGGTTCAACGGATGGGTATTGGGCCATGACAATAAGCTCACCAGTAGCCGGATCCATCACCAATACGGCGCCTTCACGCGCCCCACAGGAAACAACTGATTGCTTTAATTCTTCCGATGCTAAAAATTGAAGATCGCTATCAATCGTCAACTGGATCGGCACCGGCTCTGAGCCCACCACCTTTGTTTCTTTGGCGAAGTAGCAATGGCCAGAGCGCGCATCTTTTTCAATGCGATACGTAGAGGGAGAGCCAGATAGCTGTTTATTGTACATGAGCTCAATGCCAAAAAGACCACGATTATCAATATCAGTCAACCCAATAATGGAAGCGGCAGACGGTAAAGGATAATAACGACTCGGCTCGGCGAGCAATTGCACATCTTCAAGCCCGCTATTGTTTATCAGAGCAATTTGCTCAGGCGTTAATTTGCGCTTTACGAACAAGAAATGGGGTACATTTTTATTGGTCTCAACTTTCATCAAACGTTCAAATGCCTGCGGAAAATGTTTTTTCAAAAAACTCTTCGTTTCTTTGGCCGTTTTTAATGACTTAGGCAAAATAAAAGCTGAAAGTTGATCTTTATTGATCGCTAAATTTTTACCATGACGATCAAATATTTCTGCTCGTGGCGGCATAGATGAAACCATCACATGATACTGACGTGAACCCAACTCTTTAAAAAAATGTCGCTGACGAATTTGTATGGAATAGAGATTAAACAGGATTAATGCATAGAGTGCACAAAAAAGGAGAAATACAAAGCCGGTGCGAAGCTTACACTCTTGCATCATGATGCATTCTCAAGTTTTCGTATCTGAGAAATTTTAATCGGTTCTAAATGCAACTGTTGCTGGGCAACTTTTTTGACTTGCTCGTGCGAATGCAATGCATAGCGCTCTTGCGTCAGATGCTTTTTTTGTTCGCGTAGCGCTAAAATCGTTTTTTCTTTACGCTGCTTTTCATAGGAAAGTCGAATAAATGCATTTTGTTTATGAATAGTAAGCAACACAAATGCGATATGCGCACTTACAAAAATAGCGATAAAAAGCGGTCGATTCATCGTACACTCGCACTAAATTTTAGATGGTAGCAACTCATTGTAGGTAAATTAATGGTTGCTGCAACCCAGACTACACTGAGTGAAAAATTTATCATAGAATGCTGCCAGACTATTTTTAAAAATTGGATATTCATGGATCAGGGCTTCGTGCTCAAAAATTTTTATCCGCACAAGCAAAAATTATTGTTGCTTGATCGCGAGCATGGTGCAATTGAAGTAGTAATTCAAAAACAGCTCAACCCTAAAAAGTTTAGTATTGGAGCGTTACTCAATTATCATCTGGAAGAACGGCAACCACTTTCATGGGCGAATAATATTAATATTATTGATATGCCTTTTGCCTGGGCTCGCGAAGATATACTGTTTCTTCATCATCTTTTAGAAATCATTCAACATTTTGCCCCACTTGAGCAACCACAACCGCATCTGTATGCATTGCTGGCAGGACTCTATAGCAACCCCGTGCGTAGCTCGGCCATATTCAAAAAGCAACTTTTGGCCCAGCTCTTTCTCATGCTCGGATTACCATCTGTGGAAAGCCCAGCGCCACATACCCTATCAACCGCCGAACTTGACATATGGTTAATTCGATGTGTGCAGGAACACCCCTATCATGAGCTATTCAAGACGGTTCATTTCCTGGCCCCCGATCAGCCTTCGTAATATTTACCAAAATAGTGTATTTTGTTGTGCTACTAGAAAATTTACTTCATGGAGGTGAATATGCTCATAGCTCGATTACTATTACTCCTCTCGCTCCTATACACACATACCTATGCCGGTGGCATGCTGGATCCACTTGGTTGGTTTAAGTCACAAGTTGATCAAGGCCGCGGCTTATATGTAAGCTTTGGTGAGGACCAGCAAACACTTCTTGATCGTTTAAAGACAGAAAAGAGGGAGTTTGATAGTGCGCGCTCCAAAATCGATGATGTCATAAAATCACAGCTCGAAAAAGCGAGCCAGCAAATTGCCTTTATCAAAGATGGCCTTCGCGAACATGCTGACGACTTCTTACAACGTAGGCTTGCTCTATTTAATGAGCTCCAACAAACCCTTATAGATATGCAGCTTGCCCGCAAGAATATTGCTTTTACGCTGGACCAGCAGATCAAGCTCCTTGAAGAATATTTAAAAGATCCGTCATTTAAATCGCTCTCCATGGATGCAAAATCTTTCTATTCATTTGATAACCTGCAACAAATCAGCCAAAAACTCGCCGATGAACAAGAAACTATTTCTCACATTGAGGAACAACGCGCTAATGTGGTTGCCGAACTTGAAAACCAGCAACGGCTACAAGATCAATTAGAGCGGGATCTCAAAAGCCGTGAACGCGAACTATCGTCACGCGAAGGAGCCACACTTTTTGGCCCACTGGCTGGTATGAGCACAAGCCAACAGGCAGATCTTCTTGAAATGCATGTGCGTCTGTTGCATCAAAAAATCGAACTGATAAAACAACAAATCCTTGAAAGCAAAAGAAAAATTGGGTTACTCGACACCAAAAGTGTGATTGAAAAAGCCAAGCGTAAGGTTTTTGAAGATCAGCGAGCCAGCATTAAAGAAGGTTTGCGTGTTGCAGCGGCTGATGTCGAAACACAACGAGCGGCACTTGAAAAGAAAAGACGCCAGCATTTAGAACAAAAAGATCAGCTCTATAATGAACGCAAAACGCTTGAAACAGAAAAAGAACAGCTCAAGGCACAGTTTGAAAAATATGCCAAAGAGCTCGGCATTTCGGTAAATGATGTCAGCGAATTGGATAGCATCGCGCTTGAACCGACCACATGGGAGGGTTATTTCTCGCTCGCTTCGTTAATTAATACACAAGCAAAGTTACTTCATATCGATAAGCTTATTGAAAATGTGAATGCCCAAATCCATCAAGCTGATGCTAAATTTGATCGTGAACAGATCGCGGTAAATATGGTTGAATCTTGGCATAAGCTTACCATGCATCGCTTCCGATCTGAGGCGGAAGTTGAAGAAGAAATTTATAAATACCAAGAACCATTGCGTGCGGCTGATCGAGAAATTGCTGCATTATCCGAAAAGCGCAGCTTGGCCAACAACTATATCAATGTGCAAGCCAAAACAGTGGCCAGCATCAAGCAACGGATGCGCAAGGTTGAAGATCATCGCGCCCTATTTCGCGGCCATGAGCAATATTATTTAGAAGCACTCAACCGCCTGCGCAACGCCGAGCGGCATGCAGAAGCACAAACAGAATTGAATCGCGCCATTATCGATACCTATTCCACCATTATTCAACTGCGCAACAACCAAAAGCATCACATCCAAATTATATTAAATGAGTTGCAATCAATTGGGCTACGCCCAGCGCATGCCATTTCATGGTTTGGCGTACGCCATGTTATTACCGATCTACAAACCTTTGGCATTGAATTCTGGCGCATGGGTATCGAATATTTCAAACAGCTCCCAAGATCCATCATCACCAAAGCTCGCGATCTGGGCTTTATTGGTTTCATTTGGCTGATATTTAAGCTGTTGGCCCTCTTTGCCCTGTATATCATTACACGAGGCTTGGTGCC
>DAIDHG010000035.1 GCA_027452085.1 bacterium
ATGAGCAATTTTTTTATCAGTTGCCGCTTTAATAAGTGCATTTAAATGATCAATATGGCTATGCACACCCGCATCGGAAACTAAACCCATCAGATGTAATCTATTTGATCCTTGCTTTATAGCATCAAGGGCCTTTACCAACGTTGGTATTTTAAAAAAGGTGCCATTTTCAATTTCTTGGTGAATTCGCAAAACCGATTCAGGAACAACTCTGCCTGCACCGATGGTCAGATGGCCCACCTCGGAAGTGCCGATCGATCCGGGCAGCAACCCAACCGCGGTGCCAGAAGCAGCTAAAAAAGCATGTGGGTATTCAGTAAGCCACCTGTGCAAATGTGGGGCATTGGCCGCGGCTATGGCATTGTATTTCGTATCTTTACTATACCCATAGCCATCTAAGATTATGAGCAAGGTAGGGTGCTTTTTTTTTGTCAGTCATGTGCAACCTTTTGCGATGTAAGCCAAGAGCGAGTACACTGGCTTTCCATTTTTAAAATATAGTATGGGAACTATAACACATGCTGATACGAAATCTTCTTTTTACAAGCCTTGTTATAACATCAATCTACACCCCTTCTCTGGTTGCCGATGAGCACCAGCAAGCCACACCATCAACAACCGCAGCCTTTTCAGGCACCGAAACTGAAAATATTTTTGGCGATGATGATGCATTTGCCGATGTTAACATTGATCTAAATTGTGCACCACAGCAGTTGCCTATGTGGAAGCGAGCAGGTGCATGGCTCTTTATAAAAATGTATGGCCCACTTAAACGAGTGATGCTCTGGTGGGATAAACGAAGCTCATCAAAGAAGAGAACCGCCCACGGCAATGGATAATAAGCACGAATTTGCCATTTATTATGCACAACTGGCGGCGCTCACCTCTCGCCATGCTATTGGTCACAGTGCTGAAATAACCGATGAGCAGATCGTTGGGCGCGTCAGAAATATTCTGCGGCTTGAGCCAGGAGAATCGGTTATTCTTTTTGATGATACGCATCATTGCACGGCAACTATTAAAAGCGTAAAAAAAAGTTCAATTTCGATACAACTCGGAGCAGCTGCATCGACACAAGCATTCACCCCGCACATCACGATGCTGTTGCCACTCTTAAAACGTGACGCGATGGAACAAAGCCTTGCCGCTATGTGCGAATTAGGTGTAAATACCATCCAGCCAGTCATTAGCGCAAAAAGTCAACGTATATTTGATCAGAAAGATATTGAGCGGGCATATAAAATCATGCGCGCTAGTGCCGAGCAAAGTAAGCAATTTGCCATTCCTCAATTACTGCCAGTCAAAAGCTTAGAAGCAGCAATAGCTGAAACAAAAGCTATTGAGAGATTATTTTTTGATATGCACGGAGAGCCATTAAAAAATTGGCTACAAAGTGCCGCAAAGTCAAATGCAACATTTGTTTGCTTGGTAGGTCCTGAGGGCGATTTAACATCGGATGAAAAGCAAGCAGTAATAGATGTTGGCTTTAGATCAGTTACCTTAACGCCAACAGTACTGCGCTCCTGGCAGGCAGCCTTTCTTGGCATAGGTATTATACGATCGTATAATTACACAAAATGAACCGTTTTATTAATAACGGTTTGTGTTTTTAAATAAAGCGGTAATAGCTGATTTTTCGTTTCTTTGCGCTCATACATGGTGCATGCAATACTGTTCAGAATAGCCAAGGATGAATGGAGCGGGCATGGTTCTGCTAGTGGTTGTGGGCCAAACATGTTTGAGATTAAATCTTTATATAAAAGAGCGCCGCTGCCAACAAATCTTACCGAGTCGCCGTACTGATCTTTTATCTCATCAAATAATTGCTGATGTGGCTTCCAACTTTTTTTGCGCTTGCCTTCAACTTCTATACCAAAATAGAGATCACCGGCAAATGCATTAAATAACGCTACAACAGCTCGATCAGCTAATCCATCATGTTTTGCTTGATCCAACATGGCATCGAGGCCATCAATGCCTATTAATGGAACCTGGCTGGCGTAGCTGAGACCATTGACGGTAGCAAGAATGGTGCGAAGGGTTGTAAATGGGCCAGGGCCAGCATTTACACCAATAAAGACACATGCAGTAATAGCACTGTTATTTGATGACAATAATTCTTTGATTGTCGGGATAAGCAACGCGCTTGCTTGTGATTTTTCGACACATGCGCGATCTTGCATCTGAGCTCCGTCAAATAGACCGATTTCTACCGTGTGCTCAGTATGCTGAATAATAAGGTGCATAGATTATTTATTGGGTTCGTTTTTGCATTTCTGTTGTTGGTAAAACATAGAAAATGCATCTGATTCAATTGTACGCTCTTTGCGAGTTATAACTTTACCGCAATTCAAACATTTCCAACCGTTAAAATTAACAAAATGGTCGAAAAATGTTTGTAAAACCATTAAACCGGAACACTTTTTGCATTTCATGGTCCTCTCCCTCTTTTTTAATTAGCTACTCTTGGGCCACAGACACGCAATCTATGTAAATAGTTTAGCTTGTCAAGTCTTTCAGTTGTAACTTGTCCGAAATAAGTGTAATGAAGGCGAAGATCAAAATGCAAGATTTTGTTGGTCAAAAAATTAAATATGCTCTGCCTGAGCTCGTTTGTAATCTAAATATCCCTGCAAAATAAAAGCCGCGGCAACTGCATGTTCAAAGTTTTTATCTATCTGTTTACGCCCCCAATGAAGCTGCTGAGCCTGTTTACTAGAAAATCGCTCATCCCACAGCTGCCACTCGACCAAGGAAAAACGTTCAGCCAATTGGTTCTTATGGTCAATAACTTTCTTTGTCTGCTCGCTTTGGGTGCCGCGCAACGTTTTTGGTTCCCCCACAACAATGGTAGATATTCGTTCATTTTGTAATAACGATTCAATCTCACCATTTAAATCTGCCGTTTTTACTGTCTTTAATGGCCGCGCCAAGAGGCCAGAGGCATCTGATATTGCTATGCCAGTCCATTGATCACCAATATCTAATCCAAGAACTTTACTCACGAGTTGCTCCGTATGATTTTCTCTATAAGCTTCCACGCAAAGATAGTTTATTTCAAAAAAGAAGAAAAAAATCATGGTTTATTTAGATACATTCATCGATGGATTGAATAATTGGTTATGGGGTTGGCCGCTCGTTATTTATACCGGAGCCGCGGCAGTGATCATCACCGTTGCGTTACGATTCGTCCAATTTCGCTACTTTATTGCCGCATGGCAGCAACTCATGAAGCCGCCCAAGACAACCGGCGGCGCCGAGATGTCTTCTCTCTCAGCATTTTTAAACGCATTAAGTGCTTCAGTAGGTAATGGCAGCATTGCCGGCATGGCAACCGCTGTTGTGGCTGGCGGTCCAGGCGCAGCATTTTGGGTGTTTGTGCTCGGGCTTTTGAGCATGGCATTCAGATTTGGTGAAGTTTTCTTAGCCACTTATTACACGGCTCCCGAGGGAAGCTCGGTGCTTGGTGGCCCAATGATCTATTTAGGCCGTGTACCTGGAGGCCGTTGGCTCACGGGTGTGTATGCTTTTTTCTGCATGATGCTGGGCTTTGCTATCGGTTGCAGCATGCAATCAAACTCCATCAGCGTGGCATTACAACACTCATTGCACATCGATCCGATCTATGTTGCGGCAGCACTGTTTGTTTTCATTGCATTTGTAGTTTTTGGCGGCGCGCAACGCATTATTGCAATTTCAGATGCCATTGTGCCCGTTAAGGTTGGACTATTTTTTGTTTCGATGATTATCGCGCTTGCCTATCACTGGGCAGCATTATTGCCTGCTCTTAAATTAATAGTGATGAGCGCATTCGATGGCAAAGCAATTTCAGGCGCAGCGGTGGGCTACAGCATGCAGATGGCAATGCGTTACGGCTTTTCTAGAATTTCTAACGCAAGCGAAGCAGGTCTTGGCACCGCAGCTATATTCTTTGGCGCAACTCGCGGCGCAGCTCCCGTGCGTGAAGGTATGTTGGCGATGCTTACCACCTTTATTAGCGCAAATCTTGTATGCTTTTCAACCATGTTGCTCATTGTTGCCAGCGGCGTTTGGAATTCTGGCCTCAATAGCACCGCATTGACAAGCCAAGCTTTTGGCACAGTTTTCGGCGTGTGGGGAGAATATATTGTTTCATTCCTCTCTATCGCCTTTGGGCTTGGCGTTACCGTTGCCTATGCATACATCACGCGCCAATGCTGGCTATATCTGACGAGTGGCAAATATTTATTGCTCTTTAATGTGCTCTATGTGCTAGTCGCAACACTTGGACCACTCGCTTCAGTAAAAATTATTTGGAATGCGGCAGACGTTATTAATGCTGGACTATTGGGTATAAACCTATTCGGTATGTTGTGGCTATTGCCTACCATGCGCAAAGAGTTAATTTCATATGAGCACAAGAATTAAACTATTACCAGAAATATATCCGGTGACCAGCCATACCGATCATGTCGGCCAAGGCAGCACATTTGTGGTCATCAAAGGTGTTAAAGAAGATGGTATCAAATACATTCCTTTAGCTCTTGAACGCGGGGCAAAAAAAATTGTGATTGAGTCATCTATCAACCTCGATGATTCAATGTTGCAATTGATACACGATCGCAACGCAGAACTTATCTCCGTGCCCAATACACGCGCCGCGCTTGCTTCTCTTTCAGCGCAAGCCTGGAATCATCCTGCCAAGCAACTCAAAATAATTGGCGCAACGGGCACCAAAGGCAAAACCACTTCCGTTTTTTTACTGCAACATTTGTTTCGCTCAGCGGGATACAACGTTGCCTTATTAAGCACGGTGCGCAATCAGATTAATGAAGCAATCTATCCAACCTCTTTAACGACCACACAGCCTGATTACTTGCATATGTTTTTGGCAGAGTTTTTAGCGGTAACCAAGCAATCTGCTGCCCCATCGATTGTGGTTATGGAACTATCTGCTCAGGCAGCTTCGTTGCATCGTGTTGATGGCATGCAATTTGATGGCATTATTTTTACCAACTTCTCGCAAGAACACGGTGAATTTTACCCAACGATTGATGCTTATTTTGCCGACAAGTGCCAATTACTAACACTGGCAAAAGACCCTTCACAGGTGCTGGTGAATGCCGATGATTCCTGGGGGCGCATGCTGCTCGAGCAACATGCGTATACCCCCTTTGGGCTGAGCTTCAACACGCAGTGGATTAAATTTCAATCATTGCGCGCGATCATAGGCAAAGTATTTGCAGATACGGCACAAGGCATTGGCCTCAGCCTTTCAGTTGACGGGCGCAAACAAGAATTTTTTCTCTCCTCATTAGTTGGCACCTACAACATCTACAATCTATTAGGCGCACTCAGCATGGCCTATCAGTGTGGTCTGACCACCGAAGAAATAAAACACGGGCTCACAACCTTCACCGCGGTTCCTGGCCGCATGGAGCGCTATCAGCTGCCAAAGAATATTTTGGGCATCATAGACTATGCGCATAATCCATCGTCGTATCAGGCAGTGTTGCCAACACTCAAAGCAATCGCCTCTCAGCTCATCGCTGTATTTGGCTGCGGTGGTGATAGAGATGCAAGCAAACGACCGATTATGGGAAATATCGCTGCGGAAGTTGCTGATTTAGTAATCATCACGACAGATAACCCTCGCTCTGAAGACCCGGCAACTATATACGAACAGATCATTGCTGGCATTCCAGATAATTTAAAACACAAAGTAATATTAGAATTAGATCGTGCTGCTGCCATCAAGCTCGCCTACAGCCACGCAAAGCCTAACGCCATCATCGCATTGCTTGGCAAAGGGCCTGATGAGTATCAAATGGTAAAAGGTGAAAAGATTTATTTCAGCGAACGAGAAATATTACGGAGTATCTCCCATGATGGATAACTGTTCATACAATAAAATTAAACTCATGCACACCATTGCCTGCGCCGATTGGTTCATCGAGCAATTTGCCAAAAAAGATGCCGCTCAAGATAAGACACATAAAAAATGTGGCGTGCTCTATGCAGAGGTTCAAGGACATTTGGATGCCGCATTGCGTTTGCTCCAAGAAGCTCAGTGCGGGGCTCAAAAAAGCGTAAAGAAAAAAGCTTAGAGCACAAACAGATTTGTTTTATTGCTCTGCATACCGAATGAGATACCGATTCCATAAGTTCGGATATGCTTGAGAAATCCACTGATCAACGCGTCTGAGATAGGCTGCAGATAATCTTTTTGTATGGTATGCCGTATCGTCTTTTGATTCTGCTATATAATACAGATCAACACATGCCTTTTTGTGCTGATCGTAGGAATGCATGAAATCACACAAACGATCAGCTGATTCCCCAAGAAAATCAAGCACCTTTTTCAAGGTAGTTTCTGGGTGCTGGATGAGATCTTCGTAATATATGAGGAGCTTCGAACTATCAGGCCATGCATCGAAATATTCTAAATCTTCAAAATAGTATGAACCAGCATAACTTCGCCCTGCATGACAATCTCTTAAGAGCTCATCAAATGAACTACGCTCATAGCGAGCAAAGGTTTCTTTAGGATTGCGCAAAATAAAGAGTAACTTGTCGTGGCCTTGATTCATCGCTCCCTGTATTTCTTTCGGCCGATGCAGTTTTTCAACTGGCTCTTTTGCAGCGTTGAGCTCAAAACCAAAATGCCAGGCAAACGGCTGATTTATCGGTTGCATAAATCCGGCCCTGCTGAAGGTGGCACGGCCAGTCAAAAATTCTATGCAATAACGCAACCAACTATTGCCCGAACGAGGATATGAAAGCAAGAAAATACGAGGGGTCTTGCGTGAGGTTAGATGGCGCAACTCGATCTGTAATGCGCCACTCATGCACGCTAAAGAGCCATGCAAAAGCGTTGGTATGAACACAACAACTAATAAATATTTTTTCATGCTTGACCATTGTCTCAAAAAAGGGCGCTACGAGTTGTAGCGCCCTTTGTATAAAAATCTCGTTCAAAATTTAAGCGATCGTAATCGATAAATTGTGTGCAATATAATTTGCTTGAGGGAAGAAATCACTACCTAAAGCCGTTCTATTGCTGAGATTACCGGTTAATGTTGGCACAAAGTCGCCGTCGGTACCATAAATTACGTTGTAGTTACCATTTGCACCAAAGTGGGTGTATCCCGCACCATTGGCAAATGCTCGATTGCTTTCAAACAATGAGAAACTTTGTGCTGGTGAGGTTGGCGTAGAGAGTAGACTCAAGCCAAGATCCACAAAACCAGCGCCTACAATGCCATCGATCGCAGGATCGCCAGTATTGCTGGCAACGTTTACATCAGCGCGACAGTTGCGCACCGAGCATAATAGATCGTTTTGCAATACAAAGCCGTAGACGTTATCGGTTGCTTCACAATTATAGTATGTGTGTCTTTGTGCTGGTACATGAGCAGATGTAGAGTAATCTAAAAAGCCTGCAGAATAGAGCGTATTATAATACGAGTCAGTCACAATCGACGGCACGCCTTTATTGTGTAATGCCTTGCAGTTGTTAAATGCGTATGGATAACCAGCAGCAGTATCAAAAATATCTATATGAGCAAAGCCAACTCCAACGCCTTGCACTACATCTAAGCTAGTCATCGTAGGCACATTAGACATGCAGCCTTCAGCAATACAGTTTTCAAACTCAACGGTTCTAAGAATTGCTTGCGGCCCTAATTCAGGAAGCAATTTAAAACCAAATGCATGGCCCCCTTGATTTGCCATTACACGCTGCGCAACACAGCCACGCAATACCGTATTATCTGATTCATACGCTGGTGGAACATCTTGACCATCGACTATCTCAAATCCCAATACTGAGGTGGTAAGATTGCCCGGACCATTTACAATGATGTCAGATGCAACGCAGTTCTCAAAAAGCACATTTTTAGCATAAAAGGTCACAAAACCAACCGCTTGGCCACCTCCTTGAACGACAGGGACAGGTAACTGCAGTTGACCGTTTTGCTGAATGTTTGATGCTTGGCAATTGATAAATCGTGTATTGTGTGACGATGTGATTGTGTTGGTCGAACTGCGTCCGCTGATATGAAAGCCTTGAACAGTTGACAATGCTGAGATATTGTTAAATGTACATGCATTGAAGGTGGTATCAATTGGTGCTGAAGACACAAAACCTGCAATAAATGGGTGAAATCTGTTGCCAGCGAATGTGTAATTGAGACCATCAAAATGACACTGCTCAAACACAATATCTGTTGAGCGAGCTAAATACACACCAAGACCTGCTCCAAAACTTTCTGTTGTATAATCACCCCGCATAGAGGTTCCATTGAACGTAGAATTTTCAACATACAGACCCTGCAAGCTTGGTAGCTCATAATCTACATCGGCAAATCCAAATGAAACGCCTACAACACCGTTCATATAAGGATCATCCCCAAACGTATTATCAAAATGACAATTCGTTATGTACATATTGTCAGTATTGGCCGTCATCATTCCATTACCAAAGTTGTCTAAACAGGTCAGGTTGTTCAGCTGAATGTTTTGACATCTGTTCTGCGGCACACCAGAATTTTGTGTAAAAAATTGCGGCCCAGCTCCATAACCATCTGACTCACCAATATTTAATGCACCTAGACCAAAAGGAACAGCGCCCGGTGTAGCATATTCGCCTAATGGATAACCGTTTAACACATAGGTTGAGAACGGTCGTAAATAATATGAGCCTAATACGCCACAATTTTCGATAGTCAGGTTTGAGATTTTCAGATCAGCGACATGACCCAAGCAATAGATACCCCACATACTAAAGCCATCGATAGTACCATTGCCGCCTTCGATATAAATAGATTCAAGACCAATGGCATTCACATTAGCATTTGGAATCACATCAGGGATGTAGATACCAACCACGAATGGGGTTTGAGATGATGGAATATTCGTACCGTTATACGCAGGAATATTTGCACCTAATGCACCGCCAGCTTGTGAAAGACGATACCCATTAAATGAAAAGGTAACATCTGAAGAGTTTATGGTAATCGCTGGCTGAACGGTATCTTGGTACCCAGAGCCACCTGCTGTTACGGTGAAATTAGCAATAGAGCCGGCAGCTACCTGCGCCGTTGCAGCCGCACCTGAGCCAGAGCCACCAATAGATACGGTTGGCGCTGTGTAACCGCTACCACCGTTTACTACAAATATGCCTTGTAAAATGCCATTTGATACAGCAGCCAATCCTTGTGCGCCGGTACCGGTTGTATCATTAATAGTAATTGGCGTAAAATTGATTGGATTTTCTGGGGCAAAGACCACATCTTCACCAAGACAATAATTACCCGGTTCGTTGATCACATACCCGGTCGTGCCGATGTCTTCGGCAGTAATAACTTTTGTGCAACTTTGTTTTTCATTAATTTCGTGAACAACCTGATTGATCTCACACAATGTTTGTTTAAAACAACCATTGCAATCACGGTCTCGTTCGCGCGCCAAAACTGGCGTAACAACTATGCTCAAACAAGCAAGGCTTGATAAGATTCGTTTCATCTACGACTCCCTTAATAAAGGTGATTAAACATCTACTTATTTTTACCATGAATGTTGACACCGTATCAAAAAAAAAAAATAGTACAACACCAGCATTTATTGAATTAAAAACAGTGGGCCTTTTTTGTTCACTAAACCTTCGTGGCATAAATCATTTAAATTTTTTCTTACACGTTGGGCTATTGCATCTGCTTGAGAAGCAGAATCGAGCAATGACATTTGACGAGCTCTGGCAAATCTAGGGCGTGCGTGCAATTGCTCATCAATAGAGATCGTAAGCGCGCGGAGATTCATGCCGTTTTGT
>DAIDHG010000036.1 GCA_027452085.1 bacterium
GAATGAATATCGAGTTCGTCTCAGGCTCAATCCCAATGGAAATGCTCATCTGGCGTTCTTATTTTTCCGGCGCATAAATATAGTTATTCCAGCTATCAGCGGCCTGTTTTAGGTTGGCTTCAGTTTGCTTTACAAAGCGCTTTATATCCCCCACGGTGGTCGACTCTTGTTCCCAGAGCGCCGTGCGCCGCGGATCAAATGGTTTTTTGATCACCGTGGAATCTGGCAACCCGGCGTATTTGGTAGTAGGATTTTGCACATAGCGCCAATCATTTCGTGCGGCATAAGCAGCATTCATGTTGGCAAGCAGGTTTTTACCTTGAGCAGAGTTCATACGCGCATTTATCACTTGGCTTGGTGGCGGCTCTTGGCCATGATGTGCAGCCTTATATTGGGCAACGCGTTGGGCATGTTGAGTTTCTAGCTTCTTTTGTACCTCATACTTAATAGCATCCTCATTTGATCTGAAGATTTTTTGATCGCCAACTTGACGGCAACCAGGTGGCACGCAGGCAGTATCTTTAACAGGTGGTTTGGGAACTTCAAAATATTTTGCCATGAATTTAGGGTGCTTTGCGGCATAGTGTTGTGCTTCATAAATACTGCGAAAAGATTTATTCCCAAAGGTAAATTTGCGCTCGGTGGCCTCAGAAGCCATTGGCGATGCTTTCTGCCTTGCTACAACCGCAAGACTGGCTTTCTTTTGTTGCATATTTTTTGGCGTAGCTTGGCGCATAATGGGCTTCGGCTGTACCTTTATTGCAGGTTCTCGAATAGGTATCGGTTTGGGTGCGGGAGCAGGTTTTGCAACTACTGTCGGGTGCTTTTCAGGTACAATTTTTTTTGATTCTACTGGTAATTCACTGCGTTTTTCAGGCTGTGACATCTCTGCATAGATGCTGCCTATAGTTAAAAAAATACCAAAAGCTGAAAAATAGAGTTTATTGTGCTTCATTGTTCTCTCCTTTTGACTACAGCATAAGCAATACGACACCTCTAATACAATAGATGCGCCAATTATTTTTTTTATGACAATAGTTTGCCAATGCAATCGGTCACCGCTACGGAATAAGCTTTTTCTCGTAAAAAACGTAATCGGCGGTCTGGCCACGCAGACTAAAGCCGGATCGATCGTAGAGCCTGCGCGCGGCGGTATTATGCTGGCGCGTGATCAGTTGGACACGCTTGGCGCCGCGGGCCTTTAGGTTATTGATTGCAAAATCGAGCAGAGCTTTGCCGATGTGTTTACTTCGATGCATAGGTTCCACATCAATAAATAAAATAAGCCCCTCCTGGGCTGATTTTAAAAAGTAGGCAACAAAACCGACATCTGCATGATCCTTTTGCGCAACGTGAATCGTGAGTGTGCCAAAAGTGCTTGGATCGGCCGTGGGTGATTTATTATCGAGCCATAGCGCCAGTAGCGTGGGGTCATATTCCTGGTCAGTAAGCCAATACCAATCGCGATGGAACAATTTCTCAATAAATGCGCGATCGCGCAGGGCCTCATATGGCAAAATGTGTATGGTGTGACTTTGATGATACAGCCATAATCCGATGCCGCTCAGGAAAATGATGGCGCTAAGAATCAGATGGCGAAATCTTTTTAACATGCTCAGTCTCGGTATTGAATTTTGCGCAACACCAATCCATGGGCCGGAGCCTTTGGCAATATTCCCGCTTGATGGCCGGGCTTATCGAGCAAGGCGTCGGTAATGGTGCTTAAGGGAAAGGCTTCATTTTTGCTTATATGCAGAGCAGCGCCGACAATCCGGCGAATCATATAATGCAAAAAGGATTGGCCACGCACAGTAATGCGCCATATCTTGTAGCGTTTGAGATATTCAAGCTCGATGCTATCAATCGTGCGTTCAGTTGGCCTGAGATCACCTTCGTCCATGGTGCAGAAATTTTTAAAGTCGTGTGTGCCCACAAATAGTTGTAGTGCTGCTTCTAATTTATCGCGATCAAACGCCGAATGGTAATACCATGCGTAGCGAGCTGCCATAGGGAGTGGTCGCTTGGTAGTAAAATAATAATGGTAGGTTTTTTGTCTCACATTGCGCTGAGGATTGAATGTATTATCTGCAATCTCAAGAGATCGAATCTGAATGCTTGGCGGTAAACGGTAGTTCCACGCGCGCCGCATTGCTTGAGGGGTAATATCGAGGGGAGACACGAAGATGGCTACCTGCCCAAGTGCATGCACGCCAGCGTCGGTTCTTGAAGAGCCAATAATGCGAATTGATTGAGAGAACACCTTTTGAAACACGTCTTGTAAAGTGCCGGTAACGGTCGTAAGGCCAGGCTGTGCCACCCACCCGTAGTATTCAGTACCATCGTAGGCAACGATAATTTTGTATGGTTTAGTGTTTACATCATTTTGATTCATAGCGAGCAATATTACCGACAGCTCATCTTAAAGCAAAAGGGAATAGCTCTAGCTCTTGATTGATCTTTTCAAATACAGCTCAATGCCCATTATATAGATAAAGATGCGCATAAAACCAAGAGCAAGCCCCATAATTATCAATGTGATAGCGAGCGGTAGGTTTTCAAAGGCCGCTGCGCGTGAAATAGTTGATGCTATGATGCGGATGACACACAGAGAAACAAGCCATATAAGCCACAGCGGGGCATTGCGCCACACAACCTGCACAAAATCTTTCATGCCCTTGAAAAAGCCCTGAGTGGTTGATTCATGATCTAGGGTTGAAAGCATGAGCAATAAGCCAAGAGCAAATAATGGCTCATTGAGCCAGCTGGTGTAGCCCATTTGATTGAGCAAAATTATGAAGGCGAGCTGTAGAATTAAGAATAAGATTACTGCCAACCGATAGTGCCAAACTGTGCTAAAAATATACCGATCAGATTTTTTCTGCAGTGTCGGACGAAGTGCTATCAGATACGCCCACATAAAAATAGCGTTGAGTAAAGGCCCAACGTATTTATTGAAGGTCATGGCAAAGGTGGTGAATGAGCTCGAGCTTTGTAAATTTCTGAAATTGGATGAATGGAACGGCTGAACCAAAAAGCCAATATATCCTATTACGGCCACCACCAAGCCAATCAACAATGACCAGACAAAAACATGGAGCAACGGCGATAATGATCGTCGCATCAAGCTGTATGAATCAATAACCAGCAATTTGAGTTGGTGTGGTTGTAGCAGTGCCAATGATTCACGCCACGATTGCTTGATCTGTTTCATAGCCATCTTGCTCAGTTAAAACGGTAGCAACGATGTTAATTATAAATCCAGCTGGTTGCTTGTCGCGCTTTTCCGCAGGCACCTTGGTCACCACCTTGGCATCGGTTATAGAGCTGCTGGTAGGTTTCCATTGGGGTGCTCTGAGCTGCCGCTTTTGCTTGTGATCTTTTAACAGCGGTCTTAGGTTTTTGGACCTGCTTGGCTTCCTTGATTTTTGTGCCTGCTGTTGCTTGCGCATCATTTGCTGCGCAGATAATAGTAGCAGATAGTGTTAACAGAGCCACGATTTTGTTGAGTTTCATATATTCTCCTTTTTTTACTCACCTCACCAGTGTAATAAGTGCATGCTAGTAATTGCAAGAGTTTGTTGATCTGCCGCCAAAATGTATTCTTTTTACATCTCGATTATGGGCTCTGGCAATCTTACGATCGGGGCTCCTCATGCGGGTTGCGCAAGGGCATAAATTTTATGCGGTAGTGGCTGCTGAAAACAACCCAATAAAGCCGCGGACTAACAGGATTGCTAAGGCAGAAGCGGATAAGGGCATGATTGCCTGGTGCGCGAGCTGTTGCCAAGAGGTAGCTGCCTGTGGCTGAGGTTTCTTGGCCCTCGCCCCATCTTTGAGGCTCACCTGCATCCGCTCAAATTGGTCAAGGAAATTGTGTAATTGTTGCGATGAGATGGGGGTACATCCCTGTTCCGTTTCAATAAAGCCCTGGCCATTCAGCTGATAAAAGATAAAAAATGATGCCGTATCTTGCGATACAAGAGCTTTATTGTTTGGATGATTAACACATACCATACAGTTATGCAGTACTGAATCATTCATTTGGATCTTTTTAATTAAGAACGTCTGCTTTATTGACTGATTGCCACGGCCCAGATTGCTCAATTTTTGGATCAATGTTGGCTTATCCAAGGTTGAGGCATTTATTGTTGCCAGATAATGACAAGCTTCTCCCTTCACGCGTGTGTAGAGGTTGGATGCATTATAGAGTGATATTGGCCTTTCTTCGTAGATTGTATCCAGAATAAGGTCCACTTGTGCTTGATTTTGCAAGGCCTGGGCAGAGGTGTTTGCATTCACCGTGAGCGTGGTTTGCTTTCCTTGTGCATCTACCATCTCTGATGCTACAAAGGAGCTGCTTTGAGGCAAACGAATTTGAAAGCTATTAAAAACCATGTGCTTTGCACTATCGGCCAGTTCTGAGCCTTGAGGCAAGCAATCGATTACCTCGTTGAGGTTGCGCGTATCTTTGATGCCTGAAACCCTTTTAAAGATAGGTGAAGCTGATTGCATCGTAACACCATACAACACGTTTTCACCCAATCCCTGGCAAATAATCAGGTATGGATATCTATCATTGTTCGGGAAGAGAAAATTAATTACCTCGCCGCCGCCATAACATGAAGAAAATACCAACGTGCGGGTATTTAAATGTGTGCCAAAGAAATCCAGTAGCTTTTTCAACCCGACATCGGCCATGCCGCATACTCTGCCACAGCCATCGCCATGGCCTCTGATATAGATGTTCCAATCATGCCCATCTTTTTTAAAGCAATTTTGCAGGCATGAAAGCAATAGATTTGATTTACGGCACAGTTGCTCATACAGGCTGTGGGCTGATGTTTTTGCTGCCGATATTTTCATTGCTTTTGGCTGTGCAACTGGGGTCAGGCCAGCAGCCTGAGGGTTAATGCTTTCTTTGTATTCTGCCGCTATGGTATTAGGTAATAACAGCCAGAAAAAACCGTCGGTATACAGCTCAAAGGAGTTGAGCAGCTTTTCGGCTCTTTGGGCATCTTCAATCAGCGGGTCACCTGGGGCAACACCAATCTTATGAGCAGCATTTATCATGCGCTGCAGTGTAGATGCCGAGGCTAAAATACAGGCGTCATTGGCACAAATTTGATGACTCAAATCGGCTTGAGTTAAATTCAAATTTTCTTCTTGCCCTTCAATGTCGTCTAAGTCAATGATGAGAGCAAGGTTGTGTTGTTTGTGGTGTGTATGTGCAGCCTCTGTTGCTGTTGCAAGAGCAACAGAGGCCAGGGTCAAACTAGTGAGTAGGTAACGAAATAGCTTCGATGAGTTCTCCATTTTATTCCTCCTCAAATTGAAGCTTTTTTGAACTGGGTATTATGGTATCACAGGCTGAAAATATTTCACCTGGTCAGGCTGGTTTTTACGCAGTAAAAAAGCCTCGCCTTTCAAGGCGAGGCTTAATGATAGTTGCTGAGACGTATATATTAGCCAATATCAAGGCCAAGACCATGAGCCACGGCTTCTACGTTATTAGCATCAAGGCCAACAACGTTGTACTGCGTGGCGCAGGTAAGGTTATTTTGCTGGTCATCAACGATAAAACCATTTGATGCCCCTTTTGGTATCTCTTCTGGGACGGTCTGATACATTGCTGCGTGTGGTTTTGCCACGCCCATTTCACCCGAAATTAATTGCATATCACTGTATTTAAATAGTTCTGGAAACTGAGCCTTTAATGTTTCAACATGTCCTTTTGGCCAGTTGCTGCAAATGATGTTGGTGAATAAACGATTGCCATCCGCATCATGAGCCTCATGACACATTTTAAAGAGCTCAAATAGCTTAGGGTTATACTTATTAACTTCTTCATAGTGATTGAAGTACATGTTCATCTGAGCGCGGAATATTGAAGATTGCAATTTATGAGCAAACTGCTCTGGGTTTTTTGCAATCCAAGCGTCAACTAATTCCATAACATTCTCGCCCGATAATTTGCCCAGGAGATAATCACGTTGTAAGGCTGGTAACGGCAAATTATCCATGCCTAAGATTTCGTAATCGGGCGCCTGGCATGGTGAAGCTATTTTGGTCAACGTATTTTTAAAGAGCTCTTTCATGTGATCTTTAACGCTCGGACGATCTTGTTGATCTTCCTGTTTGTACCACCAAGAACACAAAGCTTTTTTGCTCTTTGCCCAACCCTGAGCGATTAAATATGAAGCCATGTAGGCAGGCATATTGAAACGGCCCAGGAATTTTAAACATTTTGTGCCATCAACCTTGAGCAACGTATCACCCAAATCCCAACGCACAGGAACAGGTACTCTTTTTGCTGATTCTGCAGGGGCTAATGATGTTGCTTGTGATAACGAACCGGTAAGTAATATACCGAGTGAGATGATTGTTAATTTTTTCATATAACTCCATTCAAATATCATTTTGTTCCTGATGCCTTTTTTGCATCTGAAATAAAGTTACCAGGCCCCAGGAATTTCGCACCTGCCTCATATGCCCAAAAATGGCCTAGATTTGACCAAGGCGGGCAGATTTTTAGTTTATCAGCTCATATTGCTTAAAGACCATTTCGGCCTCATCCGGGGCGATAGGGATAATATTTTCCTTGGCAGCCGCCAGGCGGTTGATCTCTTGATCATCAACCAAGAACCATAAAACATGAGGATTGTTGGGAATTTCTTTCTGAGCCAGTTCAAATAAGGCCAATTTTGGCTTTGTTGTATCTTCTACGCCGGAAAATATTTGGGCCGAGCTATAGCTGAAAATCTCAGGGAAATTTTGTTTGAGCCTGCCAATATCCCGCTCCCAATTTGAAAGAATGATGTTGGTATTGCGGCGGTTGCCCTGAGCATCAGTTGCCAGATATGCCGCTTTAAACAGCTTAAACAGTGGGCCGTAGGTGAGCATATCTTCATAATGCTCAAAAAAGAGATGGCATGATATGCGAAAAATTGATCGCTGATACCTATTGGTAAATGCATGTGGATGGGTATTGATCCAGCGATCAATAAGTTCCATCGCCTCATGGCCAGAGAGTTTGCCCAGTAAAAAATCTTGCTGGATTGGTGGCACGGGCTTATTGATTGAAGAGCCTGCGTACCCTGGTGAGCCAAATGGTGACGGCACATTGCCCAGCATATTTAAAAAAAGCTGCTCTAAATGATTTTTAAACGAACTGTGTTTGTCTGAACTATGCAGCAGATAAGAAAGGTAATAGGCGCCTAAGGTAAAGAGACCAAACTCTTTAATCACCTTGCGATTATTTACTACTAAAAGCGTGTCGCCAATATCCCACAAAATGACATGGTTGGTAGTTGGTAATTTTACGATTTGGTTATGCATGATCGGTCTTATCCCTTTTTTACCATGGTTGTAGCAAACAATTATAGTAAAAATCAAAACAAGCCCATATTGAAATTCATCAATATAGGCTTGTTAATTATTGAGCTAATAAACGCATTATCGCATATTTGCTTTAAGAGCTTTCTTTCTTAAGCGAATATGGTTTGGCGTAACTTCAACCAACTCGTCTGGGTTGATCCACTCCATAGTGGTCTCAAGATCCATAACCAACGGCGGTGCAAGCATAGCCTGGTCATCCGTGCCTGATGCACGCATGTTGGTCAATTTCTTTTCCTTACATGGGTTTACATCCATATCAGTATCACGGCTGTTTTCGCCAATGATCTGACCTTCATAAACTTGCTCACCAGCACCAATGAATAAGGTGCCGCGCTCTTGCAGGTTGTCCAACGCAAAGGTCGTCGTTTTACCCGTTTCCATAGATACAAGGGCACCTTTGGTACGACTCGGTATTTCACCTTTGTATGGTTGATAGCCTGAAAAGCTCATCGCCATCACACCGGTACCACGCGTATCAGTTAAGAACTGGCCACGGAAACCGAAGAGACCACGAGATGGTACTTCAAATTCTAAGCGTACACGACCATCAGAGAAATGGTGAATCTGCTTCAGTTCACCCTTTTTCTTGCCAAGGCGTTCAATGATAGTTCCTTGAAACTCGCTTGGCACGTCAATAATCACATACTCAATCGGTTCAAGTTTTTCGCCGTTCACTGTTTTATAAATAACTTCTGGAGCTGAGATCTGTAATTCAAATCCCTCGCGACGCATATTTTCAACCAAGATACCAAGGTGTAATTGTCCGCGACCCATTACTTTGAAACGCTCACCGGAATCGGTTGGCTCTACGCGTAGGGCAACGTTGGTGCGCAACTCTTTATCAAGGCGATCTTTAATGTGGCGGGCGGTAACATATTTACCATCTTTACCATTAAATGGTGAATCGTTTACGCAGAAATACATCGACACGGTTGGTTCATCGATGGCAACATATGGATATGGCAATGGTTTGCCAACGTTGCAGAGCGTGGTGTTAATTTTAATATCATGGTCAAAACCAGCTACGGCAATAATGTCGCCATACTGCGCTTTGGGCACTTCAATCTTTTTCAACCCTTCAAACATGTAGATCTTGGTGATCTTCATTGGCTGGCTTACAAAATCGTCTTTGCAGCAGACAAACTGCTCGCCAACGCTAATTTCGCCGCTCTGTACACGACCAATAGCCAAGAGACCAAGGTAATCTGAGCGATCAAGAGATGCTACAAGGATTTGTAGGCCCTCATCTGATTTTGGTCTTGGGGCTGGAATAGTTTTTAGAATCACCTGAAAAAGTTGTTCCATGTTTCCAGTCATAGAACCTTCAACCAATTTCTTCGCTTCTTCGCGAGAGGTGGTCATGTAGCCGTTACGGGATGACCCATATAATACGGGGAACTCTAACTGATCTTCGCTTGCAGCAAGATCAAGGAAAAGATCATGAATCTGAGATTCAGTACGATCTATATCGGCGTCTTTACGGTCAATCTTATTGATGATAACGATTGGCTTGAGATTAAGCTCTAACGCTTTTCGTAGCACGAAACGGGTACCAGGAAGCACACCTTCTGCAGAGTCTACCAGGAGCAAGAAACCTTCAACCATTTGTAAGGTACGTTCAACTTCACCACCAAAGTCACTGTGGCCTGGGGTGTCTACGATGTTGATGCGATGGCCTTGGTAAGCAATACCAGTATTTTTAGCCAAAATGGTAATACCACGCTCTCTTTCAAGATCATTGGAATCCATTACCCGGTCTGTCTGGGCAGCATCAGCTGAACCGCCCGCGGTAAAAAGCTTATCAACCAAGGTTGTTTTGCCATGGTCTACGTGAGCGATGATAGCAATATTACGAACTTCGTCCCGAGCTGGGCCGATTCCTATGGTATTATTTTTTTGGGCGGTTGTTTGTTGATTCATGGTTGTCATCGTGGTTGAACTCCCTTTTTATGTCTTATTTATGTTTCTGATTGTAACAACGACCAATTGTTTTGCAAAAGGTCTGATAGATATTCGCCTGCCAAAACTGCTTGTTTTGACTGTTTCGCGGTCTTCGGGGTCGAGCGGGAAACTGGTTAAAAAAGGGCCTGCTCTATATGAGCAAGCCCTTTAGTTTTAACGCCAGCTTAGTACTGCGCAGCAGTGTATGGCAATAATGCCATGACGCGTGACATCTTGATATTGTCAGATACAAAGCGTTGGTGCTTC
>DAIDHG010000037.1 GCA_027452085.1 bacterium
GATTGCTCCAATTGCCTCTTGAGCATAACCATAGCCTCTTCCTTTTTGGCCCACGTGGTACGGGAAAGACCTCATGGCTTAAAGCCCATGTGCATGACGCTTTGTATATTGATCTGCTCGACCCGAGCGAGGCCAGACGATTTTCTAAAGACCCGAGTTACTTGGAAACAGTAATACCACCAAAGTTTGCTCATTGGGTAATTATCGATGAAATTCAACGCATCCCGGAGCTGCTCAATGTTGTTCACCGCCTTATCGAAGCTCGAAAAATAAAATTCATCCTCACCGGATCAAGCGCTCGTTCTTTGCGAAGAAAAGGTGTCAATTTACTGGCCGGACGAGCATTGATCTATCACATGCATCCATTGGTAATCCAAGAACTGGGCGACGCATTCACCTTAAACCATGCTTTAAAATTTGGTCTGCTGCCCAAAACATTCGATACGCCAGACCCTCGCGATTTCTTAGAGGCATATATTGGCACCTATGTTCGTGAAGAGGTGCAACAAGAGGGATTGACGCGCAATATCGGTGATTTTAATAGATTTTTAGAAGTAGCAAGTTTTTCTCAAGGGCACGTAGTAAACGCTTCAAAAATTGCGCGTGAACTTGAGATAGATCGTGTCGTAATCACAAACTATTTCGACATCCTCGAAGATCTATTAATTGGTATTCGATTAACTGCTTTTTCAAAACGCGCCAAACGCGAAGTGATTGCCCAGAAAAAATTTTATTTCTTTGATGCCGGCATATATCGTAGCTTGCGCAGCGCAGGCCCCCTTGATACCGATGCCGAGCTCGATGGTGCTGGGTTCAAGACGGTGTTCCTGCAGCATCTTCGCGCAATTAACGATTACCACAAACTCAGATACAAAATTCATTTTTGGCACACCGTGAATGATCTAGAGGTCGACTTTGTCATATATGGCGAGCATGGCCTGCATGCCTTTGAAATCAAACGTTCCAAAAAGGTTACCTCCGACTCACTCAAAGGATTACGCGCTTTCAAGGAAGATTACCCCCAAGCGACATTGCATCTATTGCATCTGGGTGATCATACCGAATACCACTCGGATATTACCGCGCGACCATTTACTGAAGCTCTGCGCCAACTCCCGGCCATTATTAGCGACAAAGCCTAACCACATTCCATTTCTACCAGACCTGCTAGACTACAAGCACTATGGAAAAGACAACGTTTAAAACTGGACTCAAATGGAGCTCGCTGGAACAGCTGATCGTCCAAAGCCTCATACTCGGCCATCAGCTCTTATTGGCCCGGGTTTTGCATTTGCGGGAATTTGGCTATTGCACGGCACTATTTTCCATCGTTTGGCTCTTAAGCACGTGGCTCAATTTCGGCTTTGACACCTCGCTTTCCCCACTGTTTCACCGCGCGGTGCAGAGCCATGCGAGCTTTTGGGCTATTATTTTTCGGCCCTTATTACTCCAAAGCCTTTTGATCATTATCGTTCCATTCATTGCCGTGCCCATTGCCATGATTAAGTTGGGCTTTCAGATCGATGCCCTCATCATTACCTTACTGGCCGTGGCAGCAATTGCCGAGACGGCTAAACGGATTTTGCGCTCAATGCTTCATTTTGCCGGCAAATTTAAACCGTTGGCCTTTTTAGAAATTGCCACCAACACCTCGTATGTATTGTTTGTATGGGGATATTATTTAGTTGTTTGCCTACTTTACGGCACTGCCGAACCAATAATTTCAATGCCGGTGTTGCTTCTACCATTTGCGCTGGTCACCTTTGTGGAAGTTTTCGCCCTATTATTTATTGTGCATCGTTGGCACAAAGAGCTACCTGAGCTTGAGCCACAACACACCATTAATCACAAAGAATTGATCAACACGCGCGCTACTGGCTATCTGCATCAACTGGCAAGCCAATGCCTTTCAAGCAACTTAATCGTGCCATTAGTTGCTACCTATTTTGGGTTGCGTCAAGCCGGAGCGCTTTCACTTGCATCAAATATTTCTTACTACATCACCACCTGCGTAAAACGCACATTTGGCATTACCACGGGCACAGTGTTAGCTCATGCAAAGCCACACGATCGCGAGACAAAACAGGCGCTCATTTCAGCGGCCACTTCGAGCTTATATCTATTACTTTCAGTCGTGGGCTGCGCATCTATTTTGGTTTTCCCCTATATTCTGCGGTGCTTTTCACTAACCACCGACACCGTTGATCTATTGCCAATTTATCTCTTCTTATTCGTGGTCATCAGCGAACAGTTTTTGATTCCATTTGAGAAAATAATGCTCACCGAAGAACATCCGCTCACGCTGATCCTCTTCAATTGTTGCTACTTGGTGCTCCTCTGTGCGGTCTTAACCTACACACCCAGCCGATTATTTCTCATTGTGGCTACCGTCGCCATGCGTATCATCACCGCTGGGGCACTTATATTTATCTGCTATCGCAAGCTTGGATTATTGCCAACGGTGCCCATGCATACAGCGGCTTCCTTGGTTACCTTCTTGGCGGTCGCCATTACCCAGCTCTTGGGGGCGGCCTAGTTTTACATATGATATTTTATCGTCCTCATCTGCATATAAAACCTTGTATTTTATATAATCCAACCCGTATAATCAGGAACGATTATTATCGTTAAGCTGTCATAACAACAAGAAGGAACATAATGCAGATGAGATTAATGGCACTGGCGCTATTGGCCATATCGGCAACAGCCCATGCATCATCCACGGCACCATCAGAAACCAACAATATTATACAAGCGCAATTTGGCCTTGCTAATAAAACAAAGGCATTGTTATTTTACCAATATCAGGCGATGCTCAACGGTAAAATTGGTGGCATAACGGTACGCAACTCCAAGGTGAGTGATAATGGCTCTATCGCCAGTAACCAGATAAAGCAGCTGGCCCAGCGAGGATTCTCGGTTGGCCCAGGCTCAGAGAATATGTGGAGCCGTGAAATTAATCTGCGAGTTTCAATCGATCCTCAAAAAGTTACCTGGTATCAGGCAATGGTTGCTCCTGCTCTATATGCCGTAACCCAAGATCCTCACAACGAGCAACTTTTGCTCACGCGGCTCAAGCAAATTGCCGCCGGGCAATATGCTGCAGCTGAAGAAAATGAAGGCGCGATTGCTTTAACTGAAGTAGGCGAATTACCTGCCGTTCTTCCATTAAATAAGGAAGAAGCTGTGCCGCAGGCGCATCAAGATTTACCTGAGCCTGCAGCCAATCAGAATATCGATGCGCGCAATGCGCAAGGCAGAACACAGCTTATGAATGCTGCAGCTACAGGCGACACAAACAAAGTTGCAGATCTAATTCAACACCACGCCAACCAAGGCATACAAGACTATGATGGTAATACAGCACTTATTTTAGCCGTTAAAAATGGCAGTCTAACCACAGTGGCCCAGTTGGCTCGCAATAAGGCCAATCTTGATGTCGAAGATAATGATGGCAACACCGCGTTGATGCACGCCGTCAAAAAAAATAGTTTGACTTTAGTAAGCACCCTGATTCGTGCAGGTGCAAACCAAAATTACGCAAATCACGTGGGGGAAACTCCGTTGAGCGAAGCCCAACGAATTGGCTCACGCACGATTATTGCGCAGTTTAATAGCCAAAGTGGGGCAATGGCGCGACACAGTGTGCCGGCAGGCCATCAGATCAGACCTATTGTTCAACAAATGCCCTCATCAACTACCGAATCGTCTGCTAAAGAAGATGCAGAAGGAAGCTGATGAACAGCATAAGCAGAGTAAAATTCTGATCGTACATCTCAATGTTCGCAAAGAGTCTCAGACGTCTGGGGCTCTTTTTTTATGCTTTCTGCTGCGGTTGTTTTGCGCTCGTTTTGCCGAGTTCTGCACCAGCTTTTTGCTCTTTTTCAAATTGAGCCTTGTGAATCTTTGCCAACTCCTGGCTCACCTGTTTGAGTGATTGAATTTTCTCTTCAGTGCCAGCAGCTATGTCGCGATACAACTGAAATAAGCGATTGTATTCATTAAACTCCGGCGAATTTTCTTCTAACTCCTTTTCTGGGCTCGAGAAATCTGCTGGCATTTTATAGTAGCGTTCAGCTGAATTATAAAAGATACTTTTGCCATCAATAATGATGTTATAGGCAGGCATTATGAGCTTTACATTCTTTGGCACCACGATACCGGTCGGGGCGACCTCCAAGTAATCTATCAGATATACTTTTTGCACAATTTCATCGGTACGAAATTTTTTGAGCACATCCATGAGCTCTTTTGGACCGGCATCAATCCAAGACAATCGATGAACAGCAGGGCCTGGCACCATAGAAATAATTTCCGGCAGCTCGGGCAGCGTGCTCATATCCAGCTTGAAAGGGATGTTTTGTGTATATAACAACAATCCCAATGGGCCATTTTTGCTTTTAGCAGATCGCTGTTGCTGGAAAAATGCCATTACATTCATTGACTGTGTTCTTGTTGCTGCCAAAACATTACCAATTGATACAGTAGAGTCTTGGGCATTAATAACGGAAAACCACGGCAATCCGGGCAAACGCAGTTGGGCACCATGCAAAGATTGTTTTCCGATCCCGGTCTCTATACCAAGACGAAGTGATTGTGCCAGTGCTTTAAAATCTAAAATTTCCGAGGCCAAAGCTGTGTTAAAAAACTTTGAGAAAAATCGTGTTTGGCCAGCTATCAACTCTCCGCTGTCCCACGCTATATCCTCTGGCTTTAATAAAGGATCGTCCAATACATCCTTATTTGCAAAGACAAATACCATCATTTGAGACATGACTGCATAATCGTTCAAAGCAGCTGACATGATTGGATATGAATAGATTCGTTGTTTTCCAACATCCTGCACGTTCTTGTATATTAACTCTTCATTTACACCTGCAGCATAGCAAGAGAGATATACCAGCAATTTCGTTAACACCTTTTCATCAAAAAAATCTAAAATACGATGAAACTGATCAACAGGAATAGTAGCAACGGTTTCTTGAGGATGACCATGACCCATGAGATAAACAATCCAGCATGGATTCCGACCTGAAAATAGTTTTGCATATTCAGCCTTAGGTATAAATAGGCGTGAAAGTGCTTCAATAAAATAGTTTTTGCTTGGCGCTTTTTTCCAATGCGATGCAACATATTCATCAAGATGCTCAGATGGCAAACGTTCCATTTTGGAAAGTGGCATGCCAAATTTATAGGCAATTGGAAATGGTTCTGGTCCAATTTTGGTAAGCTCTAATCGTCGTAAAAATAGTTCGGGAATAAGCAGATATAATGAATGTGAATCATCAACGGAGTATATTTGCCAGGCGCGTGGATCAAATATTTCACGGGCCATCAAGGCTGGCAACTCCAACTGCCCATAAAGTTCAGCGGTGCGGGGGCCAATGTTTTTAAAACGTTCGATGATTCCCTGGTCAACCAACATCTTATTTATCTTATCAACCACTGCTTGCCGAGCATCTATAGGGATATTCCGATGATCAATGGTCGCACGAACCAGTTGCTGAACAGCTAAAAAAGGATTGGACTGCATTTGTTCAGATGATTTTAACAGCTCTTGCACTCGCGCATTACGCTGCAAATAATTGTGCACGATGTATGACGATGCAACGATCGGCAGCTTATTGGATAAAGCTTGAAAGAACTCATCTGCAACCGCCCCCGACCCATTCTTTTCACTCTCATCTAAAAAAATAATAAGCGGGCGCAGCAACAACTGACGATTAAAGTCAGCATCGGTGGCATGAGTATACGGCACAGCTCGTGTGATTGATGGCGGTGTTACACTCGTAGCAAATAAAGAAATAAAACTAAGCAATGGAAGGCCCCATTGGATTTTCTTCATAGTGCAAACCTAAATCAAAACATTCATAAGTTGATCCATTTTAGATCGCAGTGCATCATCGACTTTGCTTTTGGTGAGCTCTTGAGCATCCTGCGCCTCTTGGTACAGCGTGAAACCTTCATCATTTGATACGGTAACATCTCGGCCTTGGCGCTTCATCCGCTTCACCTTGGCAAGCGCTTTTTCAAGCTCGCTGTTTGCAGCATCAAAATTATTGGCCTGCATATCATCTGCATAGCGCTGCAATAGGTTAGCCACAGCTGCATGATCTTTGGTCCATAAAGATTGCTGGGCCGCGATCGGTGCACTCGACACTACAACTAACGCAACAAAAATGGTAGAGAACTTCATGGTAATTTTTCCTTACTCTGGTTTTGGCGATGAACGCTTATTGCGAGGCGAAGAGGGCTGGTCACCCTTTGTGCCAGCTGTAGCAATTTCGTTTTTATACAGCATCTCGAGGTAGGCATAAATCTGATCGTGGCGTCTTTTGTGAAATGCGGCAATTGTAGTTATTTTTTGCCCATCTGCCATGGTATCACTCGCTTTGAATTTAGCCGGCACTACCTGTTTTACGAGCCAAACCACCCCATCATCTAATCCATCGCGTAACATTTGCACATCTTCGCCCGTTGGCAACTCACGCTTTGGCTCACCTTCGTGCGTCAGCCAGCCATAAAGCTCTTTTATCTTCGGTGCATACTCTTTATTATTTTTACCAACAACTTCCTCAATCTGCTCAAGCTTTTGGCGCAAGGTCTGCCCTTGGGATGTTGCATTCATGCTCTCAAGCGCATTAATAATATTGGTTGCGTGTGTTATAGCCTGATCAAGTTGATTTTTTGCTAGGGCGGTATTACCGCTCAATCCGTTCTCTAAAAAATTATCGAGAGCTCGCGCCACCGCGGTATGCTCATCCGTCCATCGAGGTTTTTGCTCTTTAGCCTGCTGCTCATGCTTGAGCTGCGATTGAAGATAGCTTGCGACTTCGTCGTATCCTTTTTTGGCGTTATTGGCGATATCAACCGGTCGTAAACCGCCTGGATTTTTGGCGTCATTGGAAATTACATCGGGAACAAGTTTGCGTACCATATCGATGTTGCCACGAATAATGGCGGTCGACAATTCTTTCCATACATTACTCTCTTCTTCTGCCATAGATGCCTTACTAGAGGCACACGCCACGTTTGGTGCAATTATGATACATACCCCAATCATTAAACGCTTCATACCAACCTTTCATTGTTATCCCATTTCACCATATTTAATCTAGCGCCGTGGATTCATGCAGGGCAATGATTTGAAAAAACAGACAAGTAAAAAGCTGGTGAGTAAACAACAACTCTATGCACAGATCCTCTTATGCAAAGATGAATTCAATAACTGCTTTATGATCAGTAGAAAGTAGCGCACGTTTTATAGCGTTATACCAATAAGGCCGCTCAGATTCTTCAAATGAGCTCAGAAAGCCTTCTGTAAAGTTGGAAATCGTAAGCTCATACCAATACGGTTGTAGTTGGTCAGGTATCAAAAAAACGTAATTGGTTAAGAGAAATTTTATATCACCGGTGCAATCTTTTGGCTTTTCAATGCTATGCACTATTTTATCATTATCGATGAGTGCTATAGTGCCGTTTTCATGATCGTACATCACATTGCCAACGTGCAGATCCCCATGGGTGATCCCTTTGGGTAAGCTACCCAAGCCGTTGTTTGGCACCCACAATGCTTTATAAAAATTTGCCATCATTCGACCGGTTTTATAATAGGCTGCCCCAATGAGTTCACGCAGATGCTCCTTATCTGGCGAATCCACAAATTCTGTAAGAAAGGACAATAATGATCTGCCCCGAGCTCGCGGCATTAAAGAAAAATTCCATGTCTTATCGTTGTATTCATATGACAGGCAGGCGATGGGAAAAATAAGTTGTGGCGCATCGACTACAGAGTTTGGGTAAATATAAGGACGCAACGTTTCGTACGAATGAGCCTTACCCAAACCACGTGTTTCTTTTCCCGGACGGCCCATACCCTTGAGAACAAATGACTCATGTTTGCTCTCTGCTCCATTATAATCAATGGCAAACAGTTGTGTTGTTCGCAGTGCGTGTTTTTTTTCCTCAGCCATCTCGTAGACCGATAATCGCTCAGGTGCAGTAAATCTGCTACTAAAAGAATTATCGATCGCCGCCGCTAACAACTCCTTAACCGACGCTGCGGTTAGCAGACCATTATTTAACGATGTAACACGCAACTGCTGAGTTGGCTTATGCACCCGATCTGCTATTGAGCTACGAATTCTGATTATTTCTTCTGCATACAACGATGCAAAAGGAAGCATCATCAAAATCAGAAATACTATCATTACTACTCTCCGGAACTACTCTCCGATTCACCACCGCTTTTTTATAGGATAGGTAAAGCAAAATGTACAATGAGTTCCACACCATTGGCAACAGATTTTTTAAAATGTTAAAAAAACAACTGCTGTACAACGTTTTTCAGTGCAAATAACGAACACCATACTCTTTAAATCGCCCAGAACAAAACCTGCCTCATTAAGCCTCGCCTTGCCATTTTTCTTGCGATGTCAATATAATGACAAGCGAAACTTGCAGCGCTCATAGTTGAGCTTAATTTAAAAACCAAGTAAATATTAACGGAATTATCAGAATCAATTTTATTTATGCGCAAATATAGGGCGCTAAGTTTAATGAGAACAGAGGTTTCACAAAAAATAGCGAGCCCATGAATTAAATTTCTCCACCTGCTCTGGCGTGATGTAATCATTCCGCCTCATGGCAACGCAGCTTTTAAGATCTTGTAAAATTCCTGGCTGCAGATCATCAGCATAGGTGTGAAGATAACCAGCAAAAAATGCTTTTACGGTGAGGTCAAACCATTCGCGTCGAATATCAAAAGGCAAGACATTAATCCAGCCTCGGAGCAACATGTAGATATCACCTTTGCAGCTTCTGGCCTTATTAATAGTTTTTGAAACACTCGCATTATCAATGAGCACTATCTGACGCTGATCTGCATCATAAAAGATATTACCAACATGCAAATCACCATGCACAATACCACTGGGCAGTGAATCTGCATGTTGAGATGAACCATAGGCTTTATAAAAATTTGCCATTTGGATGCCCAGATCGAAATATCCTTGTCGTATCACACGCCGTAAAGATGCATCCGATGAATTTTGAAAAAACAAACGCACATATGAAAGCAATGATTTGCCAGGCGCCTTATACATAAGAGAAAGATTG
>DAIDHG010000038.1 GCA_027452085.1 bacterium
ATATTTCCTCAACCACAAGGCGCCTTATTTTATTGTATGGTGCCCTGTGCCATGATCTGGGCAAACCATTGGTTGAGAATGTGGCAGAAGATCGTCACGTTACCGCACACGGTCATGCCGAGGCAGGGGTTCCTGCCACGCGGCATATGCTTTCACGGTTAATGAGCAATCAAGAAATAATTGAAGGCGCTTGTAAATTGGTCGCCTGTCATATGCAGGCCTTTCATGCAGTGGCACCCACTGCTGGTTTGGCAGCCGTCAAACGACTAGCGGGTCGATTAGCGCCCGAAAATACCTTATACGATTTGGCTTTATTGGTTACGGCAGATCAGCAAGGCCGTGGGCCGCAGGGAAGACCGCTCACGCAACCCAGCGATGAGGCAATTGTACTGGTCAAACGAGCTTTAGAGGCGCACGTGCTTTCGCACGTGGAAAAACCAATTTTGTTGGGCAGAGACCTTGCTGGACTTGTCCAGCCTGGGCCCGCGATGGGCGAATTACTCAAAAAAGCCTATGAAATCCAGATCAATGAATCAATTCGTGATAAAGATGAACTGTTGCGTCGGATTTTATCCTAACGAGTACCCTGTGCCTGTTAATTGCTCGCGGCAACCGCTGGTGCTCCCTCAAGCACATCGATCAGATCTCGAACCAATTGGTTGTTTCGTACATCACAGCCGCTTGAGTTTGCAACAAGATATCTACCGATACCATTTGCACGAGGGCGATCAATAACAACCGTTATCCAATGAGCGCCGATATTCAGAAGCACGCGATGGTGGCCAGCGGTATTGAGCATGGCAATAGCTGGGTGTGGTTCAGCACTACGTGGGCTTATTGTTCGACTGATGCGGTTGCCTACAAAATAGCTGCCATTTTCACGCTCAAGCATGCGGTTAAGGAGTTCACTTTCGGTCCAGCCAGCAGTTTGTTCGACTGCCCAATCAAGCAAACCAGGAAACTGATTTTGCAGTGTCTGAGCTTCATGGCACGTTTGCTGAACGGCAAGGCCCATAAAGTGGTGATCTTGAAGATTAAAACGTGCCGCTTCAAGTTGATTGTTTTCGAGCCCCTGTAGAATAATATTTGCTTGTGTTAATGCGTGTTGACCGCAGGTACACATCCCCATATATAAATTTTGGCGAGCTACATCAAATTGCTCAAGACGCACATCGCCGCGAGCTGTATGTACGGTGACCGGCTCAAAATTTCTCCCCAGCGCTGGCAAAACGGTGTTTGCGTATCTGTCAGTTTGGATGAGTTCTTGGTAGGTGGGACCGAAAAAACGCCCTTTTTTATTGGCAAGATAGAAAAAGAGGGTGGCAGTTATGCAAGCTGCTTCCCATTTTATCGAACGCGGCATTCGTTTTATAAATTTTGTAAGCGAATTTTTAGTGCGTTGAAGGAATGTTGGCTGCGGTTTTTTGGCAGCATGGAGTGTCATGCTGGCCATACAGAGGCAGCTGAGGACGATGAGCAATATTCTTTTATGCAACTTCATGAAATTCCCTTTATCCATTGTGTATGGTACCAATGGTAAAGGAGCTTATCGGTTGTGCAACCGGTGTTAATTCTATTTGAATGCTCCAAGGCTCTTGCATGGGTAAAAGCCTGGCTAACCAAGAAGCTCTAAAAGCTCTTTGAGGAGTTGGGTGTTATCGCAGGTGTTGATGGCCTGTTTTACCGATGCCCGATAAAATTCTTTAAGTCTGGCAGGGTGGTTGGCAAGCTCTTCATGCATGTTGGATAGAACACGCTCAGTTAGTTCATCCTCATTTTCAGAAGTCATCTGCTTCGCCTTTGCCACGGTGCGATTTAAGTGCGCTAAATGTTCAGGGGTTGCATAGGTCGTTGCATCAAATACACGATATGGCATTAACCGTTCATCATTTAATTTTTGCATTTCTTGTTCGACGATCTCTATAAGCTCGTGCAATGTGCGCTTATGGATACCTATACGAGCTGCGCGTGCAAATTTTTGCTGTTGGGCAATCTCCATTTCATGTTGGCGATGCTCTTGCTCGCGCATTTGGCGCTCTTGCTGGAGCTCGGCAGTTTTTGCCTTGAGATAGGCGGCTTCGTATTCATCGCCGTCCACATGCTTACCGTTGATGGTCCAGGTATCTTCCACCGTGCCGTCATATACTTTTGATCTATGGGTAAACATGGTGCCATTAATCTCTTCTTGGGTGAGCCGAACAAAGGTTTCTTTTTTAGAGGCGGCGGCTAGTGATGTGGCCAGAAGAACTAGGCTGAAGAAACGGCATGTAATCATAATATAGTCTCTCAAGTTGTTTAATCCATTGGGGAGCATAAAATATATGCTAGATTGAGATTAGATGCTAGATAGTAGGCCGGGTATAGGGTTTTGGGATCACTTTAATATGAAAACTAGCGACGTCGGAGAAGGAGCTACTACGAGCTTTCTGCTTCCACTATTTTTCGCTCGCAGGCTTTACAATTTGATAACGCTGCTCAAAATAAAGAAAAAACAATGTTGGGTTTACGCATATGAAAAGAAAGAAGGGTTTTTATTCGATTTCCGCTGTTGCTCAGATGTTTTCAATACATCCGCAAACCATTCGCTTTTATGAGCAGCAGGGTCTTCTATCTCCGAAGCGAACGGCGGGCGGCACCCGCATGTTTGAGGAAGAGGATATTGATCGTCTCGAGCAGGTGCTCTATTTGACCCATGAGTTAGGAGTGAACCTGGCAGGTGTTGAAGTAGTTATAAAGCTACAACGGCAGGTTAAAAAGCTACAAAAAGAGCTCAACGATAAATTCGATGAAGTTTCTGATGAACTTACCAAGCGTGAAAATATTGCTAAGGCCGTCATAAAAGAAGATGCCCATCGACTTATGCAAATCCGTTCAAAAGGTAACAAACCTCGTGTGCCGCAGCTTCCTGCGCCGCAAGAAATTAAAGAAGATCGGTCTGATCAATCAGAAACCGCAGATTGGGAAATCGATTACGAAGATTAAGAGCAAAAAAAAGCTCCGACCTTCTGGCCGGAGCTTTTTTAATTTTAGAGACAGAGCTGGGGCGGGAGGGATCGAACCTCCGCATGCCAGGACCAAAACCCGGTGCCTTACCGCTTGGCTACGCCCCAATAAAATTTTTTAAGGGACGCTATTTTAACCAATAAATTCGTCTTGTGCAAAATCTTGGTCTAACAATCGGTGATATTCCTTGATGATATATTCCTCTACCCGTTGCCTGGTTTCGGCATTCAGGGGATGGACTATGTCCTTGAAAGTACCATCCTTACGGCGTCGCGACGGCATTGAGACAAAGTAACCTCGGTCTCCTTCAATTACCTTAAGGTCGCGGATGATGAAGCAATTTTCAAATACAATGGTAGCAAATGCCCGCAGTTTTCCGCCCTCCTTGGCAGGAAAAACCGTTACTTCGGTTATTTCTAATATCTTTGACATTTCAATCCTTGATGATCCGTTTAACACACTCGCTCCTTCATTACTATCACTCACCTCGCTTCACGATTCTCTTTTTTTAATCATCGCGATCACTACTGCTATTCCTGCTTTTACTATTTCAACACCCTGAAATATGCGGCACAATGTATCGTACTTACACTATTTGTCAAAGAAATTTTACAAGATTTCTAATGCGCGAAGTTTGGCTGAACGCGATGATGGATTTTCGCGCAACTCTATATCAGTAGCACTGATCGCGCTTTTTGTGATAATTTGTGCAATGCCATCAATCTCTTTTTGTTTGAAAAATTGTTTCACCATTCGATCTTCTAATGAATGGAAACTGATCAGCACCAATCGTCCTTTTGAATTAATCAAAGAGCACGCAGTTGGTAAAAACATCTTGATGTTTTCAAGTTCATGATTGATGTAAATGCGCAATGCTTGGAAGGTGCGTGTTGCCGGATGTATGCGTCCTTTTGCATAGGCAAGCGGCACGGCATGCTTAACAATGTCAGCCAGTTGTGTAGTGGTTTTGATATATCCTTTTTTGCGTGCTTCTACGATGGCGTCGGCAATACGGTGGGCATATCGTTCTTCCCCCAACTCAAAGAATATATCACTCAACTTTTCTGCGGTGGCCTTATTGACCAATTCAGCGGCGGTCATTTTTTGATGCGAGGGTGACATGCGCATGTCGAGCGCTGATTCTCGTGCAAATGAAAAGCCAGCGCGCTCAAAGATCTGAAATTGTGAGGTGCCAAAATCTGCCAAGATGCCGTCGACCTTCTGTATCCCATTATCAGCCAGAAGTTTTTTGGTATTGGTAAAGTTTCCCCAGGCAAGGGTGAGCCGATCGGGAAACTCTTGTTGCAATCGTTCACCATTCAATTCGAGTGCTTTGGTATCCCAATCGAGCGCTATTACCTTGCAGGAGGGCTCAGCCTCCAAGATTGCCCGGGTGTGGCCGCCGCCCCCAAATGTGGCATCTAGATATAATTTATTTGGTTGTGGGTCGAGGTATTCAATAACTTCATGAACTAAAACCGGTTTGTGATAGGTACTATTCATTTTCTTTTTCCGCTATCACTGCAACCAATTTATCTAAGGCCATGCCACGTGAACCTTTAACTAATATTAACAGCTGCTGAGAAAGCCACGGCTGTAGTTTAGGTAAAACATCCTGCCATGAGGCTACCAGATCAAAGGTAATATGTTGTGGGCGGGTTTTGGCGAGCCATTCAACTTGCGAACCAACCAAAATAAGGTGATCAATGTTTGTTTTTCGCAAAAAACGACCGATTTGTCGATGCCAGAAACTGCTCGTTTCATCTAAATCGAGCATATCGCCCAAAATAGCAATTTTTTTGCCGGAAGATGGTAGCTTAGTAAATGCAAGCAACGCAGCTTTCATGCTTTCAGGGCTTGCATTATAGCAATCGTTATACACAAAGCCGGTGCCCAACGTAAGTTTTAGCTGTTCAAAGCGGCCAGCAACAGGAGAAAGATTCGTTAAGCATTCAATAATAGTATGTGCTGGCACCCCAAGATGGGTGGCAACAGCACAAGCAGCCAATGATTGCATGATTGCGCCGGTGTGCGTTGTGGGGAGCTGCACCTTGAATTTTTCACCATAAATTTTTAATACAAAATTGATGGTGGATTCACCTATTGCAATTTTTCGCGCTTGAATTTGATTGGTGCTTTTAAGGCCAAACTTGATTACCGGATGAACATACGCAACTTGTCCCAGCACCGGTATGTCGCCATGCACAAAACCAATGTCGTGTTCGCTAAAACAACTAAAAATTTTGCGCTTTTCAATGGCAATTTCGTTTATACCGCCTAAACCACTCGTGTGACTATGGCCGACGGTTGTAATCAGAGCATTGGTGGGCCGTAGCATCTGTGCCATGCCAGCCATTTCAGATTTTCGTGAAATGCCAACCTCAAAAATTGCTCCTTCAAGCTCAAGGTCCATAGCCAAAATATTCATGGCCACGCCAATGGCAGTGTTCTGGTTTTTTTGTGACGCATAATAGCGTTTACCATGACGCCTCATAATTGTGGCCAACAACTCCTTAGTGCTGGTTTTGCCAACTGAGCCGGTAATGCCAATAATTGGTATGTTAAATCTGTTTCGCCATGCATGAGCCAATTGTTTGAGCGCCTCGAGCGGTGAAGGCACGAGCAGGATTACGGTGTTTGGTTGGATCAATGATTGCAAGCTAGCCAGCATTTCTTTCTTGTCGTGAGCAATTATTATACCCGAAGCTCCTTTGCGTAATGCCTCGGCCACAAAATCATGGCCATCGACCTGCGCGCCGGGGATAGCGATAAACAAATCACCAGCTTTGAGTGCGCGTGTATCTACTGAGCAGGGCGTGGGTAATAATAGGGTGCCCTGGAGCAATTGTGCTTTTGGAATTGCTTGCGTCAACCACGCTTGATCGATAACGGTTGAGATTGCTTGTGGTTGAAAATGAGACGTGTTTTGTGTGGTAGTGATCATGTTTGTATCCAGCTTTTTTGGTTATTGAACCAAATGATACTAGCTATTTGCTTGCTTTACCACTTTGCGTAATTTGCTGCCATCGGCCGGCATGATTTTGCCCATGGTGGTGAGCACTTCCATAATGCGAGCCGAACGATTGTAGCCAATTTTAAAACGCCGTTGCAATAATGAGATTGAAATTTCATCAACCTCATCCAGAAAGAGGAGAATATCCTGAAATATTTCATCATCTTCTTCGTTAAGATTAGTTTGCTCGCCAGCAGCAACCACTGCTCCTAGATCGAGATAGTGGGGAGCCCCTTGGCGTTTAATACTATCGACGACGGCATTAATCTCTTTATCGCCAACGTAGGCTCCATGGATCCGTGTTGTTACGGCATGCTGCGCATCCATAAATAGTTGGTCGCCACGACCAAGCAATTTTTCAGCGCCAACTGAATCAATGATCGTTCGCGAGTCAATTTTTGAAGTAACGCGTAATGCTATGCGGCTGGGAAAGTTTACCTTGATTAAACCGGTAATCACATCAACCGATGGGCGTTGTGTTGCCACAATTAAATGAATGCCAGCAGCTCGCGCCATCTGAGACAATCGCGTAATGGCTTCTTCGATGTCATTGCCCGCGGTCATCATCAAATCAGCAAGCTCGTCAATAATGATAACTAAATATGGCAGTGGTTCTGGGCGGGAAGCTTCTCGCGCATCAGAGTCTAAAGAAATTTCTTGCGGCTTTGCCTGTGTGCGGGCAATGAGCTCGTTATATTCGGCAATATTACGAACTTTCGCACGTGCCATGAGGGTGTAACGCTCTTCCATCGCTCGAATGGCCCAACGCAATGCGCAAATTGCCACGCGCGGGTCAGTGATGACAGGCGTTAATAAATGGCCAATGTCAGCGTAATTTGTAAACTCCAAGCGTTTGGGATCAATAAGCATCAGCTTGAGTTCATTTGGTTTTTTCTGACAGAGCATACTCATTAATATAGCGTGAAGAGCCACCGATTTACCCGAGCCGGTCGAACCAGCAATTAATAGATGTGGCATTCGTGTGAGGTCGGCAATAATAGGAGCGCCTGTTGTATTTACGCCCAACACTAATGGAACGGATGCATTCGTTTGTTTAAATTCGGTGCTGCACAGCAACTGTTGCAATAATACTGGGGTGCGCTGCTGATTTGCAACTTCAAAACCTACAAAAGCGGTGCCAGGTATCGGCGCGATAATACGTATGCTAATGGCTTGTAATGCAAGGGCAAGATCGTCTTCTAGGGTAATAATTTTGCTCAACTTTGTATCAATTGCCGGCTTATATTCAAACATGGTAACAACCGGACCCGGTTTGATGGTCGTAACTTTGCCGGTGATGCCGAACCGTTCCAGCTTTTCTTCAAGGAGCTGTGCCCGTTCTTTCAAAAAAGCTTGATGGCGTTTGTCTTCGGCGTGTTGCTCGGTAGCGCCAAACAATGAGTTTGTATCGGGGAGCTGATATTCTTGTGGTGACAACGGCTGCATCTCTTTAATCGGTTCTAGCGTTGGCTCCAATTGAGCAGCTCGTGTGGCGGCAGGTATCGCTTTCATTTCATGTATAGCTGGCTGCTCAGCGATGGGTGCATCAGTTTGTATATCAGATGAAACGCTGTGTAATGCATCGGCTACGCGCCAATAATCATCATGCGGATCAAGGGTAACATCTTGTGCATGAGCTGCCTCAAAGGAGAATATTGAAGTTGGCGCTTGTTCAACCGGTTTGCCTTTGAGTAACTCGATAAACCATGTGGCTGCCGCATATATGAGTCGAATGATACATTGTACTGATTGTTGTATATACGAGTATGAGTGTGTGACAAATGCCCATGCCACCAAAAACCTTGATGATGATGCCAATGCTGGATTATCACTCGCTTTTTGTACCTGTGCATCTCGTTTGCCAATTTTTTTGCCCCACGCATATATTGTTTGAAATAAAAGAAGAGGCGTGATGCGTGTCATTAATAATATGGCAATTAATAAGAGGGTATGTAGTACAATAAAACTACCAATTGCATCAAACCAGAGTGCTTCTTTTGCATGCAAACTCATCCCGATCAAGCCGCCTGGAGTGATGCGCGGTGCATCAATATGATAATGAGCAGACCATGCGGTGCCAACAAAAACAAAAAGGATTGCGCCTATAATGCGATCGGCACATTGCGTGAAAAATATCGAAGCAACCAGGAGAGGTGGAATCATAATTGACCAGCCACCGAATAAATAGATGAATAACGCTGCAAGATGTGCGCCGGCAGCACCGCACCAATTTTGAACCGGAGTTTGTGCGCTGCATTGGGTGAACCAAGATGGATCATTTGCATTAAATGACAGGAGTGCAAAGAATAGAAAAACAGTTGCTGCACCTATGACCAGTGGTGCAAGTGATTTGATGAGTGGCATTATCGGTAACGCAGATTTTTGTTTTCGTGCAAAAGCCATGAACAACTCCTTTTTATAGTGATTAACCCCACCTGGTGACGCTGCCTGGGTGTGTCTCATACAATATTTATAGAAAGAATATGGCGAGTAAAAAAGTATATGGAGCAAATATCCAGAGCAGATTATGCAGGGCTAATGCATAGGTAAGCCAAAGAGCGCCATATCCGCCTATCGTTGCAATCAACATAACCAATAGGGTTGCTGGCTGCAAGAATTGCCACCAAAAATGT
>DAIDHG010000039.1 GCA_027452085.1 bacterium
TGGGAAAGTTTCGCACCAGCTCATCATCAATCAGATCACCTTCAAGATCAATGGCAGGCACATCATAATAAACGCTTAATGCTTTTAACATGTCTTCTTTTTCAACCAAGCCTTCATCAACCAAATATTGATCAAAATCATCAAAATCGGCATCGCTTGCTTGCCCTGCACGAAATTGTGTTTTGTAAACGGATGCCTCTTGAGCATCAATAGCATGATGGCGCACTAAAATTGCGCACAACTCATCAATAAATGTTTCTGGTCTGTTTTTGGCCATGATATTGTCCTTTTAGCCAAGTTTAATGCCAATGATAAAACCTATAACCGAAGCTACTGTTTCACCAATATGTTGTTGTAGCCACGCCGTGTAGGTACGAAAGATATCGCCAACGGTGTCTGTCGGGGCAATCCCGGTAAGCTCTTTTACACGCGCCCAGTTAAATGAAATAGACGAAACACCTAAATATTCCAAACCTTTAAGAAGTAAAAAGCAGAGCAACAAGGTAATTACTAATGCTTTAAGATAGCGCTTTGCAACAAAGCCGGTGAGCACACCGCCAGCGAAATAGGTAAACAAGGTGATCACAAAGACGGTGGAAAGATTAAATTGATTCAAGAATGAATCCATATTTATCTTGTCAGCCAGTTGAGAGATCCAATTCTGATGTGGCGCTGCATTTGATTGCATACCCGCTCCTTAACAATTTTTAAATTCAATTTTTTATATTACGTATGGCTAGTATAAAAAAATAAAAAACAGATCTGCAAGTAATGGCACAAAATAAAACGGGACGCCTTTTGGCGTCCCATCTTTCTTGTCCCGAAGTTCGGGTACAATCTGCAAACAATGATGCCTTAAGCAACCATATGTTTGAGAGCTTTGCCTGGTTTAAATTTAGGCACTTTCTTAGCTGGAATTTGCATTTTTTTACCAGTTGCAGGATTTACACCGGTACGCGCTTTACGCTTAATAACCGTAAAGGTACCAAATCCTGTAAGAACTACTGGTTTACCAGCTTTAAGCGCCTGACCAACGGCAGTGATAAATGCTTCCAAGTTATCTTTGGCTACCGCCTTTGAAGACTTGCTCGCCTTTGCCATACGCTCTACAAGCATTGCTTTATTCATCGTAACTTCCTTTGCTCTCGATAATTTGCATCCATTGAGCAGGAAACAATTGAAATAACAAGTACGCGGTACACAGTATATTGGTACGCACTGAATGTCAACTATTTAATTGAATGGTGCTCGGGGCGGGACTCGAACCCGCAATCCGTTACCAGAACAAGATTTTAAGTCTTGCGTGTATACCATTCCACCACCCGAGCAATTTTTTTATGGCTATGCAATTAAAAACCTTACAGAGCTCGCTCAGCGGTTCGCGCCAAAATCGCTGTGTTCAGTTTTGAATTGGAAATTTTATGGAGGCGGCACCCGGAATCGAACCGGGGATCAAGGATTTGCAGTCCCACGCCTTACCGCTTGGCTATGCCGCCATAATGATTAAGAAAGAATTTTATGTTCGTGCATCTTATTTTTAAGATCTTCTGCAGAAATTGCAAATTCAGCTAAATGATCTGGTTTCTTGTTCTCACTTTTGATGTACTCTTCTTTTGCTGGTCCTTCATATGGATAGCCGAGAGAAATCCATTCAGCCATTCCACCTTCGTATGCCCAAACCTTGCTAAAACCAGCAGCTTTTGCTTGCTCTGCTGCTGCGCCACTTGCCGAGCAAGCATAGTTTGCGCAATAGAACACAAGCTCTGTATCATGCGCCGTGTTCTTCAAATAATCTTCTACCTTATCAAACGGCACATTGATCGAGCCCTTAATGTGTGCATCGTTGTATAGTTCAGGATCCAGCACATTCACCACAACCAATGTTTGCTTTGTTGGTTGTGCAGCCTTTTTTTCTTCAACCTTATTGCCAACACCACAGCCCGCAAGAGCAAGAACAGATGCCAGAGCTACTGAGTATAATGATTTGGTCATTGAATTTCCTTCCTACAAATTGTTTCATAAGTATATAGAAAATATAATGCATCTACAATGAAAATACGCAATTACCTATTGAACGCGGTTTAAACAACGGCTCCAACGAACTTTCTTCCAGAACGTAAGTGGATTTTTGAGAATATCCAAGAGCAGCCACGATTCATTTGAATCAACTGAAAAAAGGCGCCACAAGATGCGGCCATGAATCAATCGGCCATTGAGTTTGCCCCAGCGGCGGGAATCATCGCTCCCAAGCCTATTGTCACCCATTGCCCAATATTCATTTTCACCAAGTATCACATCAAATTCATCCGTTCCGCTGCTGCCAATGGCATCAAGTGGCGTGCCCGGCCAACGAATTGGTAGATGGCCAAGTCGCTGCACAAAGAGCTCCCATTTGCGCACAAGATCGCCGTCCATCGCGTAAAACGGTTGCTGCTCAAATGGTTTATTTGGATCCCATGACAGCCAATGAATCATTGGACCATGGTATGGCACCAATGGATATTTATTAATATATGGTTCATCTAATTTTTTACCGTTTCGATACACAACTGGATGTGGTTTGCCCTGCTCATCATTTTCGATAACACTTTTTAAATGATCACCTGGAATACCAATCACACGCTTAGTCCAATTTGATGGGCCCCACACATAGCGCTGAAACCAATTCATCACGGGATTATCGGAATAGGGATAGCCAGGATCGCAAAAGGCAATAATTTCACCATGCTGAGGCGGAGAGAAAAAAGGTGTTAATTTATCTGCAACAAAACGCTCGCCAACGAGCATAGTAGTTTCCATAGATCCTGTTGGCACCTGATACATACCAAGTAAAAAAGTACGTATACAAAAAACTATCAGCAGAAGAACTGCCCATTCACGCAACTCTCGTTTTATTGTACTTATCATAAATTCCCTCAGAATTTTTGCTCATCTCAATACGGTGTTCAATAACATTATACAAAGAAGTAGAGCGGATTAACGCGTTTGCCATATGCCATTACTTCCAAGTGCAAATGGGAACCGCTATTTCTTCCGCGCACATTACCTGTCGCGCCAACTTCACCAATGCGTTGGCCTTGCTGCACATGTTGACCAACTCTAACATACATTTTATGCAAATGCGCGTAGCGTGTAGAATATTTATTATTATGCATTACCACAATAGTATTACCAAACCCTTTGTGATACCACGCTTCCGTTATCACGCCAGCAGCTGCTGCCATAACCGGCTCGCCTCTGCACGCAGCCATATCAATACCATGATGAAAGCCCCACGAGCGATCGGGCTTTCTGCGCGCACCATAGAAGGAGCTCAACCAGAAATGGGCACGGTTTACTGGCCATATAAAATTAATATCTTTCACACACGGCTGCTCAAGCTCAATATGCTTCATCTGATTGTTTCGCATTTTCTTTCGCACGTCACGAAGCTGTGCAAGCACCAAGGCTTGTCGAGTCTTTCGTGCAGATTTGCGATTTTTTTTGGATCGATTTGCCGTTGACGGATCGCTCATTCCAATGCGCCCTTGGGCCTGTAATTTGCGAATCATGTTGCCTGCATGATGGCGCTTCAGATACGAGAGCATTGAGGAGTTGAGATAGGCAGGTTCGCGATTAACTACGATAAAGTCGTTAGATTCTTTTTTTTTTTCATCGCCCATTGAGCGAGTCTGTTCTATGATGTCTGCATCGTCATCCCCATCTTTAAGCCGTTGATAATCACGCAAGATTTTTCTAAACGTCATGGTATAGGTGCGGTATTCATCCCTCACCTCCACAAGCCGTTGCAGCTCAGATTTAAGGGTGAGATGTTCGTAGGCTAGCAAGAGTGCCAGTCCACTCAGAATTGATAAAAATATGGCGTATATAACGCGCATCGACATCAGTTATCACCTTTTAAATCTAGAGGGTAGATGGGGGCGTATGATAACTCAATTTATTTTTTAGATCCACTTTTCTAACTCATGCAGCCAACGTTCAACACGTTGAAAAATCTGCGCATCGCCCATGCCATGCTCATAGAAAGCAAATCGTTGCAAATATTCAACCTCACGAATCCAATCATTCACATCGCGCTCAGGCATACCATGATGCATTAAATATTCGCGCATCCAAAGTTGTGTCACCATTGGTGCAGGCACTTGGGCACGCGCGGCAAACAACTGTGTAATTAATGAGTGCAATCCGGAAACATCTCGCGATTGCTTTAATCGCTCAAGCTCACGATACGCACGCGCAAACGCCAAACGATATGGTGCACTTTCCATTCGTTGCGCTCGCCATGCTCGCACCCGTTTGTAAATAAAGACAACCGCCAAAAGAGATAAGAAAAAAATAATTAATTTAATCAATATGTTGGAGTGAGTATCATTGAGAGCCTGCTCAACAGGTTGCTTTAAAACATCTGCTTGCTGCTCAGCAACTTTTTTTTCATCTTGTTTCCCAGCTATCCCTGTATCTTCTTTTTGCTTGCTCAACGCCGCAATAGTAACAGGAACTGATTCTGATCGCAGCGTGTAATATTGCTCAGTATGAGGTTCGAAATAAACAAAAAGTTGTGGAGGTATGGTAAATGTGCCTTGTCGCGTTGCCTGCACTACATATTCAAAGCTTTTCTGCCATGAATGCGGCGATATTTGTTTAAACTCTTGCTGCGAAGGGTAGCTGGTCAGCCCATCGGGAAGCTTGAGTTTTGGCGTTGCAACTAGTTCAGCATCCCAAGCCCCAACGCTCGGCTCATCGGTTTGGCCTTCTACGATCAACTTATAAATAAGGCCTTCACCCACACGCGCCTGATTCCGATCAATCTTTGCAGATATACGATCAAATGAGCCCACGGCATCTGCTGGCACCGGATGCGCAGGTAATTTTTTAACCTCAATAGTAAATGGTTCAGAGGAAAAAACCTTTTCCTCAAGGCGCGGGCCAAATATATTGAAAAATCTGCTCGTGTTTAGTGGCACCAGGCAAGGCACTTGAATTGCTGGAAATGTAAGGGAACCCGCTGTTTTGGGCGTTAATCGGAACCGCTGCTCTATCAACTGATAGACCTTTGATCCGCGCATCTCGGATGACTGTCTGGTTTCGCCAATGTGTTTAATCTGCCAAGTAGATTTTGGATTTTCGGGCAAAGCTACGCCATGTGGGCATTGAACACCGCGAGAAAGCCAAAGTTTGAGACTAATATCAAGCGGCTGTCGCTCATAGGTAGATTTTTTATCTGGCTTTAACTCAACGATGACTGCCGGTTCGTCATCTTGGTCAGCAGACGCTTGTTGTTCTCGATTATAAGTTCGTGATTGCATCGGCGCAGAAGTCTGATTTGGCCTAACAGGAGCAGCGGCTGCGTCAACGTGCAATTGCACCGTTTCAGAGCTACCTTCTTCATGTTCAACACGCACTCGCGCCGGACCGATCACGAAACTACCAGGAGATTCGGCACGCACCGTATATTGGTAGGTGCGCTCGGCAGAAAGTGATCCATTGATCATCGTCACATGGCTTGAGCTACTCGTGCCGAGACGCCGGAATTGCTCCAAGCCATCCACCGACACTTCAGGTCGTTCTCGTATACTGCTTGCAATAGTCACCTTCACTTGAACTATGGAACCAGGCTTTACCGCACTGATAGGTTGGCCATTTTGATCGTTGACCGTGAGCTTAACTTTCGGCTGTTCGGCGTATGCCGCACTGGTTGCAACCAAGATGCTCAATGCACACATTCGTATTGTTTTCATAGATATCACCAATTCTTTTGCCCCTCTTTTTGAGGCATCGCAGTCACCTGTTGTTTCATTAATTCTTTTGCACCGCGCTCATCCGCTGCTTCTGCTTCTTTTAACAATGCACGAAGCTGCGGATGCATCTTTTTGTCTATTGGATCTTGCTCTCCAGCAGCTGCCTCTTGCTTTTCCTTTTCCTGCTTTTTTTCATTTTTTTTATCAGACTGCTCTTCATTTTTTTCACCCTGTTGCTTGCGCTGCTCATCTTGCTTTTGTTGTTCTTTTTTTTCTTTCTCAGAAGGCTTCTCTGGCGGCTTTTGGCTTTGATCCTGCTTTTGCTTGTCGTTGTTTTTATCGTGTTGTTGCTTGTCTTGCTGTTGATCGTTTTTATCGTTTTTATTATCGCTATTTTGCTGTTGCTTGTTCTGCTGTTGGTCCTGATTATTTTCCTGTTGTTGCTTTTGCTCTTGCTGTTGCTGATCTTTTTTCTGCTCTTGATCTTTCTTTTCCTGCTCTTCAAGCAATTTTTTTACAATATCGCGATTATGCTCGGCACGCTCTTTCATCGCATCGCTTACATTCTGTTGTAACAATTTTTCATATTGCTCAAGAGCCTTTTTATATTCTTTTTGATGCGCCAATGCATTGCCATAGTTGAAGAGCGCCTGCTGCTGAATACGCTCATCGTTAGATGCAGCAAGTTGCTCAAAGGCTTGCGCTGCAGATTTTAAATCACCTGCTCGATAGTGCGCATCAGCCAAATTAAATTGCGCATTCACCGTTGGATTATTTGCCAGCAACTGCTGTGCAACAGCATACTCTTTATTATCGTATGCGCGCTGTGCACGCCAATTATCAAAGATGGCGGATGCTTGCATCGGCATGAGCAAAAGAATTAAAGCAACCATTCCAGTAATAAACATAGAAAGCTCACTGAAATAAAATAGTTATATCGTTCAATAAAATGAGAAACTTTTTTTTCATCCATCTCTTCTTTTTCAAAGCGTTCTACCTGCGCCACCAGTTCGAGCATATCATCGTTATTATCACTCGTTGATCGAATGTACATACCACCAGTGTCATGTGAAAGCGTTTGCAAAATACCATCATTGAGTCGAGAAATGACCACATCTCCCTGCTCATCTTTTTCAACACCACGTTGATTACCGCTTTCATCGATTATGGGAATAGGTGCTCCTTGTGGTGTACCGATGCCAATCGTAAAAATATGGATACCCTTTTCGGCTGCTTTCGCTTTGATCGAAGCCAAGTTTTGAGAAAAATCTTCACCATCAGTAAAGATCACTAAAAGCTTACTTTTGCGAGACGTATCACGATCAAATTGTTCAATGCTTTGCGCAATTACCTGATCAAGTGCGGTAGTCCCCGATGAAATAGTATACTCATCGACGGCATCTAAAAACATTTTAAATGCGGCAATATCGCGCGTAAACGGGCATTGCACCAGCGCAGATCCGGCAAAGAGCATCAGCCCGACACGATCAGACGGCAATTGATTGACTAAATAATTGATTTTTTCTTTGGCACATTCAAGACGATTTGGCTTACAATCCTGCGCCAACATAGAACGCGAGATGTCGAGCGCAACAAATAGATCACGACCCTTTTGTTGCACATGCTCCTCTCTTTTGCCCCATTGCGGATGCAATAGCGCAAGGAATACAAACAGCAGCGCCACAATCCAGAGCACCAGCTTTATCTTTGTACGCAGCGGGGAATATCCTCTAAACAAGGTGTCACGCCATTGTGGCGTAGCTAATTGCTTGAGCTGCTGATTTATGCGCTGATACCGCACTACCAGCAGACCAATAAGCAACAGAAACAGCGGAAAAAAAATGAGAGATTCAATCGAATCCCAGGTAATACCAAATACATTAATAGCCATAATTAATACACTTTTGCATTCTGTGGTGCTACAACACACGCCATACAAGCGTTGAAAAAAGTATCTCTAAGCCGAGCAATAGAATCACGCACCAAACAAATGGCACAAACCAATCATATATATTTGCAAAAATCGGCGTTTCATGCCGTGTCTTTTCAAGTTGATCAATCAAGTCATAAATGTGTCGCAGCTCATCGGCATTGCGCGCTTCAAAGTAATGGCCATGGGTGTGCTGGGCAATTTGCTTTAATAATTCGCGATTAAATGACGAATCAACTGGCACCATACCAAAAAATGGGTCATATCTATAGGCAACATCAGCGCCTATGCCAATAGTATAGATCTTAATGCCAAGCTGTTTTGCCAAAGTAACCGGCGCTTCTGGCGGATGATCACCCTGGGTTGGCGCGCCATCGGTCAACGCAATAATAACTTTACTTTTTGCTGCGGATTTTTTAAGCCGAGCGCATGCAATCATTAACGCCTTAGATAGCATGGTGCCTTCATGCGGGATCACCCCTAATTGAATATCGGCAATGATTGATTTGAGCAACTTATGATCCAATGTCACGGGCACCCGTGAAACCGCCTCGCGGCCAAAGAGAACCAATCCCATCGGATCATCGGGGCGTCGATCAATAAATCGTACAGCCTCGCGCTTGGCAACTTCAATTCTCGCTTCTGGTTTATGCGGATCATCAAAAAGTTGCATACTCCCTGAAACATCCAACACCAATACAATATCCAC
>DAIDHG010000040.1 GCA_027452085.1 bacterium
CAAGGGACAAGCTGATAGAAATTGCTTCGTTACGATCTATATAATTCCCGGTGGTAGGATCAATGGCAGGGTTTCAAGTTTCTGGTGCATCACCTGCTCATCATTGTGCGGTGCTGACAGTGCCACTGCTTTACTACTCGAAGCAACCATGATGGCTGCTAAAATTATTGCATAGTTCATGTGACTCTCCCTTAAATGTGTTTTTTGAGAGAGGCTGTCAAAAATTCAATCGAGCAACAATCAGATCGGGTAGGAAAGGGCGTTAGCCCCTGTCCTCTCACACCACCGTACGTACCGTTCGGTATACGGCGGTTCGTATTTACTATAGCCTTCCCACTTTCTACAAGGTTGATTAGACCTTTGGTTTCGTGCCAGTAGATGATACCAAGAGCTTTGTTCATTTGGGGAGTATTGACAAGTCGCCAGCTTCCTTTGATAGAGAGCGCCACACACCTGAGCACATGTTTTATTTATTTCAAGCGCTACGAGCTTGCGTAGCTTAGTTCCGCATTTCTTCCATTGCTTAAGTAGACATGCTCTTAGTCGTCTGCGCATCCATTGATCAAGTTCAGCAAGAGCGTTTCGGGCATCAGGCAAGTCTGAAGTACCCCAGCCATCCCCTGTAAGTACAGGTTTAGCTGCTCAATTTTACTTTCGATGATATTGCCTCTTTACGATCGGTAAGTTCGCGGATTGTATCGTTGAGCTTACTGAACGTCTGAGGCGCCACTCGCAGCTTAATCATGTCCTTACATCGGTAATGCGAGAACCCAAGGAACTTGCGGGTCCCTGGTCGTGCAACTGTACTTTTAGCATCGTTCACCTTTAACAGCTAAATACCCGCTCACCAGCACGTTTACTGCCAACAAAGATATTGCAGTGCGGTAGACATCTTTGTCGTTCAGCTACTTACTACTGCTGTCTTCGTAAGTCAGGACTTTTACCTGAAAGTTAACGTACATGCCAAGCGCACGCAAAAAAAGGCCTGGCAGATTGCCGGGCCTTTCTCATTAACAATCAGAGATTGTGGTCATGAGTTTGTTATTTATTTCCATAGTCTTCATCATCTTCGGTTACGGTGCCACTTTCTGGTGACTCTTTCTTCGATGATGGGCTTCTGCGATTATTGTCTTTTTCTTCAAGCGCCGAAGGCTCTGGGCTATACATGTCCGTTGGGATTGATGGTTCATGGTGCAAGCCATCACTTAATGATGAAGATTTAGATTCTTCAAAACGATCTACTTTTACGCCGTCTTTTTCATCGCCTGAATCGGCCGGTGAAGGCGATGAGATAAAATGCGCATTTATTTTCTTCTCCAACGCATGAAGCCGTGCTGCAACGGTTGCATTCTCAGTGCTTTGCTTTTCCAGCTCTTGCTCAATCTTATTGGACTGTTTTTTTACGGTGTAAAGATAGATCATGCTGCCAGTGAAGAGTACTAGCGGTGCCAGATCCCAGCCTGAAAGCGCATCTGTTTTTACTGTGTTTGATGGGCGAGCAGTGTCTTGTGATGCAATAACGGGCGATGCGCACAATGCAGCTACTGTAAGGCCTGTAATCATATACCGAATCATAATGATCCTTTCTCTCTTTGAGTTTGATGAACTAATTTCTTGAACATGTTACCACGTTCTTGGTAATCCTTAAATAAATCAAAACTTGCACCTGCTGGAGATAATAGCACTTGATCTCCCGGTTGTGCAACTAAAATGGCATGAGACCATGCTTCATCCAGTGTTGAACAGGCAACTGACGAAATCTGAGTCTTCTGGGCAAACTGGTGTAACTCATTCGCTTCAGCGCCAAAGCAGATAACCGTTTTCAGACATTGTGCATTGCATGATTGCTGAATGCTGCTCAGTAAGGATGAACGATCAACGCCTTTGCTTACGCCGCCCAGCAGCAGAATTATCGGTTTGCTTTGCAATGCATGCACTGCCGCAATCGTGGCCTGCGGTACGGTTGATTTAGAATCATTATAAATAGCAACGCCGGCAACCGTGCCAACCATTTCCAGCCGATGCTCATCGCGTTCAAAGGTGTGGCATGCATCAGTCATGAATTGCTGATTTAATGAAAGTGCCTGCAAAGTTGCCTGGCAGAGCGCAATGTTTTCTGGATAGGTAACGGTATTTGTTTCCGCATGATTTAATGGAGCGATGATTTTTTGCGCTCGTGTTGTAATTTTAGCAGCAATGCTTGGTGGCATCACTGCCCATTGATCAGATCGTTGGTACGCAAAAATCTTTGCCTTTGCATCAAAATAGTTTTGCTCAGATCCATGCCGATCCAAATGGTTTGGATAAAAGTTGGTGAATAGCGCAACGTCTGGCGTAAATGATCTACTTATTTCCAATTGGTAGCTGGAAAGCTCAAGCAGCAAGTAATCATAGGTTGCCGGCTCGTGCAATAAAGACAACATGCCCACCCCAATATTCCCACCAACCGCTACACGGTATCCCGCATACCTTAATATATGTGCGAGCAATCGGGTAATGGTGGTTTTGCCAACCGTGCCGGTGATGGCAATTACCTTTGGCGACCCCAAACGCTGGCTGGCATACGCTTGCATAATATCGACCTCGGCCAACCATCTATCACTAAATTGGTGGTACGGCCGTAAATCAATGCTGCCACTGGTAAGCACGGCATCGTGCGCCATTAAAAATTGCTCAAGTTGGTCATACGGCCACAGGGTGATGCCATCTTTTGCAAGCTGGGCTTGCTCCTCGCTTGTCAGCGACTTTTTTTCAATTAGACCGATTTCGCATCCGAGCTGTTTGAAGAAGGGGATTGCTGATTTTCCGGTAACACCGTATCCCCAAATGCCGATTTTTTTCTTTGCCAATTCCATGTTGCCGCCTTATATCCAATCCATGAGCAGGTGAGTGCAAGTAACTCTTTTGCAATGCCAACATCACATAAACTAAATACCATAAATCCACATAACCCGCCAGCTATAGCCGTGTCGCAGTCTGTCAAAAAAAATGTGCGCATAGTAGTCAGGCAGGATGAAACTGGATATCTTACTACCCCATTTATGAAACCCATACTGTTTAAGTGCCTCATATGTTTTTAATATATTTTCTTCTATTTTTTACCATTCAGTTACATGCTCACCATACTATTGCCAATCAAATTCCACCGCGTGCCTTGGAGCATGCTCGTTATGGTAAGGTGCACGCACCAAGTTTTTCATTGTCGAGTCCGGTTAGGAAGGGTTTTGAGCAACTGGGCAATGGATTGAGCTGGTTCAAAAAAAACAAGCTAGCGGTATTGGCTATGCTGCTAGCAGCTGTTCCCCACGAGCCGGTTGATGCTTCGGTTGGTAATCAATTTCTTATAAGCAATCCGAGTTCGGTTGATCAACTGTTGCCCTCGCTTGCGGCACGCAACGATGGTAATCTCTTTGTGCTGTGGAATGAAGGTACCAACAATGTAATGCTACGAACAGTTGGTCAAAACGGCATCATAAGCCAGCCGGTCGTTGCCACATCCAACCCTCATCCCCCCTATCTTTGGACACCGGCAATTTCAGCTTTTGCAGACAATACCGCGCTTGCAAGCTGGGTTGATGGCAATAATAATCTCGTGCATCGTTTAATTAATGTGGCCGGTTTGCCTGTTGGAAATGATACGCAACCATTAGCGGCCAATGCATCACTCCCATTTATGCTGCCTTCCCCAGATGGTACGGTGATGAGCATCTACACACATGAGCGCAATATTACAGGCCAAAAATTTAACTCAGTTGATGGTTCGGTTGTCAGTGCCCAATCGTTAACGGCACAGAGTGGCCCATATGATGTTACCTATGCTTCAAATGGCAATTTGTTTTTTGCCCAGGTGCCAGAGCCTGAATCATATAAAGCTCAACTTAGTTTGTTTACTGAACAGTTAGTTCCAAGTATAGATGCCGTAACCTTACCACTGCCATCACAAACGCATGGTATAGCCGTTGGTTCATATGGTAATAATAACCTGTTCGTGGCTTGGGAATCGAATCAACTGCAAGGCGGCACTTCACTGGCCGGCGCAATTTTGGATGGCATTACTTTGCGCGTTGTTTACGATCTGCCAAATCTCTCAAGTGAGCAGATATATTTTGCCACGTTGGGAAACTACCTGGTCGGTTCACGAGCGGGCAGCGCCGCAAGCTTTAACAATGGGAATAATATTTTGTTGGTCTTTGCCGGCCAAACGCAGACAGGTGCTTTTAATATTTATGGCACCATTATTGATGCTTTTGGTAATGTAAATGCTGGCCCCTTTATGATTAATCAGCCTTCTGGGGAGGATCAGCAAGCGCCAGTGGCTACCTCTTTAATTGATGGCGGTGTGTTTATTGCATGGCAAGGTAAACAGACAGCTAAAAATGAAATTTATGGAGTCACGCTTACCGCTTCTCAGCTCCAATCTATCGTGAATAGCGCACTCGCTTCAACCAATAGCGGCTTAAGCCTGCAGTCAATATTAGGCATTAGCTTATCAATTGGGCCAGTAGTAACCGCTGTGGCTGGATATATAGCCCAGTATTGCTGGGGGAGGTATCAGGCGAAAAAATATCGTGAGCACGAAAAACCGTTTTATGATCTTGTGCGAAAAAAATTAAAATTGGCTTTGTGGGACTTTCAGGCCAAAGAAGGTGAAAACTATATTAATGCTATAGAAAAATTAAAGGATGCATTTAAAACAGTGGAAATTGCACGCGAGGAACAGCTTGCCCGTGCTTTTGCAGAGGCGTTACAAGCCAAAAATATGGTGACCTATTCACGTGATCTTTTGCAACTGTTTTTGCTGCGTGGCAGAACGCGTAATGACAATATTATTGGTCAAAGTGAGACCATCATTGCAGACATTAGCGAGCGCTTTAAGAGGTTGCTGCCGGATCAAAAGGATGTTAATGGGCATGTAGAACTCACTGCACGTAAAGATAATCAAGAGGTAAAAGATCTTGAGGTTGTCATTCAACTGCCAGAAGCGAACCTTACCGAAAAACAATCCTTGGAAGCAGATCTAAAAATGGCAATCGATCATTACTACAAAAAGGCATATGCCGATGCTATACAACTGCTTGAACCGTTATTTGCGCAAGACCAAAATCGTAAAATAAAATTGGAAGCTGCCCATTTCTTGGGGAAAATTTATTACCACCACAGCGAAAATAGCGATAAATATGTGTCTGCCATCAGATATTTCAAGATAGCCGAAGAGCAGGATGAAGATTTAGAGGCCAAAATAATGGCTCAGCAATATTTAGGCTGGATCTATGAAACTGGTGGCTTTGGCGTAACACCGAGTGTTGCTCGAGCTATGAAATATTGTGAACAGACCGTGAATCAAAATCGTATGCCACAGGTAAAAGTTTATGCTCAGCTTCAGCTCGCGCGAATTTATTCTAACGCCGGAATTGTTCAGTTTGATTTAAAAAAAGCCCAAGAACTTTATATGCAGCTCGCCGAACAAAAGTGCGATAACACAAAACACGATGAAGAATTAAAAAGAGCAAAAAATGAAGCGCTGCAATTTCTTGGTCGTATCTATTTTGATGGCTCAAGCGTTGAGAAGGATTATGACCGGGCGAGCTTCTACTATGAACAGCTGGCGCATCAAAATGAAAATGCAGACGCGAAGGCCTTAGCCCAACTAAAACTTGGTTTGATATATTTTTGTGGTGGTCCCAACATGCCGGCAAACCCAACTCGGTCCGTAAAATATTTTGAGGCCGCATCGCAGCAGAAAAGTAACTATAGCGTGCAAGCAAATGCTTTTTTTTATCTCGGGATTATGCATGAATTAGGCAAAGGATTGTGCCGGTCGTATACAGATGCGCGCGAATATTTTATGAAAGCCGAGAATCAGTTTGATAGCCAATGGGCAAGAACCTCTGCACGCTTGCACCTAGGGAAGATATATTATTGTGGTGGTTTTGGTTTAGACAAGGATAGAGAAGAGGCACGGAACTATTTTAAGTTGGCTGCAGAGCAAAAATTGGATTCAGATGTTCAAGCAGAAGCAGAACGTTACCTCAAAGAATTAGATGCCCCAGAGGATACAACAACTGATATCGAACCAATTGAATCTATTCATGCGGTAGTATGAGTGGGGCGATGAGCCTTATTAATTTTTATTTTTGCATCAAATAGTTGCGTGCTTTTAAAATAGCCAGAAACTTAGCATGAGCTTCGGCTTTTTCTACATCGCTGGCTTGGTCAGAAAGCTGGTCAGGATGATATTGTCTTTCAAGAGCTGCGTAGGCTTTGTCAATGGTTTCTGGATTATTGTCTTTCAATTGAAGTCCCAGCGTCTTGAGCATTCTCATTTTTGTTACAACTTCCAACTCCTGTTCATCAAGCTGCATTGTTTGTTCGCCGCTTTTTGCGATGTTGCCAAATGCCGCAGATAAATCTCCCTCAAGAGCTTGGCCGTATGAGGGTGGAGCGTCAAATGAAAATGAAGGTGCATGTGGTAGTGGTAGCTGTGTGGGGATTTTTACGGTGGGTTCCAGCGGCGTTTGCCCCAGCAAAGGATCTGAGGATGGTGGGATCTGAGCAATTTCTGCCAGAGATGCGGCACCGCTTATCATGCTTTGAGTAATGGCTGTCGAAAGCGAAGGCGCCGTTGGTTCAGGCATTTGAGAAGGCAGCTTAATTATGGGGTAGATAGGCGTTGCTTGAGCCAGTGACGAAGAGGCAAAACTATCATCTTCAGCTCCATTGTTTTTTTTCTCTTCATCATCCAATGCGGGGCTTTGCCCATACTCTTGAAGCGAAAGCACCAACGGATGGTGTCTGCCAAGCTTGGCAATGGTAGATTCAAGGGCGGTAAAGCCGGCCGCATTTGTTGCGTGTAAAAAATCAGAAATTTCTTCGTCTCGGTCGAAAATAGCTTCGATGCATTGTAATGCTCGATAGATGATCGTATCTATTGACGCGGCGGGGGGCTTTATTAATTGAGCGGTCACGCCATCGAGTATTGCATGCAACAGGTTGTTACCCTGTGCATCCCGCAACTTGTGCCAACCTTCATAGAGATCGCTTCTTGCCTGCTTGAGCCCTAAAATATCATTCTTATATGCCGCCTCAAAAAGATCCTGCTCGATTTTTAGAGTCTCTCCTTCTTTATAAATAATTTTTGTTTTGTTGGACAGCCCTAAAGATGCTCTGAGCTGATGAGTGTTGAAGCCCATAGGGTTGCGTGCAATATCTAAGAAGGATAGTTTGCGTAAAAGCTGAAGGTTTGTTGGTAACCGGGTGAGCTGATTGTCAGAAAGATCTAACCGTTCCAATCGCTGTAAATTACCAACATTTTTGTCTATGGAATTGAGTTTGTTATACGATGCGGAGAGTGTGGTCAGGTTAAGCAATTTCCAAATGCCCGCCGGTAGTTGCGCAATCTGATTATTATCCAGATGTAGCGTTTCTAATTGTTGCAGATTCTCTATATCGTCTGGCAGCGCAGAAAGAGCATTAAACGAGACGTCGAGAAAAATCAGTTTTGCAAGCTTCCATAGACTATCAGGTAGCTTTTTAAGATCATTGCCCGCCAGGGTTAATTTTTCTAATCCCTGAAGGTTCCCAATCTCTTGAGGTATTGTACCAAGATTATTTTTCCTGAAGTCGAGCTTGCGGAGTGGTAAGCAAAAAACTGTTGTTGGTAGTGACGTTATGCTATTGTCAGAAACATCTAATTCCGTCAGTTGAGCCAAATTACCGATAGTTGCGGGTAATTGCTCGAGCTTGTTTTCACACAATGACATTTTGGTAAGGCGCCATAACTTTTCAATAGTGTCGGGTATAACTGCAATATGCTGGCTAGAAACGTGCAGCTCCAAAAGTGAAGAAATGTCGGGTATGCCTTGGATTCCTTCTAGATCTGAAAGAAGGTGCTCCTTGCTTTGAATATGGTTTATATTAGTAGGAGAAATAAAGGGGCTAATCGATACCACTCCTTCATACACTGCGGCGGTAAATTTCTTTTCATGCTGCGAATAAAAATCGTGAAACGTAATTTCTTGTGGGGGATTGAGCTCAGTGCGCGCAAGCATGAATGTCTTATTTATAATATTATTTAGGAAAATATCTTTGAGTAGTTTTTCATCCTTTTGTGAGAGATTGTTGCCTGATATTTTTAACTCCCTTAAATCCTCCATGGCCGCAATATCTTCAAGAGGTACTGTAGTGAGTTGGTTA
>DAIDHG010000041.1 GCA_027452085.1 bacterium
GTAATCAACTAAGAGCTCCCGCACTTCGCCTTGCGTAAAGCCAAATTTGTCTGCTGCCCAATCATCGGTAACCCCATAGACTTTGAGATTATTTAGATCGGAAAAGATCCCTTCTTGTGCGATACGTGAAATGCCACTCAAAATGCCACTACCCACTGAAGGCGCATCTTTCAAAACAGCACCAAGCAACGGCCGCATGAAATTAACCATTTCAGTGTAATAGCCATACTGGCACGCAACGGTAATGGGCGTGTCATATTCATCTAAGAGAAAAATAACTTTTTGGCCATGCACGCGATATAAAACATCTGCTAAATATTTAAGACTTTGTTTTATATCAGATTGCTTTGCTTTGCCCGAGATTATGCTGTTAAAAACAACAATTTCATCATCGCGCAATAATGGCAAAACAACTTCTTTATGCCGTCGATATTCATTACGAATCAACAAGCATATATCATCATATGCTCTCTCCCATAAGCTATTTTTCACCTCTTTAAAGGAGAGGAAAATTACCGGATATTTGCCCTGATATTGTCGCGCTTTGGTGGAGCGCCATATTTTTGTATTAATGAATAAATATTGATTGCTCGTCGTCGTTTTCTCGAAAAAATAACGGAGCATGGTCAGATTTAATGTTTTGCCAAAGCGACGTGGTCTGGCCACCAACATCACCTTTGCAGACTTATGCGGCAGCACCTCTTTGATAAGCAATGTCTTATCAACGTAATAGTATCCGCCCTCGATAACGGTCTTAAAATCACTTTCGCCGATCGGCATAACCGGCTTTGTGTATTTTCTTGCAAGACGTGGCGCTGGTATTGCTGCTGACATGTTTCACAACCTTTTATAAAAGTTGAAATAGAGTCTACGCCATTGGTCATTTTTTAGAAGGCGTGGCCCAAGGCGAGATACCAAGCAATGCGATGCTCGTGTTCATGTGGAGCGCGCCATTTAATGCCAAGGTCAAAGCGGATTGGGCCAATGGGAGTATTGTAGCGAATGCCAAAACCTGATGCGGTGACAAAACGTTCACGGATAGATGCGGTAAATTCATCGGCAAAGAGAGCTCCGGCATCTTGGAAAATAGCGCCGGAGAATTTTTGAAAGAGCGGGAAGCGAATTTCGGCGTTTAAATTCACCATCGATCTTCCGCCTTGTGGCACGTAAATGCATTTACAATTTTCTTCATATCTACCAAGCGGGGGCACAAAATCTGGTTGATAGCCGCGCACCGTCTGCGGGCCTCCGAGATAAAATCGTTCCGGTGGCATAATTTGGCTAAACCGCTGATTAAAAACATGCCCACCGCGAATACGAAATGCAAATACTGCGCTTCCAGCAGGCACATACCATGAATGCTCGATGAGAAATTTAACAAACGATGAAGCTCCTGGCTCGCCATGGTTATTCAAGCGAGCCACCTCTTTATTCGGTTCAACCAAAAGATCTTCGCGAGCCCCATCGACTATTTCTTCTACCGCATGATCCACGTTAAGCAAATTATTATTATTACCCGGCCGCAATGAGGCAACACATTTAATAGATGCCACGGTGAATGTGCCGCGTGTAGGGTTTAATTTATCATCCATGCGGTCGATCACCACGGTCGGCTCAACGTAGAAATAGGGAACCTTCACGCCGTCTAACGCAGGTGAAAAATTAATGGCGAGTGCAGCTCGCGCATGCTGCAGACGCGCCGCTTCGTCACCTTTAAAATCTGGCAACGTGGTTTTCACCCATTCAAAGCCAACATTGGCGCCTACGGTAATGAGTGCATGTTCACCGGGGAAAATCCACGGAATTTCCAAGCGATGTTTATATGATAATCCCAACAGGCCGCCTTGCTGGGTAACAATATATAATGGCAGTCGTTTACCGATCATCACCGGCTGAATATATTTATTACTATATCCTTTGGTCAGAGAAGCGACACGTTTACCCCATAACCAGGGATGGCGATAGTAGCCAGAGACACGCTGCTCAAAACCGGTCACATCAGCATCGGCGCCTAAGATGCCACCACGGTGCCCCACATTTTTATATAAAAACGTTGCGCCTACTTTGTAGGTCACCCCTTGTGTCCAAATAAAATTTTTGGAGATACCTAATGCCCCGGCGCGAAGTCGAAATTCAAAGGGATCATCGGGAACCAGATTGAGCATGATTGTTTTTGAAGCAGCTGGCACCGCTATATCTTCAGGATATAAATGAATGTGAGAAAAAATTTGAAGATCCCGCAAACGAGAAACCGATTGCTCCATCTTCTCTTTACTCCATGTATCGCCTTCCTCAAAGGCAAGCTGATGTTTCAGATCTTTAAATGGTATCGGGCAGGTGCCGGGCACAACTGTTTTGCCAAAATGGACCGGCTCATTCACACCGCCAATCTTCCAAACAATATCAACGAAACGTTTGGATCTATCGTCAGCAACTGAATCTTGTCCTCGCATGGTTACTGCTGGTTTTGCTTCTGCATACATATAGCCATTACGATGCAAATAGTTAGTAAGCCACGCCCGCTGCTTTTGAATCAATCCGTAATCGAATGGCTCACCAACAGGCGCTGCACTAAAAATTTGCTCTTGCACCAGCTCGGGAAATTTTTCAACTGCAATTGAGTGCAGATAATACCGAGGCCCTTCATCAAACGTTAGATTCAATTTGCCTGTTTGCCCATCAAACTGCTGATCAATTTTTGCAACATCCCAAAAACCCTGCGCACGCAGTTGCGCGCTGATGGCATCAATTCCTCGCTGCACCAATTCTGTTTCATAATAAGATTTTGCCGGGAATATATCAGCTTTAATCGAGGTCGTGCTTGCCGAATCAAGCGTTTGAATATTTAATTCATTGATCACCGCACGTTCGCCTTCATGAATTTCTACAAACGAGTGTGTATCTCGCTCTTTAATCTCAACATGCGCTACAGAAAAACCATGCGCACGATACAGGCGCTCGAGCTCAGCAGATAACAGCGGGGGGGGCGGCTCGTGCATTGATCCAAAAGCGTTGAGCAGTTTAAGCAGCCGTTCATTGGGAAAAAAGCTGTTGCCCGAAAAAATAAATTGATGATGCGCGGCGAGCTGCAGATTAAACTGCAATGCAACTTCATATTCATGATTATTTAATTGACGATCCAGATGAATACCAGGATGCAGATAGCCCATCTGCTCAAGCAATAGTTTGGTTTGCTTGGTAGCATCGGTTATTAAGAGGCCACTATATTTTTTGCCTACCAATCCCAGTAGATGGTCTACCACCCCAATGAATGCCTCATCGGCGGAAACATTGACTCCTGCCTGATCGATAATGGTGATGCCAACCTGCTTAATTTTATAATGCCTACCGCGATCAATTTTTAAGCTAACATCGATCTTCTTATCCTTTTCATCCATCTTCAGCTCGTCAGCAATAGCAGCACCTAAATAACCCTGCTCTTGTAGTTCATTCACCATCTTTTTAAGCGATTCTTTATGCTTCTGTTTATTATAGGGCATGCCAGGCTCCTGCTCGTATAGATGAGCAAGACGATCTTTATGCCGGCTAATGCCACGCACATGCAATCGATCAAATGTCCAGTAGCTTTCTAAAGAGATGTGCATATACACAGAGCCGTCTCGCTCATGCTGAGTGGCAATATGCATGCGTTTAAATTTTCGCTTTCGGGCAAGATTGGCAATCGCTTGAGCACAGCGATCAGCGGTGATTATATCACCGGGCTTCAGATCACATAGATAGAAAAATTCCGCTGGTTCTAAGGAGCTATCACATGTATAGGTAAGCTCGGCCAAGGTGGGCTCAGCCAAAAACAGAGCATGCAGTGGCTCCAATGATGGCAACTTACCACCGACGGGCACATCGATAGTAATCTGCTGACCAAATGCAGGCAGACAAAAAAACAAAAGCAAGACGACTAGAAAACGAGAGCGCATTAAGATACCACACTGATGCTTTACTTAAGTAAGCATAGTGTAGCAGGATTTTACTCAATAATCCTGAATACGCCGCGATAATCTTTTGGCTTAAAAACCGGCTCGACGGCAATATCAACTAAATCTTGTTTTCTCTCGCGCATATGAATTTGATCCAAAAACTGATCCAACTGTTCACGCGGGCCACAGGCGATCACATAGATATCATCGCCCTGCGGGGCTGGCTGTACAAAGCCTTCAATAGCGCAATCATGTGCTGCTTGCTTTATATATGATGCAAGCTGTTGTTTGCATCCAGCTTCGGCGGTTACCGAAATCTTTAAGCAGTAACTCATTCTCTTCCTTGTAATGATTGAAGTGAAACTGATCTATTATCAGGTCTTGATACTCCTGACAGGTCAGAAATATAGCAACCTGGCCATTAAGATTTCAAAGCATTCGCCTAAAAAGAGGAGATAAGCTATATTCCTACACTACTTTCCTTATGCAATTTTGGATGTAAAAATGAAAAACAACCCTACACCCGAATATGTGCGGGTGCGTTTTGCCCCGGCGCCAACCGGATTAATGCACCTGGGCAACGTGCGCACAGCACTACTCAACTATGTATTTGCACGCCGATATAGCGGCTCGTTTATATTGCGCATTGAAGATACAGATCCCGAGCGAAATATAGATCCGACAGCCACTGGCATCATAGGCATGCTGCACTGGCTCGGGCTCAGCTTTAATGAAGGGCCTGAGGTTGGTGGTTCTCATGGCCCCTATTTTCAATCGCAACGCTCAGCATCATATGCTGATGCATTAGAAAAACTCATTAAAGCAGATCATGTGTATCGCTGTTTTTGCACAGCAGAAGAATTGGAGAAAAGACGCCAGCGTCAAATAGCGCTGAAGATGCCGCCGCGCTATGACCGCACCTGCTTAAAATTAACACCTGATCAAGTGACAGAAAAATTGGCAGCGAAAATGCCGTACATTTGGCGACTCAAAATCACCCAAGAGCGCCACGTAAACATCAATGACCTTGCGCACGGCACGATCACCTTCAATCTGGCTGACATTGCGGATCTGCCATTAACACGCAGTGATGGCACATTTACCTTTGTTTTTGCCAATGGTGTTGATGATATAGAAATGAAGATTACCTACGTCATCCGCGGTGAAGATCATATCACCAATACGGCAGCCCAAATTGTGCTCTATGAAGCATTGGGTGCACCGGTGCCAACCTTCTGGCATTTGCCCATCATGTGCAATATCGAAGGCAAAAAATTATCAAAACGCGATTTTGGATTCTCATTGCTCGATTTGCAAAACGCCGGTTATTTGCCTGAAGCAATTGATAACTATCTCTCAATCATTGGTGGAGGCACCTTTGAAAATGAGATCATGTCGCTTGATGAGATCGTGAACTCATTTGATATTAATCAGATCAGTTCAACTGGCCAGATCAAATATGATGTTGAAAAATTAAGATGGGTAAACCACCGATGGATGGCAAAGCTTACTATTGAAGATCTTACTCAACGCTGCTTGCCATGGCTGTTAAAAACATATCCAGAGGCATCCGGCATATCACATGAGCAATTGCAAAGATTAGTTTCATTGGTGCGCACCGATCTGGTGACGCTTGGCGATTGCACCGAATTGCTCAAATTCTATTTTGTAAAACCGATGGCAACAAAGAAAGATTTGCACACACTGATCGGCCATGAAACCCTTGGCCTGGCTCAGGGCGATCGGAATCTTAACCGAGTCGATGTCGTTTGTTCTATTATCGAAAATCATTTAGATCTATTATCTTCGCCGGATGAATTTTTAAACGCGATTCGTGCAGACGCCAAAACGCATGGGCTGGGCAAGGAGCTTTATTGGGCCTTACGAGTCATGCTCACCGGATTACCTGAAGGGCTCGGTGTAAAGGAACTGCTCACGGCACTCGGCGCACAAGAAGCGCGAGCGCGCATTGAAGCTGGGCTGAAAGATTAGAGTGTTGCACTCGGGTCTAATAATCGATTTTCCAATTTCTTTAAATCGCGAATGACACCGGTCTGTGCAAAGTGATGCATCACGTCTTCAAAAAATCGTGCTGAGCATGGTGGCACATAAAACTCGAATACGCTATGCTCTCTATCAATAGTGCGATCAAAGCACAGATGTTCAAAAGAGCGGAGCACACTCGTCACATACCAACAATCTTTTGGCACAACATGTGCTTGATAATAGAAACAATATTTTTGATTTTTAGAGGTATGCATGCAATCTCAATCGATACATAAATTTGGTGTTTTCACGGCTGCCCTCATTGGCATGAATGCCATGATCGGTGCTGGTATTTTTACCACTCCTGCAAAATTAGCAACTGCTGTCGGTCCGGCAGCCATCATCACCTATCTCTTTGTCATCTTTGCCGTCTGGTGTATGGCACAATCATTTGGTCGATTAAGCGAGCTCTATCCGGGAGCTGGATCATTTTGGCAATATACCAAACCATGGGCTGGCGACACGGTGGGCCGCATAGCATCATGGTCCTACATTATTGGTTTATCCGTCGCTATGGGCTTGGTAGCAAAATATGCAGGCATCTATTTGCATGAATATGTGCCATCGCTGACACCAAGCATTTTAACGGTGCTTGTGCTCGCAGCCATTGGCGTACTACAATTCATTGGGGGTGCCGCGGTAGCCGCCTCTCAATATATTTCAATCTGCTGCACGGCATTCCCGATCATTGCCATTGCCGGATTGTGTTTGACCAAAGCATCGATTGCAAACTTTACGCCATTTGCGCCATTCGGTCTTGGCGCTGTTTTGAGTGCGATCCCTGCCGTTATCTTCGGCTTTATGGGCTTTGAATCAATCACCACCTTATCTGAAGTGGTACATGATCCAAAACACACGTTACCGCGTGCATTAAATTTTGCTGTGCTCGGCGTTGGACTGATTTATATATTTTTCATTGGCTCAATTTTTTCCGCAATTCCGGCAAGCACATTTGCAAGCGCAAGCGTGCCATTATCAGAGCCCCTTAATCAACTATTTCCCAACTATACGTGGTTGGTAAATTTAATTCATGCATCGATGACGATTGCATTTATCAGCGTAGTCAACGCTGTTACGTTTGGCTTAAGCAGACTTATCAGTTCTTTACGAAAACCAATGCAAACTGGTTACGCAAAGCTTGATCAATGGCTGCCAACCTTTGATGCATTGGCTTTGATCTTCCTTGCCGCATGGTTATTAAAAACACCGGATTTATTTTTTGCGATCGCCTCAATGCTGTTAATGATTCCATTCTTAACTTCATTCATTACCTTACTCACCTTGCCACGCGAGCGAACCGTGATAACCTACATTACCTGTGCAACGACCATCATTGTTTTTTGTTCAGCAATGTATAATGTGATATGGCAGTTGCAATAATTTGAAAAAAGGGTGTTTACATGTTTCTGCTGAGACGCATTCGATATACTGTAGGATTGCTGATAGCCGTTAGTTTCGTTCATCAACAACTTCACGGCATGATGTCATTTAACCCCTACGATCCGTTTCCACTTTTTAGTTCTGCAGATCCACATGAATTTTTAAACACGTCACAAAAAGCAGAAAAGTTTGGCTATTGTCCTGAAATTCCTTCAGAGCGCGCAAACATCACCTTCTCCCCGTTCGGCCAATGGGCAAACACGGCTGAAACAGAACACAAAGAGCATGTGCCGCTTGGTGATATACATGGACCATGGAATATGCTTGGCATGCTCTACAACTCATCGAATTGTATTGTGCCGTGTGCTCCCGGCAACCCAAATGCACCAGCATTGTATAAACGATTGTATGATATTCCCTATTGCGGCACCGATTTTCTCTTTGGCCAAGAGATGGCGCTTTCAGACACCGCTGTGCAAACAGTCGTAGGCCGACATTTCGGTTTAGTTTCGGTACCATTGCGCTATCGAAAAACCGGTGTGCGCGGTGAGCTTGCAATTCGCATCTTGTCAGATCTTGGATTCAAATTACAAGTTGGTTTTGCAGACATTCAGCAGTTACTCACACCAGCAGGATTTGTGGATCTTGCGCATACCGACACCGTTAATATTCTTGGCTGCCCGATCACCCTCT
>DAIDHG010000042.1 GCA_027452085.1 bacterium
TTATCCATCATTATCTCCTCAAATAATTACTTTGAGGATTGATTATATCAAATTTTTAAATGTCGATACTGCCTAGCATGTAGATTTTCTCTTGTTGCGTTTTGCTGGAAATTATTGAAATTCTACGTTGCCACTGAAACTTTGGCTGGTCGTAACACTTCACCTTTAAAGGTGTATCCTTTTTGCAATACTTTTACGATCGAACCTGAAATGTGGTCGGGAGATTCCACTTGCATCACCGCTTCATGAATCTCAGGATTAAAAACCTGATCTTCTTTAATTTCTTGCACATCAAACTTTTGCAGCATCTTGTTGAGTGCCTTGCTGGTCATTTCAAAGCCGGCAAGCCATGAGTTAAATTCAGCTGAAGCAGGGTGCTTGTGCGCTTGCTCAAGTGCACGATCGAAATCATCTACAATGGCAAGAAGATCGTTGAGAATGATTGATTGATTACTTTTTGCCCACTGCACCTTTTCTTTTTCAGTGCGCTTTTTGTAGTTTTCAAAATCGGCACTCATGCGCAGGGCGCGGTCTTTCCAAGCAAGCAGCTCTTCTTGGCAGGCTGCAACTGGATCAATTGGCGATTCGTTTGTAGTTTCTTGTTCAGACATGGTATTCCTGGTTGAATTAATATGAGGTGCCGGATAGTATATCCAAAAATTTAATTCTCTCTAAAAGGGTGTGCACACATGTTAAAAAGGGGGGTTCTCCTAACCTTCATCCTGGTTTTTCCGGCCAGGGCCATTATAGACAACTACCATTTCTATCAGGCAAACCGTTTCTGGGGCGAACCTCGCTTTGAGCGGCCATGGCTGACCACTTTTGACGTCTACGTAGGCGGTGGCCATGCGACCCTATCTCGCAATAGCTGCGGTGATAAGACCCCATTGTTTAATATATATGGCCCGAGTGATCTGCAACATGTAGCTCAGGGCGTGCCGCTCAACCCTAATGATCCAATAGACCGTCTGCTAATCCAATTGAATGATTTGCCTAATAATGATGGCTTTGGGAAGGTGCTTTTTGGGGGAGATATTTCGCTTAACCAGGCAATTTTTACCCTCTGGCAAAATTTTAAGCATGGCTTTTTTATGGGGGTGTATGTGCCTATCCGCGCCTGGAAAATATATCCAGGCATACCGCACGATCTTTCGCCAGCTACTGGGTATCCAAACTCTCAAAATCCACTGTGGCGCACGCTATTGGTAAATCTGAACCCAATACTGGCAAAATTTGATCTCACATTAGCCCCAAGCACAAAAACCTGGTTTGGCGATTTTTCATGCTGGGCAGGTTGGACCAAAAATTATCAAGAGACGGAGGTGCTGGATTATATTGATTTTACCCTTGAGGCAGGGCTTTTAATTCCCTCCTGTAAGGCTGTAGATCCGCGTAAAATATTTGATGTATCGACGGGCTACAATCACCACTGGGGTGGAGGAATTACTGGCTACGCCTCTTTTGGCGTATGGGAGTGGCTGACGCTGGGTGGTTCGACTGGAGCTTTGTTTTTGGCAGATCGAACGGCGCGTGCACATATTAAAACAGGTTCTGAGCAACAGGGGCTTATTGCGCTCGCACAAGGTAATGTTAATAGAAAGCAGGGCGCTTATTGGCATGTTTCCACCTATGTTAAGACAGACCATTTAAGCGAAATTTTCTCCTTCATTTTGGGCTACTCTTATTTGCGTAAAAATCAGGATAGGGCTTTTCTGGTATCACCGATTGGTGTAGGTGATAATTGCGCGGTGATACCACCTGGTTGCCCGATAGATAATCAAGGTTCTTTTGTGGGCACTGAGTTGTCATTTAAATCCTGGGATCGTCACACGATTCATGTGCAATTTGAGTTCGATTTTGCCAAAGAAGCCCGAATCTGGCACCCCCACATCTACTTTTCTTACGATCACCCAGTAGCTGGCCATAGAATATTTCAGCTCAGCATGGGCGGGGCCACCTTTGGCATCGATCTCACCTGGTAACATTGGGTATTGCAACATTGATCAATAGCAGGGATATAATAACCATTGAGCAGATGAGAAGATTATCATATTTCCGTTGCACAGCCATTAGCGCATTGTAGAGATCATAACCGGTTGATATCTAGCTCTAGTCTCTTGATAAATCCAACATCTTTCATAATGCTTGCTTATGAAAAAAGTAGGCATGCAGAAGCTTTCGCTTCGTCATCGCAAAACTGTTTGCTCGTAAAAAGTTCTTTTATCTTTTGTCCCCGGTGCTTGCCCAGAGGTGTTAAAAAGCGGTAGCATAAACACGTAACCAAAAACAACCGTATTTTATAAAAGGAGTTACTATGAAAAAACAGTTGTTCTTCTTTGCCCTTGTATCGTTCATAGCTGCCCAAGCCGGCAAGCCGGCAACCGTTAAGTCGGTTGCTGGTAAAACCAGATCTTCGGTGCTAAAGGCCCCGCAAACACCTGCAGAACAGTTGGCGGCTTTTGTTGAAATGGAAAAGCGTCACAAAGATGACTGGTTTAACTCAATGAAGGAAAATGCCAATGAAAAGGCTGACCTTCTTATGAAACAGCACGATGAGATGGCAGATCTCAAGATGAAACATATTGAAGAAGCAAAATCGATTGCATCGCAAGCAGATGTGGAAATGGCGATGTCACGTCATCTTACTCAAGCAATTGCGTTACATAAGCAACAAACGGGTGATTGGGAAATGCATGCAAAAGATATGTATGCTAAGAAGAAAGCGCTCTGCGATAGACACAAAAAAGAGCTTGCTGCCTTTGAAGCAAAGATATAATAAGCAATTTTTTTTGATGATTGATTAAAAAGAGGGGGCCCATTTTTGGGCTCCTCTTAGTTTGTGCTGTTAGGTGCTATAGTGATTTAACTTTGCATCATTGTGGTAATAACGATTCAATTTTTCGTTTTATGCGCTTAAAGAAATAGTGCGCTGCTTTCATTGTATCGTAACTATCATCAGATTCTTTTGCTGTTGTTGCCATTACATCAACGGCAGTGTTGGCGTAATCCATGTGCATTTTATTTAAAGATCCTGCCAGGTGTTCAATATCATCAAGCGAGTATGCTCCCCGGTGATCAGCCAGGCTGGTAACGATCCCATCCAGTACAATCAGGCCATCAATGAATTTATCTTTGGTGATACCTTCCTGATTTTTTCTGAGTTCATACCACAGAGAGGTGCAGCAGCCAAAGGCACTTTTATATGCTGATTCTGGCAAAGCTCGTTCGGGGCACAGCCGGGTTACCGCACCCAGGGAGCAGCTCAAAAATAGAATAAGAATAAAACCAAAAAACTGTTTCATTACCGGCCTTTCATTGATCTAAGATTGGCAGAAACAGTTTCTTGCTGTCAATAAAAATATTTTTTAAAAATTGCAGGCGCTAAATTTTTTGTTAAAACTAAAAATGTTTGCCTGAAAGAGACATAGAAAAGGTGGTTTTATTGTTAAAAGCATCAGCGCTAGAAAAAAAGGGAAGTCAAAAGACTTCCCCCAGCTTTTGGTTAAAAATGAAAATTGATTGCTTAAAACGGTAACTCTTCCTTAAACGGAGCCTCGTCTTGGAAGTTGATACCTTCGTCTGATCCAGTTTGATCAGCAATGCCAAACGAGCGGGCCGATGAATCAACCACTGCCGCTTTGCTTATTTTTGCCTTGGTGCGCGCTTTCACATCATTAATTTGCTTGCTCAGCGCTGCATCAATAGCAGGCTCAGAGTCAAGCTTGGTCTCTTCAGAGTCCATCTCTTCGGTAGCGCCACTGCCAGATGCTAAGAACACTACGCGATCAGCAACAATAGAATGTTTATTGCGTTGCTTGCCATCAGTATCGGTCCAGCTGTCGTATTTTAGTCGGCCTTCAATAAGCACCGGACGACCTTTTGCTAAATATTGGCGGCAGCTTTCTGCTTGTGCGCCCCACACATCAACATCGATGTAGCACACTTCTTGTACCATGGTGCCCGCTGATTTATTTCGGTATTGGCGGTTTGAAGCCAATCCTAGTCGGCATACTGCTTGGCCAGAAGCGATCTGTTTGTAATCGGGATCACGTGTTAGATTGCCCATGATGACTATGCGATTGTATCCTGCCATTGATTCTCCTGTGAAATAGTAGTGTATGAGTTGGCAAACTTTATTCTTGAGGGCCATTCCCTCTCTTCAAAATCTACAATCGTCTTTTTTATGTATGAGCTCCTCATGGCCTTAGGCCATATTAAACACCTGTAATATGGGTAAGCGCTCCTCGGATGGCCAGATAGCCATATTGTAGCAAAGCGCTCATACTCATACAGCAAATTATGGTTATAAATAAAAAATATACCTCAGTTGGTAGCAGCCATGGCACTGCGTGCGATGCGCTTAATAATCCGATGAAGGTGAGCTGAAGGGCGGTGGCCCATTTGCTCAAGAGGGTGATATTTCCCCATTTCATACCCAAGCCCATAATCAACAAGGCGCCTACAACAATGATGCATTCTTTCATAAGCAAGAGTGAAAATAACCAACCGGGAAATAAAAGGGCGCCAGTGCTGAGAATCAGTAATTTATCGGCAACTGGATCAAGGGCTGTGCCAAAGGAAGTTTGCTCATTGCGGCTACGAGCAAGATAGCCATCCAGATAGTCGGTGATGGCTGCTGCTGCAAAAAGAGTGGTTGCTAAAATCCAAGCGTGCGCATGCATAGCGCTGAGAATATAGGGAATGAGCGCAATGCGCGATATGGTGCAGATGGTGGCGAGGGTAAATATTCTTTTGTGCATATGCTTGCCTAATACGGTGCCCAATTAAATATTCAATGCTATGAGCGCTCGCTTCAATTACCACACAACCGAAATACCCAATCATCCTGAGCTGATCAAAGGACGAGTCGAAATGCTCGAAATCGCCGCGGATTTGTTTTTTTGCTCGTGGTTATTTGAAATCAAAATGTTTAAATCGCGAGTCGGCCAAAGCTACCACTTAATCCAAAATTACGCCAGAACCCAAACATATGTCACCATCATAAAAGACGGCAAATTGTCCGGGTGCAATTCCCTGATCATTGGTTTCTAACTGCACCTGATAGTTGCCATTATCTAGTTTGCTGAGTGCGCAGTTGTGCATCATCGGTCCATGGCGAAGCTTAACTGTGAGTTGAGTTTTATCTGATGCTTGCCCGCTGATCCAAGAGACGCCGCCCACGCAAAATTCATTGCGCGCTTTATCCGGTGCGTAATAGCTTTTTGAGATATACACGATGTTGTTGGTTGTGTCTTTTTTGACCACATACCATGGCCCACCGCTGAGCCCTATGCCTTGCCGCTGGCCGAGCGTGTAATAGTAAAAACCTTGGTGTGTGCCCATCTTGTTATTGGTTTCAAATTCAATCAGGTCGCCTGGCATATCGCCAAAGTGATGGCGCAGGAATTCTGAGAATTTAATGGTGCCTAAAAAGCAGATGCCCTGACTATCTTTTCGATCTTGAGCCGGCAAGTTTGCCAGGCGAGCCCGTTCACGCACTTCGGCCTTATTCCACTGCCCGATGGGGAAGATCGCTTTTTGGAGTTGTTCCTGGGATAGTTGTGCCAGAAAATAGGTCTGATCTTTAATCGGGTCCGCCCCTCGATACATTTTTGCTTTTGCAAAAACAGTCGGGGTGAGCGGGGTCATCTTTGAGCTGTTAATTTGATTCTGGTCTTGAGCGTGCGCAGACCCAGCTTGTTGTAGGTTTATAGAAGGATGAGGGCTGTCAACCTTTGTTGAATCTACTACTTGTGCATAATGCCCCGTGGCAACCTTATCGAATTTCGGGCCCGGGAGTTGATCAAGGTATTCAAGAAATGCCCCAAACTTTACCATTTTGTTGCACATGATATCGGGGTTTGGCGTGCGGCCGGCCTTAATCTCGCTCAGCGCATACTGGACCACACGAGACCAATAGGCATCCTGGAAGTTTACCACTTCTAAAGGCACATTAAGTTGCTCGCACAGCGTGCGAACGTAGGCCAGATCCTCTTCCCAAGGACACGAGCCAAGATAGGCCAGCTCATCTTCGAGCCAGATCTTGAGGTAGAAGGCGATAACGTCATGGCCAGCTGCCTTCAATTCATGCAGGGCCAACGAACTGTCTACACCTCCTGATGTGAGTACTGCGATTTTCATATTATTTACCACTTTGACTCCGCTCACCCCCGATTACGCTCATCCCGAGTAGCCGAGGCCGTATCGAGGGGTGCCAGATGTGGGTACTGCGATTCTTATAGTATTAAATTACTGTTTGTCTCGGTTATGAATTTAATAAAAAAGCTAACTATTGCAAATTGGGTGGGGATATATATCATTATGTACACGTAATTTTGTACAATCTGACCCGGGCATTACACTCGCTGTGAGATCTTTGATACTCCTTTTCAGATCCGGTGCCCGGGTCCGTTTTTTCATGGTATACTCCAATCATATGTCCATTACATGAGATTCGGAAAACCATGCAAAACCAAATCGATTTTATAATCCAATCATTTAAAGATTTTCTTCAAAACCAATACCATCTTTCAAGCGAACAGCTGCAGCCAATTCATCTTACCTTGAACTGCGATCCTGAAAAGCAGAAGTTTGGGGATTTGAGCTCCAATGCGGCCATGATTCTTGCCAAACCGTTGGGCAAAGCGCCGCGCCTTATTGCCCAAGAGATCATCGATGTTTTCAAGCATCCCCATGTGGCAAAGATTGAAATTGCTGGCCCTGGTTTTCTCAATTTCTACCTTACCCGCTCTACCTTTGTAGAGTTGGCTGCTGAGATACACAAACGTAGCCACGACTTTTTTAAGCCGCATGATTTAAAAAAAGAAAAGATTTCCGTTGAATTTGTGAGCGCCAACCCCACTGGCCCTTTGCATATTGGCCATGGCCGTGGTGGCATTATCGGTGACGTGCTTGGTAATGTATTAAAATTCATTGGCCACGATGTGTGCAAAGAATTTTATATCAATGATGCGGGCACGCAGATTCAGAATTTAGGCTTGTCCTTGAAGGTTAGAGTGCTGCAGGAGCTTGGGCGGCAAGCAACCATTCCTGAAGGCGGTTACGAGGGTGATTATCTCGTTGAGATTGCTCAAGAACTGATTGCTGAGTACGGCAACGGAGTAGCAGATAGGCCAACCGAATTCTTTTCCGATTACGCCAAAGAAAAACTGCTGGCCCAACTTAAACAAACGCTTAAAGAATACGGCATTACCTTTGATGTCTGGTTTTCCGAAAAAAGTTTGCATGACGATGGCTCGGTAACGCGCGAAATAAATGCATTAACTGCACACCACCATACCTACGAAAAAGAAGGGGCCATTTGGTTTAAATCAACTGAGTTTGGTGATGATAAAGATCGTGTGCTCCAAAAAGCAAACGGCGAGCTCACCTATGTGGCATCTGATATCGCCTACATGGATAATAAAATTAAGCGTGGTTTTAATCATTTGATCATGGTGCTTGGGCAAGATCATCATAGCTATGTATCACGCCTGAAGGGCTTGTTGCAAGCGATGGGCCATTCGCCAGAAATGCTTGATGTGATCTTGTACCAATTGGTTACCCTCAAAGCGAGTGGCGCTGTGATGCGGATGTCCAAACGAGCAGGGCGCATTGTATCACTTCGCGATGTCATTGAAGTCGTTGGAAGGGATGTGGCGAGGTTCTTTTACCTGCATCGTAAGGCAGATGCGCATCTTGATTTCGATGTTGATTTGGCACTCAAGCGCTCAGAGGAAAATCCCGTCTACTATCTGCAATATGCCTACGTTCGCTTAAAAGGCATTGCCGAAAAGGCCAAGGAGGTGCCCGGTCTTGAACCAGATCTTTCTGCCTATGAGATGCTTGAGCATGAACAGTTATTACTCAAAAAGATTATTGAGCTGCGTGATATTTTGCAGGGCATTAACCGCACATTACAACCCCATTTGCTTACCTATTATATTTTGGAACTTGCGCAAGCTTTCCATCACTATTACGCCCACAACC
>DAIDHG010000043.1 GCA_027452085.1 bacterium
ATACGGATCAACTTTGAAGCACTGATTTATCTGGCTTGTTCATATTTATGGTTGATCTAAATGTCGATACTGCCTAGCTTCTGAAAAAACATCCTCAGCGTGGGTCATCTTTGAAATTTTGTCCAGCCTATGCAGCGTGAAGATGACCAGGCAACTGCCTACACAAACTCATGATTCACGGTCAGTGGAGCTTAGCTTTTTATTTATAATCCAATCTCAAGGCGCATATCATTTTGTTCAAACTTTGCGCCAAATGGTTGCGATCGGCGAATGATCATATCTATGATCTGTTTCGCATTTTCACCAACTGCTTGGTTAACGGTCATTTCTGAAATGCGTGCCGGAATAATGGAAAGTTTTGTGATTTTTTTATTTTCAATCGCAACAGAGAAAAGTGCGGTGAGATCATTTCGCAATTGTGCATCAATGGCGTAATCATCGATAAAGTCACCCATATCATACAAAATCAATTTTCCCTTATACCGTTCGATGCCTTGCAGCACATGCGCGCTGTGGCCGGCAATGATATCGGCACCAGCATCGATAATCGCGTGCGCATAGTTGATAAAATCCCGCGATGGATATTCTCGCATATTTGGGCCCCAATGGAGCGTGACAATAATAATATCTGCATAGTTACGAACTGCTTTAATATCTTTTAGTAAGTGCTCATCGCCAATCTGCACATAGTTGGTGCCTGGTGCATGATCGGTTGCTTGCCAGGTGGGCTCGTTATCCGTGGCGCCAAAGAGCGCGAACCGTGTTCCATTGATAGTAAATAGATGCGGCATTCGAGCATGCGTTTCATCTTTTCCTGCACCGACGTAGGCGATATCGGCATCAACCAATGTTTTTACTGTTTGTTCAAAACCCGGTAGGCCATAATCGAGCACATGGTTGTTGGCAAGATTTACAATGCCAATATGCGCTTGTTTAAGCAGTTGTACATGCGTCGGATCGGATTTGAAATTAAAAACTTTAGGTACTGGCTGGTCATAGGTTGTTAGTGCCGTTTCAAGATTGCATACAACCATATTTTGTTGCTGCATAATCGGCAACATCGTGCCCCAGATATTATAATCTGGCTTGGCACGCAACAGCTCATTAACCATGCGACCGATCATCGCATCGCCTACAAAACCGATATGAATCGCGGCGCCATCAATCGGCGGTTGTTTAAATTGAAGGAAGAACATGAGAGCAATGCATGCGGTAGCCCCGGCAAGCAAAAGATTCTTTTTCATTATTCCTCACGGTAGTGATAACTTAACCCGTTTGCGTTGATAGCTTGAGGTCAGGATAGTCCAAAAATCTATCATACGCCATGACCAATGTAATGAAACGCCATTAACAATGGGAGGGCCAATTAACATGCCAAGCGTCTCAGGATTCATAAAACAGTATTCTAGTTTTCCTAAGGAATTCTAAAGTAGCATTTTCGATTTTCCGCTGATGAAGTACATCCCACAAACAACAAAGAATCCACCCGATTGCCGAGTGGGTTTTATTAGATAGATTTTTGTTAGCAAGCTAGACAATAGAAATTATTATCACCCATTCCGCTGCTCTGGTGCACGGCAGCTTCTTCCATCGGTTGGGCAGCAGCATATGGCAGCCATGTATCACCCACATGGGTGTTTGCTTAACGTCGTCTTTTTCCAATTAAAAGAGTGATCGATGCTGTAGTAGTTTGTTCGTCTGCTGGTGCCTTCGATAATTAACACAGAGGTTTAAAAATGGATTGCGTGCATAATGATTTTTTATTTTCAGATAATCTGCATAGGTAAGCGGCGGACATGCAGCCGTGTGATGATGCTCATGCTCATGATACCCAGCATGAGAGTCAAAGAGCTTGTCCAAAAGTGCATCGCCTTCAGTAAACAGTTGGGCAATGGTCTTTGGCTGAACAAATACTTATGACAGGCAACAAAAAACCCACTCGATTGCCGAGTGGGTTTTTTGTTACAAAATATTGTAGTTGGCAGACTAGCCAATAGATTCAACGCGAACCACAGTTATTGGTTGGCGGTGGCCTTTTTTGACCATTACTTTCTTACGGCGTTTGAAGCGGAAAGAAAGTACTTTAGGGCCTTTGTCTTGCTTCAGAATAACGCCTTTTACCGCTGCACCTTTTACAAAAGGCTGACCGATTTCAAGTTTGTCGGCACTGAGTTTGCGAAGTAATACTTCTTTAAATTCAACCTTGCTGCCATCTTCGCCATCAAGCTTTTCAATGCCGAGCGTTTTACCTTCGATGGCTTGGTATTGCTTACCCCCCGTTTGGATAATAGCATAGCGTTCAGCTACCGCTGGCACTGCCTTTTCAGCTGTCTTTTTGGTTGTCTTTTCTTTTTGTGCGACCATGAAAATCCTCTAGAACTAAATTTTTATTTCTCAAACGGGACTGCTATTGTACCAAAAGCTCAGGTTTATCCAAGGCTCAATACGAATACAGCTTTCGTGATCAACTTACAATACGAATTATTCCCCATCGCCAAGGTCTAGGGCGATTAAATGGCCGTTACGCTCAACTAGGAGCCTGCAATCCAGGCTCCTTAAGATCTTGAAAAAGCTTTGCAAACTAAAATTCTTTTTAGCTCCGGAGCGCATTGATTGAACTATAGTCGGGGAAACACCCGCCAGTTTGGCCAATTCTCGTACGGAAAGATCATCTTGCTCCATTGCAGCTAGTACCATCTCTGACAAGAGAAGATCCTTGTACTCTTCATCGAACGCTTGTCGCTCTTTAGGTGTAAGTCTTTCGATAAATTCTTCATATGTTGATTTAGTTCTTTTCGCCATAATAGGATCCCTTATCATTTCGTAATTTAAACTCATTTTTTGCTTTCAAGGCACGTTCCTTTTCGCGTTGCGGCATCTTATCAGCCTTTTTTTCGAAAGCATTAGTTATAATCACCTTTGCGCCTGCAAAGAAGAAGGACAAAAATCGATGCTCATCAATTTTGAAAGCATAAATCTGGTCATGCTCATAGCGGAATTTCTCTTCATTGAAAATTCTGCCGCGCTCACCAAGCAATTTGAATAAATGCAAAACCTTTTTTTGATGATCGTGATTCAGTTCTTCAAAATAATCTCTCGGTTGACTATTACCTCTATCGTCAAAATACCACTCAAGAACAAACTTTTCGCCTTTATAGGCAATATAGAATTGTGACATTATAACCCTAGATTTTTCAAGGAATCTAGGAGAGATTGTGCCAATAAACTGGTACAAATGCAAATGACTGGAATGAAACACTGTTGATCGAGTAAGCTACCTTGCGAGCTCTGACTCTAGAAACTTATGGTTTGGCCAATCTTTACTTTCATGCCCTAACCCTGCCAGAATCTCCTGAGCCCGCGCCACAATTGGGGCCGGAAGACCGGCAAGCCGGGCAGCCGCAATACCAAAGCTGCCATCGGCAGCCCCGCGAACCATTTTATACAGAAATAGGATGCCAGTTGGCACCTGCTTTGATGCAGCATGGTAGCAGACCATGCCAGGAGAATTTTCAAGAGCCGTGAGCTCATGGTAATGGGTAGCAAATAGGCAGCGAGCCTTAATCGCATGAAGATGCTCCACCACAGCCTGCGCAATGGCAAGGCCATCGTAGGTGCTCGTGCCCCGGCCAACCTCATCAAGAATAACCAGACTTCGGTTGGTCGCCTGCGTGCAGATAGCAGCTGTTTCTTCCATCTCGATAAGAAAAGTACTTTTGCCCCCGCTGACGTTGTCGCCGGCGCCGATACGCGTAAAGATGCGATCAAGCAACGGCATGACGGCAGATTTTGCAGGCACAAACATGCCCATGTGGGCCATGAGGGAAATTAATGCTACCTGCCGGAGATAGGTAGATTTACCACCCATGTTTGGGCCGGTAATAATCCAAACTGATTGATCATCGTTGAGCACGGTGTCATTTGGAATAAATTCATGACCAAGGGCTGCGGCCACTACTGGATGCTTGCCCGATTCAATCACCATCGATTGATCATGGATTGAATGCTCGCTAAAGACGGGTCGCACATAGCTGTTATGGTATGAAACCAAACTCAAGCCGAGTAAGCCATCCAAATGAGCCAATGCTTGGGCAGTGTGGCGCAATGGCGCGAGTTGCTGCAATACAGCACTTTTAACCTGTTCAAAGAGCGCTGTTTCTACTGACTTTACCTCCTGTTGTGCGGCTAAAATCTCGCCCTGCAGTTGCCGCAGCGCCGGCATCGTAAATCGTTCACGGCCAGCAAGCGTTTGTGATCGCTGATAATCGGGAGGGATAAGATGGTAGTTTGCCTTTGTTATCTCAATGTAATAACCATGCACGCTATTGTATCTAATTTTCAATGATTGGATGCCAGTGCGTGCAATTTCTGCTGCCTCTAGCTCCATAATTTTTGTGTTGCTGTTGGTAGCCAAATCGCGCAAACCATCAAGGTGTGTATCAAATCCGAGCTTGATGAGTTGATCCGGGTTATCCGAGGCAACTGATTTTTCTAATAATTGCCAAAGCTGCTGTAAATCAGCAAGCCGCTCATGAATAGCTGACATTAAGGTGCTGCGATTTGCCATTGCTTGAATGGTATTGCGCAATTCTGGCAGGATGCCCAGGGCATGTTTGAGCAGCAGATAATCATGCGGCGTTGCCCGGCGCAAGGCGATGCGGCCGACCACACGTTCAAGATCGCCCACCTCTTTAAGAGCCTGTTCGATGGAGCGCAAAGAATTTGGGGCTGTTACACATGCCTGAATTGCATCAAGCCGATGCTCGATGTGCGCTTTTGAAACCAGTGGGCGTTGAATCCATTTTTTTATGGTTCGTGAGCCCATAGGCGTTGCTGCGCCATCTAAATGGCTCAAGAGAGTTAGCCCGCCTTCATGCATGGGTCGCACCAACTCTAGATTGCGCTGACTTGCGGGATCAATATGCAGAAACTCTTCTGGTTGATAAAAGTGGATGGTGCGAAATTGTTCAAGCGCAGCTTCCTGATTCTTTTTTAGATAGCTATGAAACAAAGCCATGGCAGAGCGCAAAGAATTTGATGACGTTATTTTCGTGTTGGTATCGCGATCAAAATGGCGCGATAACCAACCGCGCATGTGACCCTCATCTTCCGATACTACTGGCGTGGTGTAATAGCCCAGTTTTTTAAAATGAGTGGCATATTCTTTTGCTTTGCTTTCGGGCAATAGAATTTCATCCGGCACAAAACGATTTATCTCAGATTCCACGAGCGCACGGCCCGCACTCGCGGCAAAGGTTGATTGGCCGACGAGCTCTTTTATCAGCGGGAGCGGCACGGTAGTAGCAAAGAGCTGCGCAGAAAGGAGTTCACCAAAAAGCAGGCCACAGCTACCAGCATCAGGAAAAAACGAGCAAAGATATGAGGCAGATTTTTGATCAAGAAGTTTATCATCGGTGAGCGTGCCTGGGGTAAGCACACGCGTTACCGCCCGCGCCACCAATTTGCCGGGCACCGGCTCTTCAAGTTGTTCGGCTAAGGCAACCTTGTACCCCCGTTTGACCAGCTTGGCAATGTAATGGCTGGCGGTATGCAAAGGCACCCCGCAGAGTGGGATGGGCTCGCCATTATGAGTACCCCGTTTGGTCAGGGTAAGGCCCAAAACGGTCGATACTTCTTTTGCATCGTCCCAAAAGAGTTCAAAAAAGTCGCCAACTTGGAAGAGTAGAATGGTATCGGGATACTGCTCTTTTATATCAACATATTGTTGCATTAATGGGGTATAGGAATTGCTCATATTTTTTATGCTCAGTAATAAATATTGGGCAGTTAGAGTAACACAGCTTTTGCTGAGCCAAAAATATTATGCGTCAAAACAATGGGTAAAAGTGAAAAAAGCTGGTCAATAAAACAAAAACTCTTTCTTTTTGAAAGCCAGATCTGCTATTTTTAGGTCAAAAGGAAGAGTAATGAAGCAAAAATTATTAGTTTTATGTGGCATAGCCATTTTCGCCGCTATTGGCGCTGCGCTCTACCAAAATTGCGCTTATCTGGATGATGAGTTTGGCAACACGCCATTGCACTCACTTATTTTCGATGCTGAAGCAAACATCCGGGCCACCCTCAAGCTACTCCATGATCAGGAAGCTATCGCTGCTCAAGAGCACACCAAAACCTATAAACAGTGGCAAAAAATGCTCAAACGCAATTTGCTCACCATCAATAGCAATTTTGTAGCTGATCTGCGCATGTTGCAGTCAAATGCATGCTTTTCTTACATGCTCGAGGCACGCAATAATGATGGGCTTGCTGTTAAAGATTTACTCGACACCTTTCCGCGCGTTGATCGTGAAGATGCCGAATATCTAGGCATTCGTTATCACGTAACCAATAGATTTTATGACACGCTTCATCGCATAATAGCAAGATCTGCGGAGAAGCAAGATGAATAAAATAATATTCATGGTGATGTGTGGCGTGTTGACGCCGCATATCACACAAACCGTTTCGTTCAAAGATTATTATCATGCCAACCAGGCAACCGTTGATGCAGAGCTTGCACTTGGCAAACTGAATCTTGCCAAAAAAGGTCTTACCGATCTTGAAGGTTTTACCTCCGAGCATGTGCCATATCTGGGTGAGTTGCGTGAGTTGTATCTGCAAGATAATCAGCTCCATAAGCTGCCAGAATCGATAGCACAGCTTGCGCAACTAGAACGGCTTGATGTAAGCAATAATCAACTTACCCAAATTCCTGATTGGATCTGTCAGCTGACCAAGGTTAAAAGCCTGAATTTTGGTGACAACAGATTGAGCGTGCTGCCAAAATGCTTATCCTCCATGCAGGCTTTAGATAACCTTTGGGTCTACAATAACCCACTTGCCGGTAGCACCGCGCACCAACGACAATTAATTGGTTTGCCGCAACGGGTAAAATTATTTTTCAAAACGCCAAAAGAAGAGCAAACAGAAAAAGCATTTTTCACCGCACTTACGTACGATAATAATGATGCCGCCATTGAGCAACTTATTGGGAAACTTGAGACGCTCAAAACGCCATTACGTAAGAAAAAAGATATATCCAAAATCCGTGATGAATATGGCAATGATCCATTTGAGATGTCACTCGAAGAAGAAAGAATTTATGATGAAGCTCCCCCAGCTGCAGTAAGCTCTACGCCCGCTGCAACTGATTAAGCTACTTAAATTATGCGGCTGAGGCTGCGCTCAGTGATTTGTCATCCAAGCCAAATTCCTGCCACAATCTGTTCACTACGCTTTGCCGCGAGAAGCCGCGCTTCAGCTTAAAGTCTGGGTGTTCCCCATCGGGCGCTTCAACACAATAGTTGGTAAATGAACCCGGCTGCTCTTTTTCAAGGCCAACAATGAGGTCGCCATGGTTGTGAGTTGCATAAATGGTAAGCATATTTGGCTTATTAAATTTCTTTGCAAATCGATACAAGGTGTTTTGTGCATCGGTTTGTGATGTGGCGCGGAACAACTCGTCAAAAAGATTGAGCACAAATTGCTGAGGTTGCATATCGCTTATCTTGCCCATCAAATATTTGCATGCCGTGTTCAATTCTGTTTTAAAGCCTGACAATCCCTCTGCCTGACTGTCGCGCAAATTCATTGCCGTGTTCAACATCGCAAAAGGTGTTAGACGCATCGATTGAGCTGGCGCGATACCGAGGGTTTGTGCCAGCAATACGCAGTGGCCAGCACCACGCACGATGGTGGATTTGCCACCCGCATTCGGGCCTGTGATCATAATATTATTTTCATGCTGCCCGAAGGTGAGATTATTGGTTACAATATTGTTCATATCGCTATTGCGATACGATTCGTTCAAGGTAATCACCGGGTTCCAAAAACCATGTAATTCCAACAATGGTTGATCGGCTGTCACATATTCTGGATAGCAAAACTTTACACCCTTTTCTTCATACTCATCCAT
>DAIDHG010000044.1:0-270 GCA_027452085.1 bacterium
GAGATGCGATAGACTGTATGATCGAATTATCATCAAGCTCGAGCCAAGTAACTAGTTCATCACCTAAGCGTGTAAAGGTAAGCCACGAAAACAGCACTCAAGAGACTAAAAGCCCCTTTAGAAAATACAGTGAAGATTTAATCAAGGGTGTGAGTGCCATGAATGGTCGAGGTTGGTTGCATGCCCGAGAACGATTTGAGAAAGTGATTGCACAGAATGACAAACTTTCTGCGATCCGTGCCAAATATCACCTCGGGCGAATGCTTCTTG
>DAIDHG010000044.1:280-7577 GCA_027452085.1 bacterium
AGGGTAGAAAAAATAAGGCAGGTGATTGGGTAATAGCGCCAAGTATTTTGAAAGGACAACGATTATTGAATGAGGTAGCAGAGCAAGATGCCGACGTTGAAATACAAGAATTAGCAGAGAATCTGTTGATAGCATTTGAGCAGAATGGTATGCAAGATGATGTGAATGCAAGCGCAAGCCGAAGCATAGCTGTTAATGATGCAAGCTCGTTACCAGCACTCGTAGAATATGGCTATGATAGTGATGAGGAAATGACGAAACACACCAGCCACAATCTCATGGGTTAATGCTTAGAAATATGAATTTTTAATAAGAGTGCTTTGCGTGTTACCGCGTGAAGCCATAGGCTCCTGTTTTGTGTGATGATACTGAAGCCCGTATATCAACTACCACGCAAATGCCGATAAGAATGCTGAAGGTTACCACAGCAAATAAGTGTAAATTCTTCATATACTTCCTTTACTTTGCCAAAGCTGCCCAAATAACTAGTTTTTTATAGTTGCCGGTAGCTCAGCTTTCATCTTTTTTATTAAGTATAGATAAACGGCAACTCTGAATGCAAGATTTTCGACTTTTACTTTTCAAGGTCATTCTATCTTTGGATTCTGCCAACACTTTTTTTATGGTAAGGTGTTCCTACAACAAATTATTATTGAGGAGCACCTATGTGCAGTGTCGTTGGCTATGTCGGCAAAAATCAAAGCAAAGCGTTTGTGCTTGAAGGGTTAACTCGTCTTGAATATCGTGGGTATGATTCGGCAGGATTTGCTTGTATAAGCCCGGAAAGCAATCGCTTGGCCTGTGTAAAATCACAGGGGCAACTTCAAAATCTTCTTGCCAAATGCAAACAAATGCCTGTTGATGGCCACCTGGGGATTGGGCATACCCGATGGTCAACCCACGGGGCAGCGACTGAGGCAAATGCGCATCCACATTTTGATTGTCAAAAAAGCATATCAGTAGTCCATAACGGCATCATTGAAAATCATCATGAATTGCGCGAGGCATTAAAAAAAGCCGGGCATATCTTTGTTTCTGATACCGATACTGAAGTCATTGCGCATAGTCTTGAGGCGGTATTGCCTATCCATAAACGAATTAAACCTGCCATGGTTGAACTGGTTAATAAACTCGAAGGGGCTTACGCCTTTGTGGCCATCATGCAGAGTTTTCCCGATCAAATGATTGCCGTTCGCAAACGATCGCCCCTTTGCATAGGTATTGGCAGGGATGAGCTTTTTGTTGCCTCTGATCCGCTTGCCTTTGCCGGAAGAACTAAGAAAGTTATTTATGTTCCTGATGAAGCCTTTGTGATTATGAAAGCCGCCCCTCGACACGTTTCGGATTCGCAAAAATCGCCGCTGGAGCTAGCTCTTTCTTCTTCAGAGACGGCCAATCTAGAGCTCTACTCATTCTCCGGCACGTTATTAAAGCCTGACATACAGGAGCTTGACGTTGATTGGACCGATACAGAAAAACGGGGGCATGAGCATTTCATGCTCAAAGAGATCTATGAGCAGAAGGGGGCCATTGCTTCTACCGTTAAATATTACCAACAGCTTGGCAATAATCTGTATAAGCAAATGGAGCTTTCTAAAGAGCAATTGAAAGATCTTAAGAGCATTAAGATGGTGGGGTGTGGTACTTCATGGCATGCAGCGCGCATTGCCCAATTCTTTTTTGAAGAAATTGCAAAGGTGCCAACATCAATTCATTTGGCTTCTGAATTTAGATATATGCCATTTTTTAACTATGAAAATTCGCTTTATATAGCCATTTCACAATCAGGCGAAACTGCTGATACGCTTGAAGTAGTGCGCATGATTAATGATAAGGAATGCACGACCGTAGCATTGACCAATGTGCCATCAAGCACCATGGTTCGTGAAGCAAATGGCTTTCTTCTCACACATGCTGGCCCTGAGATTGCCGTTGCTTCAACAAAAGCATTTTCAACGCAGGTGACCGTACTCTTTTGGTTGGCTCATCGCATTGCTCTCGATAAAGGTTTAATTACCATGCGCCAGCTACAAGTGGCGGAAGAGGATCTTTTGATCGCTGCTGAAGTTCTTGAAAATACGATTGATACCTATCGCAAAGAGATTAGCGCAACGTTGGCTAAAAAATATGCACAATTTAATCGCGCAATTTTCTTGGGCCGTCATATTAGTTATCCCTTTGCTCTCGAAGCGGCGCTTAAGCTTAAAGAGATTTCCTACATCTTTGCCCAGGGCTATCCGGCAGGTGAGCTCAAGCATGGGCCGATTGCGCTTGTTGATTCGCTAACACCCGTATTCCTTTTCTCATCACTCGATCCTATGATCTATCAAAAGCTGGTTGCCAATGCGCAAGAGGTGAAGGCAAGAAAAGGGCACATCATTGCCTTTGCGTTTGAGGGGCAAAAAGAGCTCATTTCATTAGCAGATTGTGTCTTTATGATTCCCAAAGTTCATCCGCTGCTTGGACCCTTGGCGATGACCGGTTTAATGCAATTTTTGTCCTATGCCATTGCCAAGGAGCTCGGCTGCGCGATTGATAAGCCGAGAAATTTGGCAAAGTCTGTGACGGTGGAATAAGTTTGGTTTTATATGTCGGGTAAACAAAGAGGGGAGAGTTCTAATGGCTAAACATGTTATCTCAATAAAAAGAGTTTATGACGGCTATAAGCGTGGCGATGGCTTCAGAATTCTTGTTGATCGGCTTTGGCCTCGTGGTGAAAGTAAAGAAAAGGCGCATATTGATCTATGGCTGAAAGAGATTGCGCCAAGCACTGAATTGCGAAAATGGTTTGGGCATGACCCAAAAAAGTGGGCGGATTTTAAAAAGAAATATCACGCCGAACTTAAAGATAAAAACGATCTCATTAAACAGATAATTGATGAAGCAAAGAAGCGGCATGTTACTTTGGTGTATGGAGCAAAAGATGAAGAACATAATCAGGCAGTGGCATTGCTCGAATATTTAAATAAATGACATATCAAATTTTTGCAGATCAGCTAATGGATCTATAGAAATAAGCACATTGGTTGAATGGCTTGCAAAAGCGAAATTGGATTGAGTAACCTTTTAGAAGAGCACAGAAGTTATTGAGAGAAAGTAAAAGGAAGGAATGGCCATCGAATAGCTACTGTACGCGTCCTACGAAGGGACTTCTAATGGACGCGCAAAATACTATTCTTCAGCCATAAAGCTTATTGATTATTGCAATGTCAAAACCAAAAGGGTGTTGATGAAGAAAGCAAAATTTTTCGGGATATACAGTATTTGTTAGATTAGGCACAACTGATTGATCTTATTTATGAGCGATGGAAGGCCGTCGATATCATTCTCCTTTAAAGAATTAACAAATCAATTCCGGAGATGTAGATGTCTAAAATTATTATTCAAAAAAATTCCATGAAAAAGAAATTCCTTCGTGGTTTTTTTTGTTTGGAATTACTCATTTTCAGTTCGGTCTATTTATTCGGTGCGCAAGGAATGCGTGCACTATGGCATTTGCAAAAAGATAACGCAAAACTAGATAAAGAATTGTTAATAGCACAAACACAGGTGCATGATTTAGAAAAGGAGATTGTGGCCTGGAAATCAGATCCATTTTATCAAGAGAAACTGGCGCGTGAGCATTTGCATATGGCACGGTCCGGTGAAGTAATTTATTACACATAATAAAAGGAGAGCATAATGTTTAAGCTTCCAAAACTGCCCTATGAGTATGGAGCCTTAGAGCCATATATTGATGCTCAAACTATGGAGATTCATTACACGCGTCACCATCAGGCATACATCGATAACTTAAACAAAGCCCTTGAGGCGCATCCAGATCTAGCCAAAAAGAGCCTCGAGGAACTGCTCACTCAATTAAAGCAGTTGCCTGAATCTATTCAAACCGCGGTGCGTAATAATGCTGGCGGCCATTTTAATCACTCATTATTCTGGCAATGGATGAAAAAGAATGGCGGTGGCCAGCCAAAAGGGCCACTTGCCGATGAGATCAAAAACACCTTCGGCTCCTTTGATGAATTTCAGAAAAAATTTAATGATGCGGCAAAAACCCGTTTTGGCAGTGGTTGGTCGTGGCTGGTGCGCGATACCTCAGGCAAGCTTGCCGTAATCTCTACCGCCAATCAGGATGCCACCATTATGAATGGCTTACAGCCGTTGCTTGGCCTCGATGTATGGGAACATGCCTACTATCTCAAATACCAATGGCGCCGCCCGGATTACATTAATGCCTGGTGGAACGTGGTGAATTGGGATCGTGTTATTGAGCTCTACGAAAAGTAATCTTATTACTCAACTTCAACCATATTCAAACCATCGCCAGTGCCGATAGTGGATTTTAATAATTTAACTGCCTCAGCGCGAGTATGCCATTTGTTTGGTATGGCAGATAAAATATTTATGCAGGTAATGGTATCATGAATTTGTGAATCGGTGGCAATCGCTTCTTTGCGCTTTGCTTTCCAATTTTCGTTCTTGGCATCTTTTTTCTTATCTGCTCTTTTCTCATCTTTCTGACCCGGCGTTTTAATACTACCTTTTAGTGCACTTTCGCGCCCATAATGCTGGCTCACCCATTGCATTTGGGCTGATGGTGGGAATTTGCGCTCAAACTCAATGTCGGGCTGAATGCCAATGCCTTGAATGGTCTCATCATTTGGTAGGAAATATAAAGCAGTGGTGAGCTTTATTGCGCAATCGTTGCTTACGGGAATCACTTCCTGCACTGAGCCTTTGCCAAAGGTGCGGGTGCCTACCAAAACTACGGTCAGCGGTGATTTATCTTTGCCCAGCACTTTGCCAAGAAATGATTTTTTCTTGGCATTTTTATCTGAAGCGGCCTGTGCTTTTTCATTATGAGCTAAGGTGCCTTTATCGGCCATTTTGCCATCGCTCAGTTGCTCAGAATATACCTTGAGACAGCCGGCCAAAATTTCTGCTGCAGAGGCGGTAAAGTTATTAATAAGAATAAAAATTGGAATTGATGAACCAAGCATAATTGGCTCTTTACTGGTATGGTACGATTCGGTGGTTTTATCATCACGGTCTTTGGTGGTAACAACTAAGCTTCCTTTTGGCACAAAGAGACTGGAAATATCTACCGCCGATGTGAGCAGTCCCCCAGAATTATTCCGCAAATCTAAAATAATGCCTTTGCATTTCTGTTGCTGTGCCTTTTTAAGAAGATTGGTCAGCTGATTAAAGGCATTTTGGGTGAACATATTCAGATGCAGATAGTAAATGTTGTGATCTTTGAAAAAGTAACACAACGAATTTTTTTCTTTCACCACATCACGGGTAATATCAAAGACCAATGGCTCAGGATATCCTTCGCGTAAAACTTTAACTTGTACTTTGGTATGCCGTTCTCCCTTAAGCTTTGCGGTAGCTTCATCGGAAGAAACACCACGCAATGCAGTGCTATCAACTTGAATAATTTTATCGCCGCCGCGTACGCCAGCCTTTTCGGCAGGTCCTTCAGGCAAGGTGTCGATAACGGCTAGAAATTCATCATCGGGATTTTTGTTGCCAATGATCACGCCAATGCCAAAGAACTCGCCACCAGTTGTTTTAAGGATTTCCTCGTAGGCTTTCGGATCGAGAAATGATGAGTGCGGATCAAGCCCTACAAAGGAGCTAATTGCCTTAAGAATGGCATCTTTAGGATCAAGATCCTTGGTATAATATTTCTTTTTTACGGCATCGAACGCTTCAGAAAGCGTGCGTGTCCAATGATAGAGCTCGCGATCATAGGTGTCTTGTGGCGAAAGGTCAGTAGGTTTGGGCAATAACAAAGTTGTTGCACATAGGCCAGTGAGAAAAATCTTAATTACCATCTCAATCTCGCTTTTAATAAGAAAGGCATGTTGATCAATTATGACCAACATGCCTGATTAAAAATGCTTTGACAAGATCTCGATTAGTGAGCTTTGTTTGGGAACTGTTTGTCTAATCCTTCTGTTAAAAGATCAGCCAATTGCATTCCCTCATCGAACACTTGATCCCAGGTGTTAATATCATCTACCCACTTTTGCTGCAGGCGATCGTCAATAGATTCGTGAATAAGATCAATATGTTTATGCCACATATCATGCATGGTAGAAAGTGGCCAATGTGGGTTTATCCTGCTTAAAAACTCAGCGATCGGATCAACGCCCGCAAGCATCGCCTTGAGCTTGGCCTCAACATCTTCTTTTTTAAGCGATGCTTCAATGTACTCGCCCGCTGCCTTTTCATGATTCTTTAATAACTCGGCAAGCTTATTTCCGGTTTCGGTGCCGTAGAATTTTGCAAATTCCGCCCCAATGTCGTCCTGATTTTTCATCAAGCGATCAAGCGTTGCTGCCTTGTCGGGCGTGTTGCCCATAATGCTCAGTATGGCCATACGGGTCCACCAAATATGTTCGGCTATTAATTTACGATTGGCGCAACGCAATGGGGTGCATTTTGTTGGTGCAATCGCCGCGCACCCCCCCATTTTTAAGCTTAAAAAATAACCGCCCGCAAAACCTAATGCCAATCCCGTGATAAGCCAAATACTATTGCCATTCATACGCATGGGTAATCTCCTTACAATGTAATAAATAATAATTAAACGCTACCGTATTTGCTGATTGGTTGCCTTTTTTTCTTGAGATAGCAGCACCAGGGCATAGGCGCCAACCGCCATGGCAAGATCACGTATAGCAATGTCATAATAGGTAAATGGCCGCATGCATCCTTGTACCGCATGCGCTCCCATCGCAATAAGGTTTATGGCTATAGCAACAAGCCATAGGGCAACAATAGAGCCGCCAAGAATAGGATTGATAAGGACGAGAAAGCCAGCTGCAATCTCAATGATGCCGGCTACTTTTACTATCATGTGCGATTGCATGTGTAAGGCCGTTGGAATCATTGGGTTAAGATACCGTGACCAATCAACGATATAATTAAAAAACTTATCGGCGCCCGCAACAATTGGCAAAATACCATAGGTAAGATACAACAGATGCTGTGCGGCTAATGATTTTTTATGCATCATATCCTTTCTTTTTAAAGGGAATCAATATATATACCCGTCAATCTTAACCTAGCGTGCAAGGCACTCTATTTGCAACAAAAGTAATTCTGATAGTTCAATAATGGTGTTCAACCAAGTCTATTTATGGAAGAAGACGTTGTTTGCCAAAGCTGCTATATTAGCGCTGCATTATCATATGAAATGGGCAAAACCATGGAAAACAAAGAACAGATTATCTCCGTAACGCCATCTGAAGAACATGCCATCCGCCTGGAAAAGGTGCGTAAACTTCGT
>DAIDHG010000045.1 GCA_027452085.1 bacterium
CTCGTGTGTCATTCTCTATTTTGGGCGCAGCAGCGGCACCTTTATTTGGAGTATGCCATGGCTATTTGCCACCATAAGCGGCGCATATTCTCCCACCACCCTCTTTCCAAAATGGCTTCAATATATAGCAGCAAGCCTGCCAACCAGCTATGCCTTTCAGGGCATGCGAGAAGCGGTGACAACGCACATAATTTCATTTAAAAATCTTGGGATGGGATTCGGGCTTGGTTTTACGTATTGCGCATTCGCCTTTGTCTTAGTTTCCTATATCTTTGAGCTGAGTAAGAATAAGGGTTTGGCACGGCTTGAGTAGAAAATCGCCCCATCTACACCAATAGCACCTAGAAAGGAGCATACACAATGTTCGAAATTCTCAACGGCCTGGGCCTGAAAGTGATGGCCTTAAGTAAAATGATATGGAATCCGATACTGTATGCTTTATTGGTACCTGCTTTTCAACCGTTGCCCGTGCCGAGCGGACAATTCTCCATTGGCTGCACCTCGAGCTTACATATCGATAATTCTCGCACCAATGCACCATTTGATGAGCTTTCGCCACGAGAGCTGATGCTCCATTGGTGGTATCCAATTCAGCAACCGGCAAAAAACACCCCCCCATGGAACTACATGCAGGAGAATGTAAAACTCTTTGAAGGCATGTTGGCTACCCATTTTCACTTGCCAAAAAAGTTTGTGCGTGATCTTTTACAAATAAAAACTCATAGTTACGATGTAGATCCACAAAACACAACACCAATTCCCGTAATTATTATCTCTCATGGCTTGGGCGGCTTTGGCGAATCACAATCATATATAGCTGAAAATCTTGCAAGCCATGGCTATTTGGTTGTTGGCATCGATCACACAAACTTTTCAACTGTGAGCACATTTCCTGATGGCAGAGTTATCTGGAGTGATGCGTCATTAACATCACCAAACGCAACAACCGTTGACGCACTGCTGCAGTATTATTCACAAATGTTCACGATACCCCAGCGGGATATCAGTTTTGTCATCAATGAACTCGTACGCGTAAACAGTGATCCTCAAAGCATCTGGTATAACAAAATCGATTTGAAAAACATCGGCTTTGTAGGCCACTCGATGGGCGCGATGGCCGGCACGGAGGCCGCGCGGAATGATTCACGCATTAAAGCGCTGGTAAATCTTGATGGCTGGCTGCCAGGCTTTAACAGCACGGCACCATTAAATATTCCAACGATCGTTATGCTTGCCGATAAGAGCAAACTAAAATTGATGCTGGGCACTGATATTTTCAAGAACTTTACGGTCAAGAAATTCGAAAAATATTATGATCAAGTCAAAACGGAAGTTACGCAATTTTGCAAGAAAAATCCGTATGCTCAAGTGAAGGTGGTCACCGGAGCTTCTCATTTAGCATTTTGTGATTTCTTACTTATAAAATGGCCATTTACTGAATGGGTGCCAAGCCGCCATGCAAATTGGTTTCATCATGAAAATGCCTACCCCATTATTCGAGACGTGAATGGCACTATTCGCAAATTCTTTGATAGATACCTAGGACGCTAATGGAAAAACCACAAAAGTCGTATCGCAACCGCATCATTCTTTTGATTGCATTTGCTGCCGTTCTGGTTGTTTTATATAAGCTGGAGATCTTTAGCTACTTTTCAACCGATTTCGTGCAGAGAAATATAGAGGTAATTAAGTCCTTTATCGAGCAAAATTACTGCACCTCAGCCTGCTTTTACATTGGTTCATTATCGTTAGTAATTGCCTGCTCAATTCCTTTGGGCATTTTGCTTCCCATTTTTGGTGGCTTCTTATTTGGTTGGCTTCCTGGAGTATTATTTTCAATTGCGGCGGCAACTATTGGTGGCATGATTGCTTTTTTGATTTCACGCTATTTGATTGGCGACTATTTCCAAAAACGATTTGGCGAGCGGCTTGAAAAGTTTAATAATGAGCTTGACCAATATGGGTATCTTTATCTTTTGGGGCTTCATTTTTTTCCCATAACGCCCTTCTTTGTGCTGAACATCCTTTCGGGGTTAACCCGCATCCCCCTCTTTACCTTTCTCTGGACCACTATAGTTGGCGTTGCTCCTGCCTTTGCTATTTATAGTTACTTAGGCAATCAGCTTACTGATTTAACGCACATAAAAGCAGCACTTTCTTTAAAGATTGGCATTGCCTTTGTTGCACTCAAAGTGCTTTCCTTGTGCACCCTCTTTATTGGACGGTTCGGGAAAAAAATAGTTAAGAAATCATAATACACATCCATTTACGAAAATTATTATTATTTATTTACAAAATTTTCTAATTGAGCTCCTTAATAACCATTATTTGGCTTTCGGCTGCCATCGTTGAGCGATTATATTATGGTCTAGACGCAAATAAACCATTGACAGGCCGCAAATCGTTTGTGCTACTCTAGTATTGAAAAAAGGATTTAACCTCAAAAAAAGAGAGCGTAGTCATGAATCATCAAGATAAACAGAGCAATGTTGCCATAATTGGTATTATTGCCCTTGTCGGGATCGTGGGCGTTGTGCTCGGATCATTCTATTATTATAAGCATCATGGGCCAATCGAACGACCAGTGCATCATATGCCATCACCAATAGTGCCAGCACAAGAAATACCAGCACCTGAACCGACACACTTGCCCGTTGAAGGACAAGTGACGCATATTATTGAGAGGCCAGTTGCACGACCAGTCGAGCGCATTACTCGTATTGTTGACTACGTAGAACCTGAAGAACATATCGCACCTCAGCCAATTGAACGCCCAGAACGCAAAGAGCGTCGCCCGGTTAATATATCGCTCAATCTTGGCTTTAAAAAAGTGGTGGCTGCCCCGCAAGGTGAGTGGTGTGTGCATGAAGAGCATGGAGCGCAGAGCTGCCAACCATGCCCGCGCACTGGTGCAAACAAAATGCGCCGCTGCAATTCACCGCAACAAATTCGCACGGGATCTTGGACAGCTGATCACACGCGTGTGGTAAATTTAATGAATCAATTTGTAAATCAGGTGCTTGATCGAAATAACAACGCAGCTCGCAATACGCTTGAGCGTGCAAAGCAAATTGTGCGCAGTATGCATAAGTTTGGCGCCAACGTGCAGGCCACCAACCAAAATGGCGCAACGTTGTATTCGGTAGTACAACAAGTATTGGTTGCAATTGCTGGCCGATTACCATCAAATATGCAACAAAGCCTGAATGAATTAAATAGCTTATTAAGATAAAATCAAAAACAGGAAGGGTGGCATATGCCGTGCAATCTAAAAAACAAAAAAGTGCTTTTAGTTGTAGCATCAGTTGATTACCAACCGATTGAATACGGCACACCTAAAAAGATGCTTGAAAATGCGGGAATCACCGTCATCACGGCGAGCGATAAACCTGGCGCCGCACTAGCAAAAGATGGTAGCAGCACAGGCGTTGATATAACGCTGAATGACATTAACATCACAAACTATGATGGTATATTTTTCATCGGTGGCCCGGGTGCAGAATCACACTTGGATACTAGCGTAAGTTATCATTTGCTTTCAGAAGCACGCAAGCACAACATCCCCTACGGCGCTATCTGCTGGTCGGTGCGTATTCTGGCCAAGGCCTGGGCATTGCAAGGCAAAAAGGCTACGGGTTGGGATGGAGATGAAGCATTACGCACGATTCTTGAAGGTCACGGTGCGACGTACGAAGAAGGTAAAATGGTGGTAACTGACGGTGAAACAGCCACTGCTATTGGCCCTGAAGCGGCTGAAAAATTTGGGCAGGCGATTATCCGCGTGCTGTGCAAAGAAGAATTGGGAGAATAAAGTAAATCAGATGCGTTGAGCGCCTATTCTTTTGCCAATTTTTTTATAAGAGATCCGCAGGATTGCCAACCAATAACTTTCCCCGCACTTCTGGATTGAATGTCTTTGCCACCATAAATCACAATGTTATGGTCTGCAGCAACCCCTGCAAGCTCATCCCATTTCTTCAATGATGAGAAAAAATGATCAGGAGCTATCGTTTCACTAGCTTTGATCTGCAATGGAAATACCTTTGCCCCAAGCTCAACAATACTATCAATTTCAATAGATCCATTCTGGTCCCGCCAAAAATACAGCGGTGGTCTTCTCCCAAGATTTGTAAATTGTTTGTAAAGATCACTCATAACCAGACACTCAAACATTGGCCCGCGCCACACGCTTGCGCTTAATTCCTTTGGTGAGTTAATACCTAGCAAGGAACACGCAATACCCGTGTCAAAGAAATAAAGCTTATGCCTTTTGGTGAGACGTTTATCAAAATTCTTATGAAATGGTCTGACGAAAAAAATCACATAGCTTGCTTCTAAAATAGAAAGCCATCGCTCAACTGTTTTACGGTCAATTCCGGTACTATTTGCCAGCTCTTCAATATTTACCAAACTCCCAATCCGACCGGCGCAACGTTCCATAAACGTTCGGAATACATTTACATTGCCTATGTTGACGAGCTGACGTACATCACGCTCAATATAGGTATGGATGTACGAGGGATAAAACTCATCTGGTTTCATATTTTGGCTAAACAACCGAGGATAAAAACCTTTATAAATCGCCTCTTCGCTGGTTTTTGCTAAAAGTTTATTTTTCTGTAGCTCATCTAACGAAAATGGTAATAATGTGAGTATACCAACTCGACCCGCTAATGATTGAGAGATTTTCTCATTCATCAAAAAATTTTGTGAACCGGTCAAAACAAAATAACCCGGCCGGTCTTTAGCATCGGATTCTACCTGAATGTATGAAAGCAATTCTGGAGCATGCTGAAATTCATCAATAATGAGGCCATAAGGATTTTCGTATTCACGCAAAAAACGTTCGGGGTCAGTTTGCGCAAATGAACGAAACTTAGGTAATTCTAGATTGAGATACGTATACTTTTTGAAGACGAGTTGTGCCAGCGTAGTTTTACCAGACTGCCGTGGCCCCAAAAGAGCCACAACCGGAAACTTAGCATACCGCTTGAGTACCGGATCAAGCAACCGCTTAAATTTATATTGAGCCATGCAGGCCTCCTTTAATGCGAAACTGGGAATCGATGGGCAATTTAGCACGAAATATCTTTGAGATCAAAAGGTCGAGCGACTGAGCCAATGCTCATGACCCACGCACGATTCTTGAAACTCATAATGCTACCGATAAAGAAGGAAAATGATTGTCACCGATGGCGTAGTTGCCACTATTGTTAGCCCACAGGCCGCGCAGGAGTTTGGCAAGGCGATTATCCGCGTGCTGTGCAAAGATGAATTAGGTGAGTAAAAACTTATTCATAAATAACTCAGGGCCTCCAATGTATTAACACTGAAGGCCCTGGTTATTTTTTACTTACAGCAGTTTGGTCTGCATGTATTACACTTCTCTCGTTCAGAGCAGCGGCCCTTAATCTTACAGAACATAGTATTCTGTCTATTAATGCCACAATTTGGATTAGTAAATGGTGTATTAGCCTGAACAGCAACTTCTTCAATCGTTGGGCTAATCGGATTTCCATTCAATGCCGGATCAGTCATGCTAAATACCGCATTAAAATCGTTACCAGCATTCACAATTCTGCAATAATCACCTAGGAAAAAGCCAATTTGGTGCCCTCCCGCTGCATAACGAATCAAGGCTTGACGGAAATCAAATGACTGTGGTGTCAAACGAAACTCTTTCTTAAAATTCAGATTTCCATCAAATAAAGAAACCCATACGTCGGTCAGCAATTGGTTAGAGCCACCTTGATAATTACGCGTGTCATAATACATCACGGCTACAGAGCCATCGTCGGCAACTGCAATGGCGGGTAAGAACGCTTGTGTGTAGGTGCTGTTCGGGTTGCCTACAACCGGGGGCGACCAGGTTAACCCACCATCTTTTGACACAACAACACCAATGCCAGGAAGATTGCCACCCTGACTAAATTGCGGAGTAACGTACGAAACATACAGGAAATTATTGTTTGGATTAACCGCAATTTGCGCTACCGTTCCCGGCACCATCGATAAGCTTGTAAATGGATCGATCGGCTGAGCTGGCGTAATATTATCGACCGCGACCGTTTGTGTCCAACTAAAACCGCCATCTTCCGAGCGCATAATAGCTATTTGACCATTACTACTGAAGCTTGCGTCATATATGACTGTCATAATAACCAAGGTATTAGTCGTATCATTTAATACTACCAATTGGGGTGCAAATGGCAGTACTAATGGATTGCCTAGACCAAATTCCCCCGTAACAATTGGTGGGGTAAATGTATTACCACCGTCATCGGATATTTGGATAGTTACATTGTTCGTAAGCGTTGGATCAAAAAACAAAAGAGCAGGCTCATCACAACTCGTAACGTAGATGGTATTATCTCTATACGGATCCGTTTGAACACGTGGTGAATCGAGAAGATGCACTAAACCATCATCGCTGGTAACCGCAGTTAAGGGCAGCCACGAAGCACCGCCATCTGTTGATTTAGTTAAAATATTACCTTCTTCAAAATTTTCCACAGAATTAAAATTAGTTCCTAATGCATATTGATTCCCTTTGAGATCATAAGCAACAGAAGGATCTGATGCTGACTCAAAATCTGCATTAGAGCCATCTGTCGTGGCGCCTTGATCACGGCTCATCACAATATTAGTTTGATTCCATGTTTGGCCGTCATCTTTGGTGTAGTAGAAAAGGTCAGCTAAAAAACCAGTTGCGTGAGGATCTAGATAATCTTGGTGGGTGCAAACTATTTTTTCCTTGGGATTGCAAGGATTTACTGCAATCCAGCATTCGTCACTAGTATTTCGATACCAGGTGCCGCCAACGGTAATGGTAAGGGCATCACCTACTGCTGGTGGATTTGCAAGTGGAGCGGCTAAAGTCACTATACGCGTTGCGCCATCATAGTTTGTAATGTAAAACGATGGCTGGCCTTCATTGACCGAACCTGGGCCCCAGGTGGCCACAAAGCCTGTATATGCATTATCGGTGGTAGAGGCAGATACATCAAGTTCAAATGTTGTAGTAGTTGGCACTGCACTTGGATCAACAACAAAATTGAAGGCGGGAAACCGCATAGCATTTAAATTCGGCGGAAGCCGTGAAAGTCCAGTCACTTTTACTAACGGTTCAACCGTATATTGAAAATTGTTTTTGCAGCGCGCATTAAGCGAAGCAAAGGCACAAAGCGCACCGAGCAACAGCAGCTTTTTTTTCATTTCATCTCCTGAATTTATTAGAATGGTTTGAACAACTAATTAAACTATAGTAAAAATAATTATCACCTGTCACCCCCCCCCAAAAAAAATGGTTTTTTGCTTATCTATTAATGTTTTATGAAACAAAGAATAGTAGGGAAAATGAAATCAACCCTATCAAAAATCGAATGACACGTGGAACCTTTTTGCGTAATTATAAAGATACTATTTCTTTGCAGATTCTATATCCAACAGCCATTTTTTTGTTGCCACGCCATC
>DAIDHG010000046.1:0-7064 GCA_027452085.1 bacterium
AAGTGGTGATCGATTATCTTGTAGATGCCGTTGAACGTGGCACGGCAAAAGCAGCGGCAACTAAGCAAGCCGCGGCTGAAGCAGCAGCGGAAGAAGGAGTAGCTGCACCGACGACTGAAATCCATATTCCTGGATTTGAGGAAGTTGAAGGCGGTGGCGAGGCTAAATCAGCAGCTGCCAAGAAACCGTCACGACCTCGTCGTGCGCCAGCGGCTAAATAAATCGCCGTACATCCGTTCGGAGGAGTGGCAGAGCGGTCTAATGCGCACGATTGGAAATCGTGTTTGCCTCGAAAGGGGCATCGGAGGTTCGATTCCTCTCTCCTCCGCCAAAGAATTCATAAATTGGGAAGGTCTACATACCAGTCATCAAATTCGTCAGATCCGAAAGGAAGCAGCGAGGATGGCAGCGGGTGGGAGTCCTTCCCGTTTTTTTGTATACTGCTCATGGTTTTTTAGCTTGAGCTCAGTTGATGCCGCATCCTTTCCTGTCTAAGGGTTGCAGCGGCTTGAATGACACGCCAAGACAGGCATGCGATACATCATGGCAACTACCTTGAATCTTGCGCGTAAATGGCGGTCTCAGCAATTTGCAACGATCATCGGCCAAGACATTGCGGTGCGCATGCTCAAAAATGGCCTCTATCGAGATCTGCTGTTTCCCGTCTATCTTCTATCCGGGCAACGCGGGTGCGGTAAAACATCTACGGCGCGGGTATTTTCTGCCGCAATAAATTGTGAGCAGTTACCCCAGTTTCGCCAATCGCCTAAAACATACGAGCTGCCATGCGGCCAATGTGCCTCGTGCCGAGCCATGCTCAATGGATCGCATCCGGATTTTATTGAAATCGATGCAGCGTCCCACACCGGCGTAGACCACGTGCGACAGATTATTGAAGCTGCATCACTATTGCCGATTCTTGGACGCAAAAAAATTTATCTTATCGATGAAGCGCATATGCTCAGCAAGGCGGCATTTAATGCCTTGCTCAAAATATTAGAAGAACCACCAGCATCAGTGTTGTTTATGCTGGCTACCACCGATCAAGAAAAAATTCTTGAAACGGTTCGCTCGCGTTGTTTCCAGCTTTTCTTTACGCCGGTGTCTCCAGCAGATCTTGTTGCTCATTTGCAAAAGATCTGCCATGAGGAAGAGATTGCCTATGAGGATGAGGCATTGCAGCTGATCATTAAGGAGTCTGAAGGTTCGGTGCGCGATGCCATTAACCTCTTAGAGCAAGTGCGCCTTGCCTCGGCACAGGTCACAGGGGCTGCCGTGCGCAGTGTGCTGGGCCGTATGAGCGAAGAACACCTGGAGCAACTCTTGATGTGCGTGTTGCAACAACCAGCGGCTGAAATATTACAAACCATGGCCGCATTACATATCGCTGCCTTTGCGCCAGAAAAAATATTCGACGGCTTAATCGATCGTATTCGCCAGGCTATGGAGCGCAAGGGTGGTATGCCACCCGTGTCATTGCGTCGTTTGCTCGAAGTATTGGAAATATTGTATTCCTACGAGATGCCATTTATACGAATGGCCAAAAAACATCGTATGTTGGAATTTATCTTATTAAAATGTGCCGTCTCCGTTGATGGCAAGCAATCATCGGGACCAGCCGCTCCCATAAAACAACCCGAGACGCCGAAAGTGGTGCCAAAGGCTCCGCTAAATCTTGAAGCACAGAGCTTTGAAGCCGATGCTCATGTGGCAGCGACCGAAGTTGAATACACAACGCCCGAAATTTTTGCAAATGAAATGCAGGCGGCAGCACAGCAAGTGCCAGACAGCTGGTCCTCCTTCCTGGCCCGCATTGAAGAGCTTAATGATCCATTAGTTCGCTCCATTTTTAGTCAGGCTACGTTTGCTGGTGTTAGTAACAATGTGGTAGAGCTTCTCTTTGCCGAGCAAAGTGCTTTCTTTGTAGATTGGCTGAAAGATACAACCAATAATTGGTTGCCTTTAATTAAAGAGGTATTTGGTGCATCAGCCACCTTGAGCGCAAAACTCAGCTCTGAAATTGCGGCACCGCCATCGCGTGAACAGCCAAAAACAGCTGCCGCAATCGCACCACCAACACAAAGAGCTGCTTCGCCAGTGCGTGTGCCATCTGGCGGCACACCGGTAAAAAGATGGATAAAAAAAGAGGCGAGTGAACCAGTAGGAAAAAAAATTGATGTTTCTGATACGGAACAGTGGCAAAAAACAAATCTCGTACTTTCATACTTTCCAGGCACCGTCACCCAGGTAGAAAATGGCTAAACTTCACAACGTTATTATTGTTGGCCGTGTAAACATCGGCAAATCAACACTCTTTAATCGTCTTTCGTCCACCGTCAAAAGCTTGATCTATGATGAAGAAGGCGTTACGCGCGACTATATCACCGATATTGTGCATTGGAAGGATACTGCCTTTACGCTTATCGATAGCGCGGGTTTAAGTTTTAGAAAACAACAGGATCCATTGCAGGAAAAGATTCGGCTTTCGGCGCTCGGCCTATTAGACAAAGCTCAACTTATTTTATTTGTGGTTGATGGCACAACCGGGGTCTTGCCTGAAGATGTTGAAATAGCCAACGCCGTGCGCAAAACCGGTAAACCAGTGATATTGGTGATCAATAAATCAGACCGCAAGGCCACCGAAGAGCATATGCATGATTTTGCGCGACTTGGATTTAAACAAACGTTTTTGATCTCGGCCCAACATGGCCGTGGAGTGCCAGAGCTCTGTGATGCTATCGTGGCGGCGCTTGAGCATGCTCCTGCTTTGGAGGAAGAGCCAAAGCCGTCATTTAAGGTTGCCTTAATCGGTAAGCCAAACGTTGGCAAATCGTCATTGCTCAATGCACTTTTACAAGAAGAGCGTTCGTTGGTTACCGATATTCCAGGCACCACGCGCGAGGCAATCGCTGAACGCATTCAGTTTTATAAAGAATCGATTGAAGTGATTGACACGCCTGGCGTGCGTCGGCCGCGCTCGGTTGAAGAAGATCTTGAGCAGATGATGGTTAAACGATCGCTGCAGACCATTCGTGATGCTGATATTGTTCTATTGGTGTTGGATGCTGCTGAGGCGAAAATATCAAATCAGGAGCTCACATTGGCTCGCTATGCATTTGAAGAGCAAAACAAGGCATTAATCATTTTATTCAATAAACAAGATCTTATGGATGAAGATCTCAGAAAAGATTTAGAGTTTCATCTTTCAGAATATAAATATCTATTAGAGCGGGTTGAAACATTAAATATTTCGGCAAAAACCGGAAAAAATATTGGCAGAGTTTTGCCGCTCGTACACGATGTGTGGCACCGTTACTCTCAAGAATTTACCAATTCAGAACTTGATCTGGTATTTAAAAAGGCATTGCAGCGCACACCATTATATAAGCAGCAACAAGCATTGCGCCTATTTCATGCCAAGCAGTCATCTACGGCACCAATAACCATAACCTTGGCTGTCGATAATCCGCCATGGTATGGCAAAAGCCAGATTGCCTTTTTTGAGAATACCTTGCGCGAGCACACCAATCTAAAAGGTGTGCCCGTTCGATTCAATATCCGCAAAGGTAAATTTGCAAGGTAGAAAATTACTGCCTGCGTTGCTGGCTAATAACCTTATCTTTTTGCTCATGGATCTTGCGATAGGCAACATCACATGCTTTATCAATGAGTTGATACATGTGCGGGCCTTCTTCTTTAATGACGAGGTCGTGATTGGGTGTTTTGATCAATAATTCTACCGAATGGTGAGCATGGGGCCGGCCAGGGGATAGAACGAGATCAAGATTGATCGGGCTTCGCTCATGGTTTAATGCTTGCTCGATTTTATCAAGCGCGCTATATGCATGTGATTCCAGATCAGGCTCACTTTCCATGTGGCGGAATGTAACTCGTTTACGCATTGGATTCTCCTCAGTTTTTAAATAGCTACTAAAAGTTATATCAACTTCAAAAAAATTACGAGATGTTATTTGAGAATCTCTTCAAGTTCTTTAATAAATGCCTTTTTGTCTGCATGATACAACTCGCCGCCCCAACGCTTAATGAGCTTTTCGTCATCAGGATCTATTACTATAAAGACTGGCAATCCCACAATTTCAAAGGTTTCTTTCAGGTGTTGAACCGTGGTATCGGTCATGATCATCTCAATTTTGCCTGGCACAAATTTTGCAAGCGTTTGGCGTACCGCATCATCCTTGAGCACCGTTTTATCAATGGCGGTGCAAATTGAGCAGAATGGTGCCCAGAAATCAAGGAACAATAATTTGTGTTCTTCCTTGGCTTTTGCGCGAGCCAGCTCATAGTTGGTAAACCAGAAGGTTTCATTCTCGGCTTGTATCGGATGAAAAGTGGTTTGATATGCTTCGACGAATATTAAAACAGCCCCCACAAGCAGTAGTATCCCAAAGAGTGATTTCAAACGTTTCATCAATTTCGGACCATGTGGTTGTTCAACGGTCCATAGATATTGCACGCTTGCAATAGCAATCAATAGCCCCAGGAGCCACAAGATTACCCAATAGGGCAACACATTGTTTGCATAGTAGAGCGCCATGCCAAGCAACAGAAAGCCAAAGATTTTTTTAAACTCTACCATCCACATACCCGAACGTGGCAATACGTTGAGTGAATTTGAGAATGTGCCAATGATCATTAACGGTATGCTCAAGCCAATGCCAAAAGCAAAGAGTAATAAAAAACCCATAATTTTGCTGCCCAGCGACGCGACAATACAAAGCACTAATGCAAGACCTGGCGATAGGCATGGGGATGCAACGGTTCCTGAGATGGCGCCGAAAATAAATGATGAAAGGATTGAGCCATGGTGCGTATGCTGTCGCTCTTGCAGCGAGCGTGGGATATAAAGCTCATACCACCCAAACATTGTGCCTGAAAGATAGATAAGTAGTGCTGAAATCAATAATACGACCACTGGTGATGTCATCATGGAGCCAAATATGGTGCCCGAAGCAGCGGCTATTAAACCAAGTAATGCAAAGGTGATCGCTACGCCAGTCGAATAGGCTGTTGCATGAGCAATGTTTCTGCCCAGCGATCGATGGCCCGTGCCCTGCAAAATGCCCACGGTGATAGGAATCATGGGATAAATGCATGGGGTAAAACTCATGAAAAGGCCAAGCAAGAGTATCAGAAGAAAACGAACCCAAAAATTGCTCGTAGCTTTTATTATATCTTCCAAATAGTTCGACCAAGCTGATAGGCTGAATGTTTTTGGCGACGTGATTGGTTCAGCCGCAGGCAAGCAGATGGTTTTTTCGGGATCTGATTGGTCTGCATGAACCGTTGCAGCAGCAGCTGTATGTTGCGGGCTGAAGGCGAGCGTAAATAACTCTTGTGATGGTTGGCGTTTGTTGGAAGAAAGATAGGTGAAATAAAGTCCTGCCTCAGGAATATTGTTGGTGCGTTGCGCATGTAACGTAATGGCAAAAGGCTGCTTAAAGGCTGGTAGAGCAGACCCGATACCTTTTGCATCAGCAGTAATGGTTTTGCTTGTTGTTGACCATGGCGTAAGGATAACCTCGGGGTGGTCTGTAGAAAAAGCAAAATAATCTTTAAATAGCGCCTCACCTTCATCTGGTCGAACATAGAGAACGATTTCTAACTCATTTCTACCCATTGGCCTTTGTGTCAGAGAAAATTGAGCTGCGTGTAAACAAGCTGAAAGGGTGATAATTATGCTACTTAACAATAATTTGTTCATGGCCGTCCAATTGAAACTTTTGAAAGATTTTCATACAATTTGAGTATACAAATCCTTTTAAATAATTCCCACACAAACCGCGCCAAGCGATTTTGGAATGCAAAATTATTGGGGCTGTAGCTCAGCTGGCAGAGCGCATGGATGGCATTCATGAGGCCACCGGTTCGACCCCGGTCAGCTCCACCAAAATAAAAAAGGCCCAGTTGTACTAAAACAACTGGGCCTTTTTGTTACGCGAAATGGTTATTTACTATTTTTGTTCTCAGCTTTGGCTGGGGCTGGGTTCACTTTAACTAACGGCACGGCCTGCAGAGGCGTTTTGCACATCTGCTTGGGCGCATCGACTTCGAATGTAGGTGAAGGCCGAGATGATGGTAGATCGCTTGGTGAACTTTGCGGGTATGGCGTTGACGTCTGATCAGGATCTACTGGTGACGTTACTGTAATTGATGCCGGTGTCATAACGCCAGGTGTTGATGTTGCAGATTGGGCAACCGGCGGCGTGGGTGTAATGCTGAGTTCGGTTGGTTGTGAATGCTGGTAAGCCTTTTCTTCCCATGCGTGCACGAGTTCAAAAGGCAGATCACCCTCCATAAAGGCAGTAGGATTGGTTACAATCACTATAGATGCCAATGCATAGGCTGCTGTATTTATGGCAGAGCCATGCTTCATATGGTAATGTATGCTCTCCTGCCACAAGCGTTGGTAATCGGCAATGAGCAGATTTTGTCTATTGGCTGGTTTTGATTGAATATCAATTGCAGCAAACCGTGCCAAATCATACGCCTTTGATAGTATGTGCGCGCGTTGTACGGATTTTTCTACTTGATGTATGAGCGCGTTTACTGATTCTTCAGAAGCAAAGGTTGTTGGATCTGTTAGTGACAATATTTTCCAAGGAGATAGATCATAGATGCATACATGAGTATTTGATGATCGCCAATAACGTTGTAGATCTTTGAGTAGATCATTTTTTTCTTCTTTCGTTACGGCTGCCTTGAAAAAGCGCACCGCTTTCATGCCTTCTGTGCGTAAGGTTTGAAGCGCTTGGGCAAATTGTTGTTGCTTGGATGTGCGCGCTTCATCTATGGCCGCGTCAATTGCCCAGTCGCACTCATTTTTATTGGATACATCTTTAACGGTTTTGCTTATGTGTTGTACAAGTTCGATAGCCCTAATCGTGTGGCTGTGTGCGCGCATTTGAGAAAATAATGCGGTGCGTTCATCTTCATTGGAGATATGCGCCATTTCTTGCCGCAATGTTTTTAATTTGCTTTCTGCACCGGCGCATTGTATCGCCCATTTTTTCTTTGTGTCTTGGGCAAGACTCTTAAATGAGGTA
>DAIDHG010000046.1:7074-7319 GCA_027452085.1 bacterium
GCTTTATATCATCCATAAAGGCAGCATGCTGTTGTGCCCAGGAAAAATATTTGGTTGGCACCGGACTGCTACTGGTAGCTAAGCCAAGCTGCCCACCCAAGAGTGCGAAAAATCCTAATAAAAGTTTATGCATATTCATAAGGTGACTCCATTTAGTGAGAACGTTTTGTATTAAAAGTGGCCAATAGCGATAGTGGAAGCGAATAGCTTTTTTCTCTATTATTCCTCTGTCGCGATTGTATAAG
>DAIDHG010000047.1 GCA_027452085.1 bacterium
ATCTATTGGAACACCACGGCCTCCGTAATAATTTTCACCAAGCCTTGCTTGGCCCAAAGCCTTCATTTGTGGATGGTCGTTTTGATCTGCTGCCTGCTGATAATACAAACATGAACGTTCGTCATCTGGCAAAACACCCAAGCCCTGACCATAAATTTGTCCCAGTCTAAACTGTGCATAAGCTTTGGCGCCCAGATCTTCATATTGATCTGCCACTTGCTCATAAAGCAAACGGGCTTGTTCAAAATCTTTCTTAACACCCAACCCCGTAGCGTAAATTTCTCCGAGCGACAACTGCGCGTTAGCCCTAGATTTAGCTGCAGCCCATTGATTTGCAACCTGCTCGTATAACTCTCTTGCTTGTTTATAATCTTTAGGAATGCCTTTCCCTTGCAACAAGGCGTTTGCATGCTGCAAAAGACTTTTCATATGGTAACGAAACGCCTCCTGTTTACGGGCACCATTGAAGTTTTGATTTTTATCAATAATCAGTCTCGTTTGCGGATTATTGATAAATTCAAATTCTGAAAAAGCGTACCTAAAACCTTGAGTTGGATTGTTTTGATCATAGCTAAAGTATTGAATATCAGAGGCGGGAAGATTATTCAGTGGATCTTTCTTTTCATTTATCTTTAATTTGCCAGACAAGGGATAATCTGCCCCAAACCGCCACCAGTTAAAATGAAAAGCATCAAAGTAATGAACATAGCTATTGCCAATAGCATCAAGGGTAACCGCTCTTGCAACTATAACTGCTTCATTTTGTTCTTTTTGCCGTGCAACTATCTCTCCAAAAGATTCCAAACTAAATGACTCAACCTCACCAAGATCAATTTGCTCATCTTTTCCATCTATAGCAAATCGAATACTGTGTATTACAGTTACTGCAGGCTGTACATCATGAATTTCGGTCGTAGCTTCTTGAGCATGCTGCGATTGCAGCGAATGAATATAACCCATTACTTCTTTTGCCTTCTCTTCATCACCACAATCTCTCAATCGACTGATTAAGGCAGTTGCCTTATCTTCAAGCTCACCCGTCAGCAGAGGCGCACTGCTCAATTCCCGCAAAAGATTTCGATAACAACTTATTAAGTGAGTAGGCATTTCTTTTGGTGGCACAGAAGATGCGACCAAGCAACTTTGAGAATACACACTCAATGCAAGGCAACAGAAAAAGGTTCCTAGCCGCATACCTTCCCTTCACATGATTAAAATCAACCGGCACTTTGTACAAAGGATTTATACAATATCATGGGAAATTTTAGGCTCATAGTTTTATGGCGCTCAATTAATAATAAGAAAATAAGACCGCAGAGTTAATTCTAACTACTAAAGCTAAAGAAGCTATTCCCCTTTTTTAGCTCGCTTTGAACCCGAAGGTTTATTACTCTTTGATTCTTGTAAATCTCTTCTACGGCGTGTTGATGAGTTGTTGGTACCCGAAGCTTGAGATTCTGATCTTCTCCTTGTTATCTCAGCAAGAACTTTTCTCGCACAATCCCTTGCTGTAACGTTATCATCCTGGTTTGCTGCAGCTTCTAAATATTCAATGGCACGCTTTTCATTATAACTTTGCCAGCCAAGAGGCAAATTATGATAGACAGGATTCAAATAGAGATCTGCTAAATAATAATTTGCCGCAGCCTTCAAGAAGGCCTCTCCTACTCGTATCACCGTCTCAAAGCAATCCTTTGCCGTTGAATAATCATTAATTCCTTGCCTACGTTTATGACAGATTTTACCAAGTAAAAAATTCGCTTGAGCTTTTACCGTGGGCAAGCCACCACGCTGCTCATTTTCATGTAAAATCGCTTCCCTAAAATGTTTGCTCGCTTTCGCATGATCTGTAGCCACCCCATTTCCCTCATAGTAAATCTTGCCAAGCAGAAAATGTGCTTCAGCTGCAACTGCATGCACAACACGAGATTCATATTGCCCGGTATTTAATGAAAGTGAGCTTAATCCCTGTTCAGCCGCTTGTTTCACATATTTAATCGCTTTACCGATATTTTTTTGCACACCGTTGCCCTGAAGATACATGTGTGCTAAATACCCGCTAGACCAGGCAAATGCACGAGTACATGCTTGCTGTTTGGCTGCCGCTTTGAAATAATTGCGAGCTTTGTCTAAATCGCGCGCTATGCCCTTGCCGCTGAAGTATATATCACCAAGTAACCATTGCGCTTCAGCACGAGCTTCCATATTTTTTTGCTGCGCTGCGGCCGACTCCAAGTACGCACGAGCCTTTACCTGATCTTCTTCATTATCATCGTTTTCCAATAACAACCATCCAAGGTATACCTGCGCGGTAGCAACCTTGTTTACATCCGTATGGTGTTCTACTACAGCCTCAAAACAGTCAATCGCCCGGCCTCTATCACGGCCAATGCCATCCCCGTGATAATACATTTGCCCGAGTTCATACTGTGATTCAACTCGAGCAGCTTGGTTTACCTGCTGTTCTGCTGCTGCAAGAAAATACTCATGCGCCTTAACTTTATCACGCCGTACTGAAGTGCCGTTGTAGAAAATGAATCCTAACTGCAATTGCGCTGAAGCCTTTGCAGAAGGGGTGTCATCTTGCTTGGCAACTTGCTCAAGGTATTCACGCCCCTTGTGCCAATCTCGCTCAATTCCTTGACCATTAAAATAAATTAGGCCTAAGAAGAATAGCGCAAGGGAACGAGCTTTGGGATTGGCAGACTGATTGTGTGCTTTATCAAAATATTCACGAGCACAAGAATAATCGGGCTTGCCAAAGTAATTATAATAAGACATTCGCCCGAGCTCCAACTCCGCTATCGCACGTGCACTCAGATTGATCTGCTGCCGGGCAACCGATTTAAAATATTTTCGAGCTTGAGCATGATCTTGAGCCCATTCTTGCCCTTGAAGTAGCTCTGCCAATTGAGCTTGTGCTGCAACCTTCACATATTCAATATTTTTTTGCTCTGCTGCCAATTGCCAATATTTATGTGCCTCTGATAGATCCCGTTGTGTACCCTGGCCGCTAGAGTAAAGCTCCCCTAGCTTTAACCAGGCCATGGCACGGGCCCCTAGATTATGTTGCTGGTTGGCGACCGCAAGAAAGCATTCAAAAGCCTTCTCATAGTGTTCATCGTCAGCACCTAAACAGTACAGCTGACCCATCAATTCCTGCGCAGCTGCCTGAACGGCTTGATTAGCAGTCTGATTTACTAAAGATTCAAGATAACGACGAGCTTGCTGCTGATCAATTTTTGCATACACCCGAGCAAGTTGCCATTCTGCCATAATGCGTGTTTGAATATCATTTGTTTGATTCGCAGCAAATGCAAAGTAATCTATTCCCCTTTTTTCATCACGATCAAACCCTAGACCGTAATAGAAGAGCCTTCCCAAGTAGAAATGAGCAAACGCTTGGGCTTTCATGTCAGCCTGTTGCTCAGCTGCTCGTGCCAAACATGCCGACAACTGGATATAGTCTAATTCATCTCCAGGCAGATATTGCAAACCAAAAGGAAATGCCAAATGCACATGAGATTTAAGATAGTCGGGTTCTATACCAATCGTATATTGATCAATGTCCGATAGGCATTGCTGTGCATAAGCACGTACTTCATCATCATCTTTCTGACAAGCAGCAGCCTCTAAATAACAACGACCTTTTGCACAATTTGGCTTAATCCCAATGCCATAATAGTAGATTCGACCAAGATACCCGAGAGCAATTGCCAGATAGCGGCGAGAGCCCAAGCGATCTTCATCAGTCAGTCGGGTTGATTGATGCCTCTCTACCGCTGCCTCAAAAAGCTCGCACGAATGCTTAATATCACGAACAACCCCGCATCCAGTATAATACCGTATGGCTAGCTGGCATTGAGCCATCCGGCGAATTCCAGGATTGTTATTATCTGCCGCAAGCTCCCAAAACGAGCATGCCTGAGCATCATCCCGCTCTACCCCCCATCCATTGGCAAACATTTCGCCTAAATTGTAACGAGCGCAAGCAGCAATAGCGGGATCCACCTCCTGACATGCAGCAGCCGTAAAAAAATTATACGCTTTTGCATATTCAGCTGCCACACCACACCCTTCGAGATAACAGCGGCCAAGCCAGCATTGGGCTGCACAATGAGCTCCGGGTGATACCGATTGATTTAAGGCTAAATTAAAATAGCTCAAAGCTTTCTCTGCATCGGACTCAACACCAAGTCCATAAAAATGGATTTCTCCGAGCATGCAGTGTGCCATGGCTCGAGTTGCGCCATCAACATCTATTTCAGTTGCTCGTTGAAAATGTCTCCGGGCATTAAAATAATCTGTCTCTACCTCACCTAACCCATTGAGCAGCATTAACCCTTGATAATACCACGACAGTGCATTTGAGGATGGATCTAGACGCGACCCGTCCCCAATCCGTAAACAACAATTAAAAGCCCGGGCATAATCAATGTCGCAACCTTCGCCATGGAGATATATTCCACATAGCCGCATATAGTCTCTGCCAATCTCTTCATTAAGAGCTGGGGGTGTGCCACTTCTAGGAAAAAGTTTACGATCCAAGCGGATTCGCGCATCATTTTGTGGCAGCAAGGATAGTGAAGTAGAAGATTTCATCTTTATTGCATCCCTGAGGAGATTAGCAGCAATTGGCCCACCATTGCCCGAATCGTGCTGATTCACACGATCAATTTGTAGTGCTAGAGACCGGGCTTCATAAAATGCGCCAGCTTCTTTCAAGCGCATCATGAGAGCAATCGAAGATTTCAGAGCAGCTGGCATTATTTCCTTGCCAGCCCCGAGCTGTCTGAGGGCACGATTATATGCTTGTATTAAATGATCTGGACTTTCTGATATGGGTGGGATACTCGATGCCGAAATTTGCCCAATAGTTATTATTGATAAAATCACACTTTTAATCTTCAAAGGAACACCTTCATCAATAAATGTTTAATAGATAACAGTTCTGCTCTTCCGGAAATGAAGACCTCAAGGCAGTATCTTACATCGGGTGTGTGAAATGCCAGCCTTCACATAGCAAACTAGACGTATCCCATCAAGACCAGTCCAAAAAGAAGAGCGAGCGCGACCAAACTAATAATTACCTCACGAATATCGCCCTCTAGTTTCCGACCGAGCGCCCATTCAATCAACTGAGCGTACCTAGACCTATAAAGCCACACAGGGCAAGCCATAAAGCAAACTTAACTTCCTGCCAACTTCGGCGCATTGCATCCTCATAGATTTATTTTGAGGAAGCTTCAATGCTCTCAGCTTTGTGCCAGCCGTTTAAGAATTTTATGTCTTTGAAGCTCAGGTACAGGGTCAACCCAATAAAGAAAAGCCAAGTCGCAATAGCCATAATCTCACGTACCTTAATTGGCAATGGGCGACGGATGATAGCCTCGATGGTAGTAATGGCTGCCTGACCGCCATCTAATATTGGCAATGGGATGAGGTTAACAATAGCCAGGTTCACACTGATGAGCGCCAAGAAGGCAAAGAAGATCTCAACGCCCCGCTCGGCTGATTTTATAGTCTGGGAGAAAATCATAATTGGGCCACCCATGCCCTCGGTCGTACGCTCCGAGAACATCCAATAGAAGATCATGACCAATTGCCGCATCATATTATTGACCCGTTGCACCCCGAGCTTCACCGATTCCATAAATGGCTTGCCCTTAAGCTCACCCATTTCAAAAGCAGTAACCCCCAACACCCCAAGTTCCTTGCCCCCAATCTTTTTAGAGCCCAGCATTATGGTGGCGGTCTTGGTCTCGGAGCCATGGCTATAGGTTATTGCCACTTCCTGGTTGGCCTTGGCATTGATGAGGTCACCATATGCTTCCATATGATCACCGAGGGGCTTTCCATCAATGGCTATGATCGTATCTCCATTGGCCAAGCCCGCTTTGGCCGCCGGGCCATCAGCCTGGATAGCGGTAATGACTGGGCGTGCATTTTCAGGATAAAACAGAGGTGAAGCCGGCACCCCGACCGCATATAAGACAATAAAAACAACATAAGCAAAAATGAGATTGAAGAGAATGCCACCGCCAATGACCAGCATTTTTTGCCAATATGGCTTGTGCTCAAGATAATCTGATTTGCCATGAATATGAGATGTGTCTTCTTCCGGCGCTTGGGCAAACTCTACATACCCGCCCCAGGGGATTGCGCTCAAAGAAAACTCAGTTTCGCCAAACTTGCGAGAAATAAGCTTTGGCCCAAAGCCGATTGAAAAAGATGGGGTCTTCATATTAAAGAGCTTAGCCAACAGGAAATGGCCAAACTCATGCCAGGCAATAATCAATCCAACGCCAATCGCACCAATTGCTAAGAGTGGAACTGCTTTAATGATACCAACAACTTTTTCAACAGAGAGCATATAAATCCTTTTAAATTAATTTTTTTCAGAGAGCATGATATTAGCAGGTATTATTCTTTGTATCTACGCTACTCTCTTCTTTGACGATGAGCACCGCTCTGCTCAGCTCATGTAGCCGAAGGCATATCGAGACTCGATATATTTTACATGCGCAAAACAGTCAGGACAGGAAACCGGGAGACGCCAAGAGTCGGGCTGAAAATGGTACTATAGAGCGTAGGTTGCGGGCCCAACCCGCTCGGAGCGAAATAGTTACCATTAAGGCCCATACCACAAAACCTAGGAAATAAAAAAGGACGCCCTATTGGACGTCCTCTAATTTTAAACCTGCCTTGCTTACTCAGCGGCAGCTTTTTTCTTTGGTGCAGCCTTCTGAGCTATAGCCTTTTCAGCCTTCGCTTTCTTGGCAGTTCCAGCCATGAGCTGAGCCTTGTGCGGATGCTCAGTGCCGGCATACACCTTGAGCTTGGTCAATAACGATCTACTCAAACGGCTCTTTGGCATCATGCCTTCTACAGCCATGGTAATCAGACGAGTAGGATCCTTTTCAAACACCTGGCGTGCTGTTTGATCTTTACGCCCACCGATCCAACCAGAGTAGCTGGTATAGATCTTGGTATCCATCTTATTAGCGGTAAGTTTTATCTTTTCAGCATTGATCACCACCACATAATCACCAGCATCATTGTGCGGGGTGTAGGTTGCTTTGTCTTTGCCACGCAACGCATCAGCAATGGCAGTGGCTAAACGACCAAGCACCTTGCCGTCAGCGTCAAATACACGCCACTTG
>DAIDHG010000048.1 GCA_027452085.1 bacterium
GTTGCGTAAAAAAATACTACTGTGTGTAGACTCTTGGGGTGAACAACCTACGCTCGTGAAATCATTTACTTCCGACATGGCACACAACATCAGCGAGGTAGTTTGCCCGGAAAATTCGGCCCGTAGTTGCGGTACTAGTGCAAATGGCTCAAAGGGAGAACCTGCACTAAAGGCAACAGTTCTTGGAAATGCATCGAGGACAAATGATGGGCTAAAGGTGTGCCCAATTTTAAAAGCGGCTTTTGCTTTTTCGCTTTCTTCGTGTTTCCAAATCAGGTCGATAAAGGCGCCATAGAGTGCAGGACTATTGACTACAGCATTTGCAACGCCGGAAAGATTTACATCAAACTCTCCCGATATCCAGGGGCCACAATTATGCCCCAGTTGTATTGGACGCGTTTGAACTGAAAGGAATGACTCTATGGCCGCAAAATTAAAGTCACCCGAAGCATTAATGTCGGATTCATCTCGATCATTGCGACGATTTCGTGGAAATGCTAGGTCATCACCATCTCGCAAAGAGATAACTTGGCGCGAATCCCAAAATGCCGCGTGCTTAACGTTGCCAGTAAAATTGAAAAATTTACCGGCTTCCCATGGTATTTCCTTCACTGGACCAGGAACATACTCACCGTGAAGATCCAAAATAGGGAGTAGGGCAAGGAATATTACTTGTAGAATCCAGAACCGACGATGAACCACTCGCCATCCTCTTTTTCAACCTTTTCAATATACACCATCTTGGTTGTATTGCGCGATTTATACGATATCCAGCCACTACCATCTTCCCGTATGGTTTCAAGGAAAACACTAAATACTGGTTTGCCGTTTGGATCACGATAATTCTTAAAGTTTCTAAATATTAAATCGTAATCTCGACCATAGGCCAAACAATCACCAAAGGGATTGAAGACAAAGACATCTAAGTCTCCTTTAATAAACGAGTTTTTTTCATCACCAAAGGCACGGAATGCTTCATGTTTTGTGTGGCTACGCAAGTATTCAGAACCACGTTTTACTAAACGTAAGGTGCGTTCTCGCGCTGTATAGGGATAAAAGCCAGCGCCGATAACATAGCTTCCTTGCTTATCAGTGACCTTTTCTACATAGGAGACTTTCCAGCCCCCCTTAGAATCATATTCAACCCAACCGCCGCCAGTTTTTGCTTTTTCAATAATCTCTTTCATAACAAATTCACCGGTAATGGAGCGAAGATCATACAGATTTTGACCCACTATCTGCGGATCTTCACCATCAGCCAGCACCTTGCCGTTAAATGAATACATGAATACGGTAAGGTCGCCAATGCGAAAATCAGGGTTGTAATTAAATCGATCAACGACCGTTCTGCGGCCACGCGCATTAAAGTCTTTAACGGCACGTTTTACTAATGAAACCACTACCTCGGTAGAATCACCTGGGTGATACCCACAGCCAATGATATAACTGTTGCCGGTTTTATCGGTGACCTTTTGTAAGTAGGAATCTTTTTGGCTGCCATTCCATCGGTAGGAAACCCATTGTTTGTGTTCCTGTGCTGCTTTGAGAATTGCTTTCACGATATAATTGCCATCATCATCTTTCAGATCCAAAAGATTACGACCAATTAATGATGTGTTGTCGCCGTGCGCTACGCAATATCCCTTCATATCGTAGGCAAAAATATAAAGGTTGCCTTTAACAAAGTTGCCAACCTTGTTGTCAAATTCTGTAAATGCAGCATCCCTGCCATTTTTTGCAAACTCGGCAACCGCTGATGCAACCAAGGCCTCTACTTCTGCTTTCTTGGTGCTTGGATAAAAACCGCCTGCTACAACATATTTTTTGCCATTCTTTTCAACCAATTCGGCATAGGTTGATTTGTAATGGCCGCTCCAGGAATAGTTCACCCAACCACCACCTTGTACAGCTGTCTTGATAACCAACTCAGTTGTTTTGATTCCCTCATCATTGGTGTCATTTAAAATATTGGTCCACGTTTCTGCTGGATTGTAATGGGCATACACCATCCCATTGGTATCAAGTACTAACAGTTCCGTCTCGCCAAGAACAAACTGACGATCATAAAGAATTGCTTTAAATGCTTCTTCATCTCTATGCGTCAATAAATAGTTAATGGCTGATTTTACCAGTTTGATAATCGCCGTTTGTTTAGCTTCGTAATTAACACTCAGTTCTTTCATGTCATTAAGAAACTCTTGCGCAGCAGCTTTGGCATCGTCTGGCATGGACACCGGAATCGGTGTTGCTTCAGCCGTAATGTTAGGAGCATGTGGAGCGGCGGGCTGTATTGGCGTCGGGAGAGGGTGCGATGGTGGTATTGTACGTGCCACGGGAATTGCGGGCACTGCTGGAGCAATACTCGGTGCGGTGACTGGCATCGGCCTTGGCTGTGCGAGCAGGCTCGCCGTTATTGGCAGAAGCATTAATTTTTGAAATTTCTTCATTCGTATCTCCGCAATCAAAAATAAATTTACTATTCGCGCCGACGGCCTAAGAAGTTTAATAACATGAGGAATAGGTTGATAAAATCTAGATAGAGGGTGAGTGCACCGACTATTGCCATTTTTCGAGATGTTTCTTGATCTACAATTTCATAACTGAGTGCCTTGATGCGTTGCACATCGTAGGCGGTGAGGATGGTAAAGATTACGACGCCAACACCAGAAATTACCATTTCAAACATGGTATTTTGCCAGAAGATATTGATCACCGAGGCGAGGATTAAACCAATAAGGCCCATGAGCATGATGTTGCCCATGCCGCTGAGATCAGACTTAGTTAAAAATCCATACAACGCCATAATGCCAAACATCCCCGCCGTGACGGCAAACGTAAGAGCAAGTGAGCCAAGCTCAAAGACCACAAACAATGTTGAGAAGGTGATACCGGTCAGCACGGAATAAAGAACAAAAAGTGCCATTGCCGTGCCTGATTGTATTCTGCCAAGCATAGCCGTTAATCCGATGACCACTCCCAGTTGGGCAAACATGAGCATATACATAACCCATATATTTTTGATTAAAAAGGTCATAATGTTTGGTGAAGTTGCAATAGCAAATGCGGTGACCGCGCTGAGTGCAAGGGCTCCAGTCATGAGGCCATACACACGAGGAAGCAAATTAGTGCGGGCAAAATATATTGAAGTATCATGATATGCCATGAATTCTCCTTGGCTGTTGATTCAATTTTATTTACTGAATTTGCAATGCCATAATTAATAGCAGTTGCGACAATGGCACATCTTCTAACATAGATTTTTGCTCTGCGCAAGAGAAATTGAAATAAGGAAAAGCGATCTCTTGCGTAGTTCCGAGTTAATGCGGTAAAAATTTAAGTAAGGCAATCTCTGACAATTTGAGGAAGCATAATGAAACAAAAATCTCTATTACTCGTAGTTACAACCACCTCACTATTTTGTGGTTCAATGCAGGATTCAACCAGCCAAACAGAAAAGCAGAAAGTAAACTTCTGCGGTATATTGCGCTCAGCGGCAAACCCAAGCGTTGAGATACATATTGAAAATGTCGGTATGCCATCCTACAAGCGCATTCAGGTGTATGAAAAACCGTCCAATCTCAATGATCCCTGCGTCGACCCGCACAAAAGCACAGCCGAGCTGAATTTAAAAGACATTCGATCGCTGAAACGAAAACCATTATCACCCGAATACCTTGAGATGCAAAAAAATCTTCCTGAAAAAGAAACGGCACCGTGCGCCGGCACCTATCGTTTTAAGGGGAGAAAGTACGTTGAGATTGAGGTTGTCTTTAATGATCCACACCATACCAAACGCAGTTTTTTGGTTGAAGACTCGCGTCGTATCATCTACGATGAAATTCTCGATGGGTCATTGCTCAAGCGTAAGATCAATATCGTGGCTCTTGATAGTCTAGAAATTAAAGGGCATTATGAAGTTAATGAAGATGACAAAGAAAGGACGCCTGGGGCCCGTTGCAAAATGATTATTAGCGGCCAGGAGCAACAAGCCGTAAAGCAGTGTCCAAAGCCGGCCACCGTAGACAAAGAAGTTGGTATTAAAATTCCAGTCAATACATCTAAATAGGAAAACACCCGTGATCAACAAAAAATGGTCTTTGCTTATTGCTTTGTTAAGTTTGCATATCGGAGCTCAGCAAACGGAATCAATTAAAACTCGTAACTCCAGTGCAGAAAAAGATGCCGCGGATCGCGAGATTGCGCAACTAAAGCGAGATTTAAAAGTAGCCCATGATCAAATTAATGATTTGCAACTAGAGCTAGAGAAGGCGCAACAATATCCGTTATTGGATGCTATTTTTTCCGGCGCCAACGGCTTCTTGATCCCGCAAGAAGAAAAAAATTCGATTTCTCACCGTGGTGGGGCGCCCACCTATGGCGAAATTAAATATCCTTCGCTCGATGCGATTTTGCATGATCTGAATGTAGACGAAAATGACGTTTTCTATGATTTAGGCTCTGGTGTTGGCAAGACAGTTATGCAAGCGCACCTCAATTATCCGTTTCAGAAAACTGTCGGGGTGGAATTGGCGCCAACGCGTCACAAACAAGCTGAGGCGGTGGCTGATAAACTACGAAATAGAATGCTCGAGTTTCGTCAAGAAGATATGCTCACCACAGATTTATCAGATGCTACCGTGATCTACATGTGTTCCACTTGTTTTTCCGATGATTTGATGGGTAAGCTGCTTGATAGATTTACTAAGCTGAAGCCAGGACTTGTTGTGATTACCTTGAAAGAATTACCCGACCGTGCCAAATCAGTGGGATTTGATCTGATTAAGAAATATACATTGCCGATGAGCTGGTCAGCTGGCAATTCTGTGTATGTCTATAAATATACAAAGCCGCGTAAGTAATCGTTCGTTTGTATATCAGCTTGAATGAACCAAAGGAGTTTGACAATGCCAGTTATGATTACCCGTGAAAATTACGATCATGAAGTATTATCTTCGCCGTTACCGGTGATTATTGATATTTATGCTACGTGGTGTGGCCCATGCCAGCAAATGCACCCCATTATCGAAGAGCTTGAAAAGGAATATGGTCAAAAATATAAGTTCGTTAAGATAAATGTTGACGAATCGCGCGACCTTTCAATCCAATTCGGTGTTACGTCAATTCCAACCTTTGTGTTCCTAAAAAATGGGCAAATCAAAGGTAAGGCAACTGGTTATATGAGCAAACAGGATCTGGTTGCTCGTATTTCAGAAGCCTTTGGGGCTTAATCTTCTCTGTTGTGTAAACAGTTTCTATTAATTGATCTGCAGGCAAAATTGGTCATCATTTTGCCTGCAGATAATTTTTTGTTATAGCAATTTCAAAAAGACAAACTCTTGCAAACTGAAATGTTGTGCTGGTAGGATTAGCCATGAGTGAAAAAACCTGGTGGCGGAATGGTTCTGCCACGGGCCAACATGTACAACAATAAATACACTCAAATAAAAAGGAGTTCGTAATGAACAAACAATTATTTGCGCTTGCGCTTTTAATGAGCGCAGCTTGCACCATGCAAGGTGCATATCGCGAAGTTGTTGAGCAAGGCCCAGCTGGCGAAACTGTAACCCACGAAGTTCGTGGTTATCGTCGTGGCGGCGTTTGTGGTACTTGCCATCAACCAAGAATGCATTGCTGCTGCAAACCACGCGTTTGCGAGCCAAAGATGCGTTGCTGCAAAGTTCCATGCCCTAAGGTATGTGAACCTAAGATGAAATGCTGCAAAGTGCCGTGCGAAAGAATTTGCACACCTAAAATGAAGTGCTGCAAAGTTCCACGTGAACGAGTTTGCCAGCCGGTCATGAAGTGCTGCAAAGTACCATGCGAAAAGGTATGTCAACCTAAGATGAAGTGCTGCCGTGTTCCAGCGGAAAAGGTATGCACCCCGAAGGTGAAATGCCATCGTCCATGTGAACCACGCCGCCCATGCTGCGATGGTCGTATGATGCACAATGGCCGCATGATGAATGACGGTCGTATGAATCGTGCGCAAGCAGTTGAATCAGCACCTGCTCAAGTAGCTCCCGCTGCGTAAAGCTTAGGGAAAAGGAAGGTAGGCACCGAAATTAACATAGCACTATACGATGCTTATCACCCTATGGGCCGGATAATTCCGGCCCTTTTTTTGTTGGTGCGCACTTTTTCCCATCTCTTTACCAAAGTCTTGCGTGCTAATTTGTTTATCCGCTACGTTGATAGTAACCATTGCTGCGAATGTTCTGGCATTGCCAGAAAACACCCCGTTTGCAGCAGTGGCCTTATAATTTAGCAATGAGCATTATTTTCGCATTATGCGGCTGGTGGAGATTACCAGCTCGAGCATTCTAACTTTTTTTATCCTGCGCCTCATACCCAAGCTCGCGCAGTTGCTCACGCAACTCATCTGCTCGTTGCCAATTCTTTTCCTTACGCGCAGCCTCCCGTTCATCGATAAGCCTTTGGATTTCAGGGGTAATGGCCACTTCCTTTTGGGGCAATGGAGCCAAGGTGAAACCTAATACCTCACGAACAAAGGTATACACTTTGTCGCGCTCTTCTTTATTTTCGTGCAATAATGCCAGATTTTCAAATAATGAGCCCCACATGCCGGGAAAATTAAGATCATCACATAGAAACGAAAGCATCTGTTGTACAACCGGTGAGGTGAGCGCCTGGTTGAGCGACACGGTTGTACCTGAAGCCAAGACACGCAAGAGTCGCTCATATCCTTTTTGAATCTGGGTAATATCCTCTAATGAAAATTCCATAGGTCCATGCATCTGGTGTTGTAGGTAATAATAGCGCACCACCATCGGGTCAACGTTTTCAAAAAGTTGGTTGAGCGTGAAGAAATTACCTAATGATTTAGACATTTTTTCTTTATTGACCGTCACAAATGCCACATGCAACCAATAGTGCGCTAATTGATGATGAAAGAGCCCCATGGTTTGGGCAATTTCATTTTCATGGTG
>DAIDHG010000049.1 GCA_027452085.1 bacterium
GGGTATTTCTCAAGAAATCAATACTACGCTCCTTCAGGCCCGCCAGCAGGCTATTGGGCAGATTCATAGCCAACTTTCCGGCTATGGTAATGAAGGCTTGGCTATGTTCCTCGCAAATATGGCACAGGCTGATGAAGGGCGCTTGGGCAATGTGGACTTTAACGCATTTGCCAAGGCCAATGAGTCCGGCCCGCTAGCGCGCGCCAATGCGGTTGCGCGGGCGTTTCGTGCCAACCCGCGCATGAAGCAGTTTCCTAAATATGGTGAAATTGCTAAAAGCGGCGCGTTTGCCAAAGCTGATTTGGATGTTGGCACGCTGACTAACTTCTCGCAAATCACTGGTGGTCAGGCGCTTGGCTATGTGTCGCTTGATACCATGATGGCGCGAGGCACTGTGCGGCCTTCCTCGTTCACTCTGTATCAGTGCTTGAACAAATCTGCGGCTAATCAGGTTGTTGACTATTGGGCCTATGCGTCGGCTACAGGTGGTGCGCTTCCTGGTTCGGCGTTTGCCTCGTATTCTTCGGTGAATAGCGGTGCGCTTGCTACCAATGCGGGCCAATACTCGCTGAAGTATATTACCCTTCAGTTGGCTCTTGATGGTCGTGCTATCACGACTGCCTTGGCGGCTCAGAACTCGTTTGTGAACGTGGCTGAGCAGGAAAACACCAATGCGGCCTTGGCGGTTCTTGAGACCATCAACTGGGCTTGCTATTGGGGTAATCCGACCAACTATCCGAACCAGTTTGCAGGCTTGGCGCAGACGATCCCCACTACCAATCAGATTGATTTTCAACAATATCTGAATGAAGTGTCTGGGCTTGGATACAGTGTTGAGCAGAACGTGTTCAACCTGATTTATGAGCAAGCGGCTTCTATCACCAGCTACCGCACGTATGGTATCGTTACCCATGCGTTCATGTCGCCAATTATGGCTGGTGCGCTGCAGACCTTGACCACCACGCTGTTGAACAACCTTGTCAATGGTAAGGGCTTCACTGATCACTCTGGTATTATTGTGAACGGTGATCTACAAGGCATGAATACCCGCTTTGGCGATATTCACTTCCCTGTTGACTTGTTCATTACCTCGCGTGACAAACCGGCTCAGGCTATTGTCTATGACAATGGTACGTCGCCTGTTACCGTCACCAATCCGACCAAGCCTGCTTCGGTCACTGTGACTGCCAGCGGCACGGCTAATGGCTCTGATTGGACGACTGCCTATGTCGCCAACAGCGGTGATTATGTCTATGCTGTGGCGTCTATGAATGGCAGCATGACCGAATCCACGCTTACCTATGGTGCGGCTACGGGCATTGCGGCTGGTGGTGCGTATTCGGTGGTCATTGCGCCTCCGGCTGACGCAACTGCTTCGGTGTTCCGTGTGTATCGTTCTGGCAATGGCTTGACGCTTGCTCAGGTCACTGCGATTAGCAGCGCGGCGCAGCAGGCTGACTTGTTCCGTTTTGTTGGTGAGGTTTTGGCTAATGGTTCTAGCAACGTCACTTTTGTTGACTTGAACACTCATATTCCTTCAAGCGAAACAATTTTCTTGTTGGATATGGATGAAGGTGATATGGCGCTTGATTTTCGTTATCTGTTGCCGCTTAGCCGAATCAACCTGTTTGCCCAATCGCTTTACATGCCTTGGGCTATTGCAATGATTGGTGCTATTCGCAACCGGATTCCGAAATTCCACGGTATGATTACCAACGTAATTGTTAATAATCCCGACTTTAATCCGCTGGCGACTAACCTTTAAGCCAGAGCCTATTTGAGTAATACAAAACCCTTCTAGTGAAAACTAGAAGGGTTTTCTTTTGTCACGGCTTCCAGACAACAATATGGCGTTTAGGCGTCCATATCTTAAAAATACCATTTGCTCTGATATTGTCTTCTCGTGTATATTCTTCGTTATAATATAACAAATTACTTGCCATCTTATTTTCGTTAGACAGGTACCGTTGATGCTGAACGCGATCTGGATACACCCATTGAAAAGATTCAGGGCTGTATCCAATATGTTCAAAACCTATGGTTTCGTGACCTCCACCATCTGCATATCGACTATCAACAAAAGTGCGTATAGGTTTTACCCCGTAAAAAGACCACAGAGCTTTCATAATTTTACTCATTCCTCCCGGCACATGCCCATGGAAAGCAAGACGGTCACACTCCCATGTATCTTCTTTATCATGAAATTCACCAAGCCCAAAAAGAGTTTCTCCATCTGTCAAGCCGATTCTAATAGGCGCAATCACATTACCCATAACATGATGAGTATTCAAAAACATTTTTGCTTGCTCTGCATTTACGTCTATAATATCAAGTTTTCTTGCTCCAGGCGCACGTAGTGCAATACCAAGTTTTGATTTAAGCATGTTGATACAAGAAGCACGTCTATTATACCATTCATGATCAAATAAGATTATAGGTTGATCAAACGTAGTTTGTGCCCATTTAGCCATTTTACCTTTTTGAGATGCAGGATTACGATCACTGCCAAAGAAAGTAGAAATAATGCAAAAAATGCGAGATTTGCCTTCAATACTGGCCAAAGTCCAAGACCCGTTGCCGTTATATACTGCGTGGATATTTTCTTTAGCAAGCGTTTGCCTTATGGTTTGCTGTTTCAAAAATATTTTGTCTTCTACAGGCATCACTGATTTAGGTAGCCATTCCAAATTATAGATACTTTTTTGCCGACTATAATTACAAGATTCGCAAGTGAGGGCAAGATTTTGTGTGCTGCTTCTGCCCCCACGAGCGCGAGGCAAAATATGTTCAATGGTAACTTTTTCCATTGGGCTATTACAAAAATAGCAATAGTCGGCTTGCCAAGCATGAAGACGTGCGATTACCGACTGGTCAATCAGTTTATCTTCAGTCTTTTTCACGTAGCCAGACTTAGTATTGCCCTCTAAATCCCATCGCTTATGCCGAGAAATATTACGACGCTCATAACTTTTTGCTTTCCATTCTGGATCAGTTGCGCGTCTTGTGGCCGTATATTCGCGATGATATTTACGGCGTTCGTCTATTGGGCGTTTGGCATACTGCTTTTTGTTTGATTCACGTATTTTTTCAGGGTTGTTTTTGCCCCATTCTCTTTGCCATGCAAGAATTTTATCTCGGTATTCCGCGTCATTGTTGTACCGATCTTTCATGCGTGAAGCGTGTTTATTTCTATTTTTTTCTTTGTATTCTTTTATTTTATCAGGATTTGTTTCGCGAAATGCTTTCGCTCTAGCAGCAGATGCAGATCGTTGCTCAGGGGTAAACTGCTCCCGCGCTTTAGCATTGCGAAGTTTATGGCAATCCCTACAAAACGGCTTGTGCCCATCTTTATAGGCTTTACCTTTGTTAAAATCATCAAGTGGCTTTTCTGTATGACAGTCTGTGCAAATCTTTATCATGAAAAATAATATAGCATAAATCGTCAAATCTGTCAAGCCTGTTTGCTCACAATTTGTATAAGCTTTTTTATCACGGTTCCCACACAACAATATGACGCTTAGGCGTCCATATCTTGAAAATACCATTTGCCTTGATATTGTCTTCTCGCGAGGCATCTTCACGTATATAAAGTAAATTGCGCAGCATTTTATTCATATTTGATAAAAAGCGTTGATGCTGTACTCGATTTGGGAGCACCCATTGATAGGATTCAGGGCTGTAGCCAACATGCTTAAAGCCTATAGTTTCATGACCGCCACCATCGGCATATCGACTATCTACAAAAGTGCGTATAGGTTTAGCACCTTTTGTAGCCCATAGCGACTTCATGATGCGACTCATGCCTCCAGGCACATGCCCATGAAAAGCTAACCGATCACATTCCCATACCTCACCTTTATCATGAAATTCACCAAGCCCAAAAAGAGTTTCCCCATCTGTCAAGCCGATTCTAATAGGCGCGTTGACATTACCCATAACGTGATGCGTATCAAGAAATTCTTTTGCGTCGGTAGCATTGACATCAATTAAATCTAATTTGCGCGCACCGGGAGCACGTAATGCAATTCCAAGTTTAGATTTAAGCATGTTGATGCAAGAAGCACGTCTATTGTACCATTCGTGGTCAAAAAGAATAATGGGGGCTTCAAAATGTTCTTGTGCCCATTTTGCCATTCGGCCATTGCGAGACGCAGGATTGCGGTCACTACCAAAAAAAGTAGAAATTATGACTAGGATTTTGGTTTTGGCATTTGGTGCGGTAATTTCCCATGAACCATCAGGCAAAAGATTGGCAATAATATCAGCATCTTTTAAGTCTTTTTTAATATTGCGGGATTGCAAATATGTATGATTTTCAACAGGAAACACTTTTCGGGGACGCCAATCAAGATGATAAATTCTATCCTTGCGTCCTGAATTGCATAGTACGCAAGTTAAAACTAAATTTTGATCCGTACTAGGACCACCACGTTTACGCGGCAAGATATGTTCAATTGTAAATTTTTCTAAAGGAATATTACAAAAATAGCAGTGATCTTTTTGCCAGCCATGCAACCGGCGTAAGATAGGAGCATCAATTACTTTATCTGATGCACCGCGTATCCAGCTTGAATTAGAGATAACGTCTTTATGCCAATTTTTATGCCTGTAAACAGTTTTAATTTCTTTTTCGCGTTTGTGCCAATCAAGATCGGTTTTGCGCTTGTTTAACGCCCAATCACGACGATACATATTTATTTTTTCTTGATTTTTTTGCTCCCATAATTCGCGTTTTGCTTTCTTTCTTTCTATACAAGTGGCTTTGCGCGCTTTACGGCTAGATGCAAGCATCTGCTCTTTAAAACTTGCATCAGAATTGAATCTAATTTTAAAATCTTCAAAATTTAAAATTTCTTTTTGATCTTGATTTTGACGTTGATACCGCCGCCAAGATGCAATAACCTCGTGCTCTTTTTGCCTGTATTTTTTTAATGCTTGTTTGGCAGAATCAGGGTTATGTTGCCGCCGCGTTTTTGCTTTAGCAGCATTTTCTTTTGAATTTGCAGCGTACCGCAAACGCGCTTTTTCTCTTGCACAATCTTTACATTCATTGTTGTACCCATCTTTAATATGCTTGTTTATTGTATAATCAGCATATGTTTTTTCTATTTTGCATGTACGGCATGTTTTAATCATGGAACATATATAGCACCAAAATCAAGCCACGTCAATAGGCTTACTGTCAGAAAAATGTAGCATTTTTCGGACAGTATTTGACTTGACACAAGGGTGAATAAATGCTATATAATGAGGGTCTCCTAGGTTGTTATGACTTTTAGCACCGTCTCAGCCTTGATTGGCTTGGACGGTGCTCTTTTTTATGGTATAAAGAAAACATGAGAATTCAAGCAAAGCTAAATCCAGCGTCTCACATTCACAAATCCTGGCGTTTGCAAGCGCGTATTGGCGGTACGCTTAATGGTGTGTATTTCAAACTTCGCACAAATCGTGAATATGTTTCTGATGAAGTGCCGCCGCATTTGCTTGCTGGTCTTAATGGGCATCGGCATGTGCAGCTAGAAATGATGAGCGAGCCTATGGTGATTGATATTAAGGTAGAGCCAGAGGTATCTCCTTTTGTGCAACCTATTATTCCTCTTCCTTCTCCGCAAGAAGATGTTGCACCTATTGAGGATGCTGCATCTAGCATGGACGAAGTTGCGGCTATTGAGGAACAGACCCCTAAGAAGCGTGGACGGCCAGCCAAGGCTGTGTGATATGGACCCATTCTTTCAACTACCTAAGCCCTACAAATCAGTGTTAAAATACTCGTTGGCGTCAATACCGTATTTTCCTTGGTTTGTCTGGAAATCGGTTTTAAAATATGAGTTGAGTGATGGCTAAAAAAGCGGTTATCCCGCAAGCCCCTGCTATATCTGTTCAAGAACTTCCCCCTCCTAATCCATACCGATCAGTAACTTTTGCTGATATGCCGCGCTATGTGGAGCATCAAGAAAAGATGCTGCCAGAGAATTTGCATGCTTTGGCAAATGAGATTGTGCGGTTGAGCAGATTAGGCAACTCGTGGAGCGGCATGGCGGGACGGCTAGGGCTGTTTCCTGATGAGTTGAGGAAACTATGCATGGCTTATCCAGAACTGGCTAGAGCAGCCGCATTTGGGCTTGGTGTGGGTTCTGAGGATATGACGCAGATGGTTTATGAGAAAGCTATTGTGGAAAAGGATTTGGCAGCAGCGACATTCTGGTTGAAAGCGCGAGGCGGCTTTGAGCCACCACCGCAAAAAGGCACAAGCATTTCTGTAACATCTGGGGATGTGACAGTGAGTGTGGATTTAGATCGACTGCGTGATATGGCGGCAGAACAGGCTAATTTGATTGATGGTGAATTTACTGATGTGGAGCCTTAGATTAATCGCATATTTGTGGTATAGTCATTAAATGTCCGGTGGTATCAGCGAACCAATTTTAGATTACGGCTCAGGCCCAATCACTTCTCAAGCCCTATGGCAGTGGGATAACACAGGTGCGTATCCGGTAGCCACCGGCTATGGTTTAAATGGTATTTATACGCCAACCAAGACGGGCCTGATGCCGCAAGATTTACAAGACTTTGTTGGAGTGCCGCTGCAATATTACCAGCCTGTACCGACGCCTGTACCGACACAAACACTTTTGAATTGGATTCGGTATGCTGAAGATTGGGTAGAGCAAGAAACGAGTTTGTTGCTTGCGCCGACTTGGGTAGCATCACCACCACTGCTTCAACAAGGGCAGACGCAAGACACGAGTGTTGTGCCATCTTCGGGACAAGGTATTCAAATTCAAGGGCAAGATTATGATCTGGCCGATGCCGCGTATGATTTCTTTTTTCCCCGTGCGCAGGACGAGGGATGGATGGCGCAGCAAC
>DAIDHG010000050.1 GCA_027452085.1 bacterium
CGATCTACATCAAGTTACAGATCTCTCAGAATTAGGAGCTCTTGAAGATGCACAACATAAAGTAGCTAAATCCTTTAACGACAAAAAGACGATCCACGAAATTTTAGACGCACACATCATGCTCAATTGGCCGCAGGTACGATTATTTCGTCCTTATGCAATACTGTTAACGCTTGGACACGCTATAGCAAAAAACGCTGATAAGAACTTTTTTTTACAAAGCCCATTGACGACAGAACGAATATCGCAACTATGGATTACGCAACGCATGCATCACCCGGAATTTGTGCATGAACACATGCAATATATTTTGAAAGCATTTGAACTATATATGACTCAATCAGAAGAAGTTCGGGCGGTCTACGTTGTGGCATCTCCCTACGCATTACTCAGCGCTGCTTTGGATCATAAATTTGAATCAAACGAACCATGCGCTCAGCAGTTTGCGTGTGAAGATATACTTTTTAAGTCATATAACCCCCTTTTAGATGTGGCATTTAAGGCTGATATGCGAAACTTTGTCCAACTGCGTAAAGAGATCCTGCTTAACTTTAATCAGCTCTCCCCCGAATTATCCTCGGCACGTATTGCTACCTATGATGCATGGCTTAAGGAGCTGGAAGAAGCTGAGATTGTTGCCGATGAAGAAATGTTTCAGCCCAGTTGATGAATCTTAATGCCAACGACATGGTAATGATTCAGGCTATTCCTTTACTTTCTTGCCAAACTGATCCTCATACAAACCTTTTATTTCTTTAACGGTTGTAGCATCAGTTGCCGACTTATCTGAACGATATTCTAGAAATCTTGGAAAGCGTAATGCATAGCCAAGGTGATGCTCAGTCTTGCCCGCCGAGTGTAACGGCGACAAAGTAATTTCATCAGCTTTCAATGCGCCCACAATAACTGGCGAAACCCAAACATCAGGGTAGAGCTCTTTTGAACAAATAACATTGATCGGCTTATGATCAACCTTAAGCTTATCACAGCGCTTCTTGAGCTCGCGCCATCCATCATCTGTTAATCCTGAGCCCACTTTAGCGATAGTTTCAAAGGCATCTTTATGTGGATTATAGACGCCCACTAAAAACGCTCCGATACCAAATTCAGCCCGCTTGCCGCTACCGGCATAATAGCCAAGAATCACACAATCAATGGAATCCTCTAAATGGCCGTATACTTCACGCTTTAATTTAATCCAATTAAAGTTGCGCTTACCCGCCTCATAATGAGCCGATGGCTTTTTAACCATGATGCCTTCTAAACCGGCATCAATATTTTTCAAAAAATAGTCTTCAATATCTTTGGCGCCGTGCATAATTTTTTGCTGAATCAGCACAAAAGCTTGCCCTTTATATCCCTTCAATACCTCCTCAATGGCCTTATGCCGCGCATCATGCGATTTAGGCATGAGATCTACACCATCGAGAAATAGTACGGAAAAAAGATACACACGTAAGGGAAATTCAGATATCGCTTCTTCAATGCCATGTTTTCGTTTGCGCTTTACCGTTTCTTGAAATGGAAGCATTCGCCCGGTGTTTTCATCATACGCTACCGCCTCTCCCTCCATAATCAGTGAGCGAAAATTAAGCTTTTTTACCTCGGCTATGATGTCGGGAAACATATGGGTCATGTCCAAGAGGTTGCGAGAGAAGAGGTGAACTTCGATATGATCACCCTTCTTGTGCGCATGAATCTGCAGGCGAAAACCATCTATTTTTGGCTCCGCTTCGCAGCCATCGCCAAGTTTTTCAAAGATTGCTTTTGCATTTGGCAAACGTTCTGCAGCTGCCGGTCGGATCGGAATGCCCACCGTCACTTTCATAGTCTCAACTGCCTGGATGCCTTTTTCCTTTAATGTGTGTGCAATCAAGCCAATATCGGCAGAAATGTTGTAGGCATGCTCAATTATTTTGCTGAATGATTTATTACCTGCTTCCATCCAAGAAAGTGCATCAATGATGGTCATATCCGAAAAACCAAGTCTCAGGGTGCCCAAAACAATGCGCACAATATATTTTGCAGAGAGTTGATCTACCTCTTTGAGCAAACGAACTGCTGCTGTAATTTTTTCCTCTTGCGATCCGGTGCCTGAAATTTTCTCAAGCTCACACAAATCCTCATATACTTTTTTGACCGGCAAATGACCAGTATGCTTCCAACTATACTCATCCAACACTGATCCAAGATCACCCTTCTGCTTGGCATGCTTGGCTACCGTCTCTTCTGATGCTTGAGTTACTTGGGCAATCACTTTCACCAAATTTTTCTCTGCAAAATTAAATTGGGTGCCCTTATAGGGTGGCCGTAATAAGCCGAGAGATAGATTACAAATGATGCCTGCTTCCTCTGCAGTTGCTTGACCAAGCAACTCAGACAGATGGCGCGTGATAGCAGTACGAGATGAGACCTTATTAATTTCTTCAAAGGTTTTGGCAATAATTAAAAAATCCATATATATCTTTCGCTGTTTAGGCTCTATCTGCTCAGGCAAATATTAATATTTAGGAATGTGGCGAAGCACCTTCAGATAATGAACAGTTAGCCATAAAGGTTTTGTAATAACTAACGGCAGACCACACCGTAAGCACGACTGCAATAAATAAGAGCACAGTCGTTGATAAATACCAATGTCCCTCAAGATTTGCAGGTGCCGCAATGGCAGAGGCAACATACGCGATCTGCGCAATGGTTTTTGCTTTACCAAGCCACGAAACATGTAATTGGCATTGTCGCTCAAGGGCTAGTTGCCGAAGGCCCATCACAAAAAATTCGCGGCCGATAAACAGTAGTACAACAAAGATATGTATCCGATGCACCGAGAGCAAGGCAATAAGCGTTGGAAAAATGAGAAATTTATCAGCAATCGGATCTAAAATACGTCCTAATTGCGTCACTTGCCCAAGCTTGCGAGCGAGATACCCATCGAGAAAATCGGTAAAGGCGAGCAGTAAAAAAATACACGCCAGTGCGCCATTAATAATCGGCGATTCAATGGGCAAAAAAACCAGAAGCAGAGTGGGTAATAGTATTGGCGATATGACCAACCTGATGAGGGTGAGGATTGTTGGTAGGGTTATTTGCATTAAACCATCCTCGACACAGGGGTAAGCCTGGTGGCGACGCAGGGACTCGAACCCCGGACCTACAGATTATGATTCTGCCGCTCTAACCAGCTGAGCTACGTCGCCATTGAGATTAAAATTTTAATGTCTGAACGCCAATTCGTTGCGTGAAGTTAAAGATAGATCGCAGGAAGAACAACCCAGTAATAAGGGTGGTTACGATACCAACAATCATAGTTAATGCAAATCCTTGGATAGGGCCAGAACCAAATTTGAACAATACGACATCCATAATGAAGTGGGTTGCGTTTGCGTCTAAGATCACCGATAGCGCGCCTTTAAATCCAACGTCAACGGCCTGTCTAAATGCTGTGCCATGGCGCAACTCATCTTTAATACGCTCATAAATTAAAATTGAAGCATCGATTGCCATACCAAGCGTCAATACCAAACCTGCTATACCAGGCAAGGTGAGCGTGCCGCCAAAATATGAGAATAAAACTAAGGTGAGAAGCAAGTTATAGATTAAGGTAATGAAGGCAAACAAACCAGGAATCTTGTAGTAGCCCACGCAGAAGAGGAACAACAACCCAAGACCGACCAGGCAAGCGATAATCCCTTGGCGAATTGCCTGAGCACCAAGCGCAGGGCCAATAGTACGTTCTTCATCAAATCGTACTGGAGCAGCATAAGCACCAGATTTTAAAAGATCAGAAAGATCTTTTGCTTGCTCGAGTGCAAAACCACGGCCACCGCCGGTTATTTGCCCGGTAGCACCAATTTCTGATTGTAGCACCGGTGCGCTAATTACTTCATTATCAAGCACAATAGCAAGTTGTTTGCCAATGTTCTTTCGAGATATCTCTTTAAATCGACGGCCGCCTTCTGGATTGAGCTCGAAATCAACTGCAATATCACCATATTGGCCAATGCCAGGCTTTGCATTACGCAGCATTTTACCTGAAACTTCAACATGCTTAGGAAGTAAATAATAGCGTGATTCATCACTGCCGCGACGCCCCGGCAATATGCGCATACCTTCTGGCATCACATCACCGTATTGCTCTAAAATTTCTTCGGGGCTATTACCGGTCGCCTGTACGAGCGCAAATTCCAACATAGCTGTTTTGCCGATCATTGATTTTGCTTTCTCTGGATCTTGAATATTTGGTAGTTCTACCAAAATATTGCGTTCACCTTGCGCAGCAACGGTCACTTCACTGACCGAAAATTTATTGAGGCGTGACTCAAGCACATGAATATCGCCCTCAATGGCCGCATGTTTGATAAAATTTTCTTCTGCCGTGGTAAATGCAAGAGAAATCGTTTCTTGCTGTTGTTCAACGGTCAATGAACGTTCGCGATCTTTAATGAATGAGGCAGCTGCACGTGCGGCGGCAGCATTGGGGAAGGTTAAGGTCGCTTTTTTCTTGTCTGCTTTAATAAAGGTAGGCGCTTCGATCTGAGCTCGTGCTAATTCATCTTTTAATGATTGTGCCCGCTCGTAAATGGCATCCTCAATAGCTTTATCAGTATCCACGATCAATGAGATATACGTGCCGCCAACAAGGTCCACACCAAAGCGCAGTGGCATCGGTCGGTTAGAGGTAATAAATAATGGTGATAGATACCAAAGGCACGCAGCCGCGCCGACAAGCCAAAAAATAAACGGGGAAAGCAATATTGATTGCGATTTCTGCATTTGAAAATCTCCGAATTTATATTTTAAAAGGACTACCTACTAAAGCACTTATTGCTCAGCAGATCCAGGAAATCCTGGTACCAGGGAGGGGACTTGAACCCCTACAGGCTTTCGCCCACAGCCACCTCAAGGCTGCGTGTCTGCCATTCCACCACCCCGGTATGTCAAAAAAGTGGGCGTAAATATAGCAAAATTAGAATTAGACTAAAAGGGTCGTGCGATACTTTGTCATACCAACGTGATAATGTCCTCCTGATTCCAACATGAAAATGTCCGTTGGTGCGGTAAACTTTAAGGGTCTAACTCTTAAAACCAGACCAAGGTGGAATCTTATATCCTACGCAAAATCCAGATTTCGGTTTTCCAAGTAAGATTCTAATTAATTAATATCTTGCGCAGAAATCGTTTTTCGGCTTTTTAAGTAAGATTTATTGAATTAAAAACAACCCCAGATGTGCATGTCTTGGTAATTATGCATTCATACCTTATTATATAACGCTCTCATAAACCTCACGCCACATTAATCAGAGTTGGCGCCATTGTTTTGCCGGAAACACACCAATGATTCAGAAAACCACAGCCCTGCTACTCGCCCTCTTGGCCTCTATCAGCCAGCCTACTCAAACAGCAACAATTGATACCTTTGATTTTGATGATGATGATATTGTTTCAAATGAAAGCATGCGTTCACCATTAGATACCTATGGCACCATCGCTGGTTATTGTGCACTTGGAGCTGCAGTAAGCGCTGCCGCCACCTATGCATTGGCTTCTAAAGCGACAATGAAGCGTCAACAAATGGCCGCTGAAACACAAGACTTTAAAAAAATGTTTGATGACATGGGCGCACGATTGGCCGCTTTTCAAGCCATGCACCATGAAGAAAAAGATGAAATGAGCAACCGCTTGCACCAGATGAAGGATCGTGTAGACCAGGTAATTGGTCAAATTGAACATCTTCAGTCGCAACTCATCGAACTACAAAACAGTCGCTTGAATTTCGCAAATCTCAGTCCAATGAGCCCTTACTATAGCCCTATTGACACGGGATCTATCATTAATAAATCCTTTTCAGATGGCACTCATTCAATACCAAAGACGTCTCAGCTGCAAATGCAGGAGAGCGATGATGAAAAATGAATGAACAATCCATACGCGAATTCTATTTCGCTACCGGCTTAATAGTTGCCGCCCCGGCGCCAAAGAATGAGGCAAGCCAATTGAAGAAACTCGAGAACCATGAAATGGGGTATTCCCACACAAAGGAAATGCTACTGATCCAGGATTTCTTTTTTGCCGCCGCTTTTTTCTCAGCCTCAGCTTTTTCTTTTTGAGCACGCTCAGCGCGCTCCTTTTCCGCTTGCTGCTCGGCAAGCTCTACATCAGTTAGCTGTTTTTTGAGCGCAAGGCCATCTTTTTTTAATTCCTCAACCTGAGTTGATATGGTATCTGCCAAGGAAGCAAGCTTTTGCGATGCCTCAGTAAAATAGTGCGCAAAGGGGCCCGTAAGATAATTGTTAATGGCCATCAAATTTTTGTAGGCAGCTT
>DAIDHG010000051.1 GCA_027452085.1 bacterium
TCTCTTAAACTTAGTGGTTTTTGGAGGTCCAATTTTATCTTAAATTTTTCTCACATGTGTTTGAGTCAGGACAATGGTACCCCTTAGCCACTTTCTTACGTTCAATAAAGGGAAATTTATGTATTTACTATCATGAAATTTTACCGCGATTTTACAAAAGATTGGTCTTTGGTCAAAAACATCATATGCTGCGTTTTTACAAAAAATGATCAGGGGAATATATAATGATTAAAAAACTATTCGATTTTTTATTTGAGGCAAAGGTGCCGCTTATGCCGGTGCGCCATGATTTATTGCAATCTATGCTGCCAGCCTACCAAGAGACCGGCCTCCCATTCTTACTCAAAAATGCAGACGGCTCATTTACCCCCCTGGTAAATGCTGATGATATCGGTTTGTATCTGCTCGTTCCCAAATTGATGGATGCATTCAATATTTCACTCGATAGCGCCCTTTCCCTATTCTATAATGGCATGAGCATTGGAGCTCTTATTATAGGCTCAATCGGCAGTCTCTGCCTTTTTAAAAAGAGTTCGCAACGTTTGATAGCTATTGCCTACCTGCTGCTGCTGACCAAAATCACCACCGCTTCCTTTGATAATTATCGAGCGCCAGCTGCTTTGGCGATTGCCGCTATCCCCTGGGCTTTGTATCTACTGCAAACGACACCGAAGATGGGGGCATATCTCTATCTATTTGTGCTTGGCATAGCCGCTGGCTCGGTGCATTATATTCGCTCACATGCGGGCGTTGCCCCCCTGCTCTTTGCTGCCACCCTGCTACTATTCAGTTGCATAAGCCAACGTGCCTGGCGCCAGCTCATCTTTAGCATCTGCTGGATGCTGGCGGGGCTTGCCGTACCGATCACCTACTTTAAGTATCAACAGTATCGATACCACCAGTTCATCAAAACTCATGTGCCACAACAGACCGGCATCAGTCAGTTCCATGGATTTTGGCATCCTGTGCTTGGTGGCCTTGGTTTCCTGGCTAACGAATTTGGCCTTTCCTATAAAGACAGTGAAATTGCAAAAAAGGTTTCAGAGCGTGACGCATCTTGGGATAGAGAATCTGGCCCTCACTATGAGCAGATCGCCAAAGCGGTGATTATAGACCTGGCCAAGAAACACCCCTGGTTTATTATCAATACGCTCGCTGCCAAAGCGGGTATCCTGCTTATGTATTTGATCATCTTTGCCAATATTGGCTTGCTGGCCCTTTGGTATAAACCGCTTCCCTGGCACCTATCGTTGGCATTCCTGCTCGCGCTTGGCTGGAGCGCATTGCCTGGGCTTTTGGCAATACCCATTACCCCATATTTATATGGGTTTATAGCGATCTCAGGATTACTCGGATTAGTAGGTATTAACCGCTACCTGGCGTTTTCCTAAACTTTTTTTATACTTAATATCATCAAAAATCAGATCTTGAAAGGTAAACACGTGCTAACAACCAGTGACTTTCGTAAAGGCTTAAAGATTCTTCTCAACAACCAGCCATACGTGGTGATCGAATTCCAGCATCACAAAAGAGCAATGCGTGGCGGTCTCGTTCGCACACGCGTTAAGAATCTTTTGACTGGTCTGATTCATGAAGAAACTTTCCGTTCTGATGAAAAATTTGAAAGACCAGATCTACAATATCGCGAGATGCAGTATCTGTATAACGACGGCGAAATGTATAATTTCCTCGATCAAAAAACTGCCGATGAAGTGTCGTTAAGCGAAAAGCAGATCGAAGAGGTAAAAGATTATCTGAAAGAACAGGTGGTATACAGCATTCTCTATTTTGAAGGCAAGCCAGTTACTATTGCACCTCCTGAGCAAATGGTGCTTGAAGTTACCGATGCACCACCAGGCGTCAAAGGCGATACTGCGCAAGGCGCCGGCACGAAGCCAGTGACGCTCGAAACTGGCCTGGTCATTCAAGCTCCGCTCTTTGTCGAGACGGGTGATATTATCAGAATTAATACCGAACAAAATAAATATCTCGAGCGCGTTGAGAAAAAACGCTAGTTCTATTGTCCTAACTTAGATAAATACTAAAAAGTTCTGCACCATGGTTGAAGATATCTGCACCACACCCGAAACTGAAAACGACGAACAGATTAGTGAGGCCCGCAAACAGCGGGCCATTATTTTCCACTTACTCTATGCCATCGACGCAAGTGACTATCAAGTGTCGCTCGCATCAGTCATAGATAATCTTAATCGTGGCTTTGAACAAGAAATTAAGCTTGATGGCGAAGAAGCACGAATCACGCAAGCGATTATCGATAACCGCGAACAGCTTGATGAGTTTATCAAACCACTGCTTTCTAACTGGCGCCTTGAGCGCGTTGGCATGTGCACAAAGCTTGTGTTGCGGCTCGCTGTTTGGGAGCTGCTCAACACGCACCTCGAGCCAAAAATCATTCTCAACGAAGCAATAGAATTGGCCAAATGCTTTTCTGAAAAAGATGCCTACCGCTTTGTAAATGGTGTGCTTGATGAAGCCCTTAAGCGTTTGGGCAAGCAGCCGGTAAAGGAAGAAGAGATTTCTGAATAAAACATTTTAGTTTTTCTTTTACTTCCTGAAAGGCCCTGAATGAAAAAATGGACATTGGCAATCCTTATGCTGCCCGCGCTGATGAAGGCAACTTCTTATGGCGCAACTCAAAACTTTTTAAAAAATGACACAGCGTATAAGCTGTATTATCAATTTACCTGTCGCCCAGAAACAAATGGTGAAGTTTTAATCATTGATGGTAAAAACAATGAAAAGCATCTCATTTCGCCACTTCTCGCACAAGAAATATTTTTGCAAGCCAATGGCATCTTAAAACCTGATGAAACATTCGTTATACCATTCAAGCCAAAAAATGAGATGATTGATCTGCGATTATCAATCGGCCGACAAGTTGCACTCAGCAAAAAGCAATGGTACGCCATAAAGAGATGGCCAGGATTTTGGCATGTTATTGCGACGGCTGATAATCAGTTAAAAATTGTTTGCGAAGGATGGGAAGATTGCCCTTCGCAATACGAATTACTCAAAAAAGATAAACCTCTTTTCACCGAAAAAGACGAAGAAGAAAATAATTAACAGCCTTATAGACTGATCAGAAAGAATAGCGCTTCTTAAAGCCTTTTTATAATACTATATCCAAGCTATTGCCTGGAAGGCCAGCTCGGATATAGTATTACTAGGCAAATAAAAGGAATACTATGAAAGCAATTGAGCTTGTAGAATTTTGGGCTGAACTCAAAAACGGACTCATCAGAATCCCTGAGGAACTTATTGCCGAATTGGGCAACAAATTACGTGTAAAAGTAATGATTGAGCGCAGTGAAAGCAAGATCATTAAGGGCACGGGAAGTGCAAAAAAACGTAAATTCTCACCTTTTTTAAAAGTTAAAGGCTTTAAGTTTGACAGGGAAGAAGCAAATGAATGATAGATGCTTCTTAGATACAAACATACTTATCTATTTGTATGCAACCGATTAGGCAGAAAAAAAGTCCAAGGCAGAAAAGCTTATAGATGAGCTTGCAGATGTTCTGATTAGCACACAGGTCATCAATGAATTTATTAATGTATCAAAGAGAAAATTAAGTCGTAGCAACAGTTCTATTGAACAACATATTGCGGAAATTGTCACAAATTTTTCCGTCGCCATTATTGATCTCGAAACAATCTCACTAGCATTGCACGTCTCACAGAAATACAAATACTCATACTATGACAGCCTAATGATCGCATCGGCTTTAGAAAACGAGTGTGGGATTCTTATAAGTGAAGATATGCATGACAACCAGCTTATAGAAGATCGATTGCACATTATTAATCCATTTCAAAAAAGGAAATAAAACCCGCCTGATCTCATCGATCAAGCGGGTTTTTTATTTACCGATAAAGTAGCAGGGGCGAGTTATTTCAACTCAGGAAAGAAGAAGCTTACTTCAAACTTCGCCGTCTCTGGGCTATCTGAACCATGCACAGCATTGTCGCCAATGCTGGTACCGAACAGCTTACGGATGGTCCCAGTTGCTGCATTTGCCGGATTTGTTTCACCCATGAGCTTGCGCCATTGCGCGATAGCATTCTCTTTTTCAAGAGCCATCACAATAACTGGGCCGCTTACCATGAACTCAGTCAATTCACCAAAGAATGGGCGTGCCTTATGCACGGCATAAAATTGCTCTGCTTGTTCTCGAGTTAACTGCATCTTCTTCATGCCAACAATAGTAAAACCGTGTGCTTCGATCATATCAATGATCTTGCCCGCATTTTTGGCACGAGTTGCATCAGGTTTTATGATGGCGAGGGTACGTTCAATAGCCATGCTTACTCCTCGTTCTTTCCAGCCATTGCACGCTCAAGCTCTAGTTGGAACTGAGACTTCGGCTTTGGCCCTTGAGTTTCGGCTTGTTGATACTGTTGCTTACTGCGGCTTGGTCGACGCTCGCGCGGTTCACGAATTTCAGAACCAGCGGCACCTTCAGGACGCATGCTCAATGCGATCTTACGCTCTTCGCGGTTTACATTGATAACGCGGAATTGGTATTTTTCACCAACTTTCAGCACATCCTCAATTTTACCGCCCGCAGGCACCTGTGCTTCAGAGTTATGGATAAGACCTTCGATGCCAGATGGCAGTTTTACAAAGGCGCCAAATGAGGTGATCTTCGTAACAGTACCTTCTACCGAGGTACCACGAGGGTATTCTTGCTCAATGCTTTCCCAAGGATCTTGAGAAAGTTGCTTAATGCCCAATGAAACCTTCTTGCTATTTTGATCGATACCAAGCACCACCACCTCAATCTCCTGGCCCTTTTTGTACAGGTCGCTTGGGTGATTAATGTGATCTGTCCATGAAAGATCAGATACGTGCACGAGGCCATCGATGCCAGGCTTAATGGTTACAAACATACCAAAGTCAGCGATATTGCTGATTACGCCTTTAATATGCTGGCCAGGTTGTAGTTCATTGGTCAACGCTTCCCAAGGATTTTGTTCAAGCTGCTTGATGCTCAATGACATGCGGCGGTTTTCTTTATCAACCGAAACAATAAGCACCTCGATCTCATCGCCCACCTTATAATGTTTGCGCAGATCAGAAATGCGCTCGGTCCACGAAACTTCAGAGATATGAACAAGACCTTCTACGCCTTTCAGGAGCTCTACAAAAAGACCATACTCAGTGATGCTTGAGATGGTTCCTTTGACACGTGCACCCACATGCAACGCGCCATCAACCGCCGCCCATGGATTATCGGTGAGCTGTTTCATGCCCAATGATACCTTAGCGTTGTCTTTATCAATTGATAGAACCTTGACGGTGATTGTTTCACCAACTTTCACGATCTCGCTTGGATGAGCAATGCGACCCCAGGTCATATCAGTGATATGCAATAGGCCATCGATGCCACCAATGTCTACAAACACACCATAGTTGGTGATGTTCTTAACCACACCTTGCACCACGCTATCTGCATGAAGCGCATCAAGCACTTTCTTGCGAGATTCGGTGCGAAGGTTATGCAGGTATTTACGGCGAGAGAGAATAACATTGCCGCGTTTACGATTAATTTTAATAATGTCGGCAGTAACGGTTTGACCAACAAATTGATCAAAGTCCATAACACGTTGAATATCAACCTGTGATCCAGGAAGGAAGGCAGGAATACCAATATCAACGCTGAGACCACCCTTAACCTTATGGGTAATAACACCCTCAACCGGCTTGCCCTCTTCAAAGAGCTTGGTGATGCTTTCCCATGCGCGCATTTCGCGTGCTTTTTCATACGAAAGAACAACGGCGCCTTCTGGGCTTTCTAGTTCATCAAGGATAACTTCTAGTTCGTCCCCAACCTTAACTTTTTTCAGATCGTGCCCAAATTCATGGCTTGAGATTAAGCCATCTGATTTGTAGCCGATATCAAGCAAAACACCGTCAGAATCTACACGAAGCACGGTGCCTTTTACGAGCTGGCCTGGGCGTAACTTTTCAAGCCCTGCATACAGCTCATTAACGGTCGCACGCTGCTCTTGATTCAATTCAAGACCAGATTCATCAAGAATGGTTACATGACCAAATTGGGAGGAACGAATTCTTTCTTTTGACATGAATACTCCGGAAAGGTTGCCCTTTTGC
>DAIDHG010000052.1 GCA_027452085.1 bacterium
GTACTCTCGGTGATTGCCGCAGTGCGCAAATTAAAATCAGAAAAGCAGCTTTCGCTCAAAACACCAATCCATACCTTAACAATAAGCTCAGCAGACAGTACCGCGTTGCACGAGCTATCTTCACAAGAGCTGTTAATTAAAGGTGTGGCACAGGCTGAATCAATTCAATACGCAACTGCCGCAGACTTAGCTGTGGTAATCGAAGAAAAAGATGGCTCTTGGCTTGCGCGCGTGAATATATGATTTTTATAAAAAACAGCCAAAAGCAGATACCCATTAACCTTAAACAGGTGCGCAAATGGGGCCAGATAATAATGGCCGAACTTGGTTATGAGGATTTTGATTTAAACATTTGGTTTTGCGGCGCGCGCACCATTGCGCAATACAATGAACAATTTCGCAACAAAAAGGAGGCAACAGATGTATTGTCATTCCCTTTTTATCCCGATCTGAAAGCAGGCGAGCGTATTCAGGCAATAGAACCAGAGAATAAACAACTTGGTGATTTAATTATTGCGCCAATAATAATTAAAAGAGATGCAGCCAGTCACCAGGTTGATCCACAAGAAAGACTCAAGCTCATCATAGTGCACGGTATATTGCATCTGATAGGCTATGACCATATTACTGATGCTGATTATAAGATCATGCATCGCCAAGAAGTTAAACTTTTAAAACTTTTATAACAACCACCAGACAACTCGGTTAACACATGAAATTTATCTCTATCGTGGTGCCTGCATTATTGTTGTGCAGCGCCGCCCTATCACAAGCAACAAGCATCTCATCGTCGACAGCGAGGGAATATGTTTTGTATGCAAAGAGTGTTGCCTCATCGCAGGGTCAGCGCAGCTCAATGGAAGATTTTTATACCATCGAACAAAATAAGAAATGTGCCTTCTTTGCCGTATATGATGGCCATGGAGGTAAAGAAGTTGCTCGTTATGCATCGCGACAATTGCACCAGCGCATTTTTGAGCACAAAGATTTTGAAGTAGACGTGCAAAAAGCCATCGTGGAAGCTTTTGTGGCTTTTCATAAAGAACTTGATGATTTGGGCTCTGATGAGGATGGCAATACTCTTGCCGAACATCAAGGAACAACGGTCGCCCTCGCGCTCATAAAATCTGGCTACCTCTATATTGCTTGGGCCGGCGATTCACGCTGTATTCTGGTGTCTCAAGATGGTTTTACCTCAACGGTAGATCATACTTACTGGATCAAGGCAGAGGCAGATCGAATCAAGCAAAATGGCGGACAAATAAGGAACGGGCGAATCTTAATTTTCAAAACTCAGGGCATCGGCAGCCTGGCAATGACACGTGCGCTTGGCGATAAATTCTATAGCCCCGTGGGTGTGATTCCCACCCCCGAAATACAGATGCATAAGCTAACCGCAACTGATCAGTTTTTATTACTTGCAACTGATGGTATTTGGGATGTTTTTAACAATCAAGAAGCCGTACAGATAGTTCGCGATGAATTAAAAGAAAATGGTATTCATGAAACGGCACAAAAGCTCATTTCAAAATCCGAAGGATCTGTTCTTAGTGCAGATAATAAAACAGTTATCGTAGTGAGCTTGAGCGATCTTGGCCCCATATGCGATGAAAGTGATTGTGATACTATTGCACCGCCATTTTCCTTCTCTGATTTGGATGATTCTACGGTGGATTCAGATGATGAAAAAAGTCAGCTATAAGAAATAACGTAAGGACTTTCATGAGACAATTCAGCCGCACGGCTCTCCTGATTTATTTAATGATCCATGTACAAAGCTCACTTTACGGCACATCTACAGCATCTAAACTTTCTTTATTCGACTACCTTACCAGCTTGATCGTAGAAAAACGTCGTGTTGAAGAAGAAAAAATACAAGCAGCAGAAAACATTATATCATCTGTCTGTGCTCGTTGTGGGGTAGCTTCATCAATGGGCAAGCGTACCAGCCTGGAAGATTTTTATTGCATGAGCGAGCCTTTTTTTGGCGTCTATGATGGTCATCAGGGTCAAGAGGTCGCCAAACTCACCGCCCAATCGTTACACAAAAAAATAACATCTCATGCGCAGTATGAAACCTCACCAGCAACGGCAATCAAAAATTCATTTCATAGCTTTCAAAAGGAGTTGGCTACTCAACAGTTTGCTCGCGGGCAAAGTGCATCGGCAGCCCTTGCGCTCCTTAAAAAAAATCAATTATATGTCGCAGGGCTGGGCGATGCTCGCACCCTTGTTGTCACCAGCGATTATGCGTGGTGCTCGGTTGACCATGATATACAACAGCGTGTTCTAAAGCCGTCAGGCAAGGCAGAGCCTGACATCCATGAAATAATAATTACACCTCAACATAAATTCGCTATCATCGCCACGCAAAGCATCTGGAAACATGTCAGTAACGAGTTGGCAATTCTTACAGTTCAGGACGGTCTTAAGATCCACAAAAGCCTTGAAGCAGCAGCAAGCATGCTGGTGCAAACTGCAATCAATCATCAATGCGAAGACAATATGACAGCCATGATTATTGATCTAAAACCAAATATTAGATCTTCTACACCTACGCTGATACCACACATGGTAGAAGCGCATGAAAGCTTGCTTCCGTTACAAAAAGACAAGAGCGCTGTTGAAAAATCAAAAGAGCATGAAATGAGTTTAGAATTCAAGAAACGCCTACCAGAATAACCATTTTGTGCCCATTATCGTGAGCTGCCCCCCTCCTTTTTGATATGAGTCACAATAGCTGTATAATTTGGGTCCATTAATTTGAGGTTCACATGGGCAAAATTATACTGTTCTATAAATACGTTAACATTCTATACCCACAGCAGATTCGTGATTGGCAAAAAGGGCTCTGTACCAGCCTTGGTCTTAAAGGCCGCGTCCTCATTGCTCAAGAGGGCATTAATGCCACCCTTGGTGGCACTGAAAAAGCTATCGCGCGCTATATTTCAGAGACCACGGCCCATGAACTATTTGTGGATCTTGATATTAAGTTTAGTGATGGCGCGGCTGACCATTTTCCCAAGCTACGGGTGGTGGTACGACCAGAAATTGTAAATAGCGGCATTCCAAAGCACATTACCGCTGATATGGGGGGCAAACATCTGACGCCAGCCCAGGTTCACGAGCTGATCAACAACAAACCGGAAAACCTGGTCCTTCTTGATGCACGTAACTCCTATGAATCAGCAGTGGGCACCTTTAAAGATGCTATTAAGCCGCCCATTAAAAATTTCAGGGATTTGCCGGGCTACATTGATGAAAATGCTGATGTATTTACTGGCAAACAGGTATTAATGTTCTGCACTGGCGGCATCCGCTGCGAACGGGCGTCTGCCTATTTAAAATCTAAGAACGTAAGCCAAGAGGTATATCAGATTCTTGGTGGCATTCACCGTTATATCGAACAGTATCCTGATGGGCATTTTAGAGGCAAAAACTATGTGTTTGACGGCAGAGTGTTGCAACATGCAAATAATGATGTGTTGGGCACCTGTTATTTCTGCCAGATTCCCTGTGACGAATATGCCAATTGCATAAACGCGGTCTGCAACCTGCAATTTATTGCGTGCGCTACCTGCCGGGCAACGCATGCAACCGAACTCACAGATGCGCCTCCAGTTGCTCAAAATATTGCCACACCAGCACAACATACCCTTGCTTCATTTGCCCTGTGCTGTTCGCCTACATGCAAAGAGCTGGTACAAAACAACAAAGTGCCCGTGCGCACCAAAGCGCACAAGGTTGCTTTGCCTAAAGGATCTGCATGCTCAATCTAATACAAGAAAAGGTAACACTTGCCGATAAAAACTGGTTTCAAACGGGTGGCCCGGCACGTTATTTTGCTGAGCCGACCAATGATGAGCAATTTGTAGCTGCACTGGAATTTGCCCGTTGCCAGAATATTCCGGTGTTTGTGCTCGGCCAGGGTGCTAATATATTGATCAGTGATGATGGTTTTGATGGCCTGGTCATTCGCCCGCAACTCAAAGAAATAGTGCATGCCACTGGCGAGGATGGCAGTGCACTCATTGAAGTTGGTGCCGGCTGGACTATGCATGACCTTATCGATTATTGCCTTGAGCATGGGCTGAGCGGCCTTGAAGAATTTAGCGGCATTCCCGGCACCGTTGGTGGTTCTGTCTATATCAACCTGCATTATTTCCAATATTTATTGCAGCATTTCATGGTACGCGCAAAGGTAATTGAGCATCATTCAGGTGCTATTAAAATTGTCGATCGCGAATGGTTTAATTTCGGCTATGATCAATCAAAGCTATTAGATAAAGAGCATTATTTGCTCAGCGCCACGTTTGCGCTGAAAAAAATTTCGCCCATTGATGTGGCCTATGCCAAGGGAAGACGCACAGAAATCATTCGCCATCGGGCATCCCGGTATCCGACCACACACACCTGTGGCAGCTTTTTTAGAAACTTCCATGATCATGAAGTAACCTATACAAGCGCTGGCAAGAAGATGATGTTTGTGGCCTACTATTTGGATAAGATTGGTGTTAAGGGAGCACTCAAAGTTGGGGGGGCTCAAGTTTCGTGGCAGCATGCTAATATGCTCGTAAATACTGGCACCGCAACTTCAAAAGATTTAATCCAATTGGCTCGAAAAATGCAGGAACTGGTCTTTAATCAGTTTCAAATATTGCCACAACCGGAATGCCAATTAATTGGATTCAAAGAACATCCATTATTACGCCCCGAAGATGTGTGTGTGCATCGATCCACGGCAAAAAACGATGGAAAGCTGCAGCCATCTTCATGAATGAATAATCAGCGCATAATGAAGCAATCACTATGAACGAACTGATATTTCTGGCACATATCGCCGCTCTTATACTCACCCTTATGATAGCGCTTCGCATGGGGGCCCATGCATTGGTAGCATTAATTTGCGTGCTTACCGTGCTCATGAATTTGTTTGTGCTGAAAGAGATAGCGCTTTTTGGCTTTACCGTAACCTGCACTGACGCATTTGCCGTCGGCGATGAGCTTGGCCTCAATCTGCTCCAAGAGCATTTTGGGCGGGCCATTGCGCAAAAGACTATTTTTATTAGCTTCTTTGTCACACTGGTGACCATGCTTTTTGGCTTACTGCAAGTTACCTATACACCGTCTGCCACCGATGTCACCCATGGTCATTATGCTCATCTCCTTACTCCCATGCCACGGTTGGTCATCGTATCGCTCATTACCTATTTTATCGTCATGCAAGCAGACTTGATGTTTTATGCATGGATTCGTAAAGAAATTACCCACCATACATCGGGCGAGGCGGTTTATATCATGGTGGGTAATTTCTTGAGCATTGCCGCCACACAATTACTTGATACTGTACTTTTTACTATCTTTGGCCTGAGCGACCAAATAAGTGAACCAAAAGATGTGATCATTGTAAGTTATGCCGTTAAATTGGTTGCCATTGCACTGACGGTGCCAGGGCTTTACCTGGCACGAAAACTCATGGCCTCACGCCAATCAACGACTATTGATTCTGAGCCAGAGATGGCTTAAAAAACTACCATCCAAGCGATTGAAGTTCATGCTCAATCTCTTGATCGGCTGCGTTAACGCTTGCGCTTATTTCTTGTTCAGCTTTGGCAACGCGGGCAGTTTCTTGATTGAAGACGTCTTTCAATTCATTAAATGTGCTTTTAGAACACGGGGTGTTTGTTGCTTGATGATTTCGTTTTATTGCGCAGGTAATATCACCATTTTGCGTGCGCTTTGCTGAGACAATTGAATAATCAGCCATATTTGCAATGTACGTCTGAGTACCATTTTCTTGAATATGCATAATATTGCGAACGTCAGATGAATTAATGCTCGGGGTCGATCGTATTTCTATTTGCTGGTTAATTGCTGCATTCAGATGACTGATCGTGCATGATACAATTAATACCAATGATTTATTAAGCTTCATGAAAATATCCTTTTCTTTTGTGGTGTATAATCTCATCATGATAAAAATAGCTAATTTTGCTTTCAGAATGCAATAATTTGTGCGTGGTCTTCACCCTAACCTCTTGCCAGGAACCCTAGTTTTAACCATATTGGTTGCTCAGTGAGGTATCCCCCAATGCATATAGATCAAATATCAACATCCCCTCAGGATCCGATAG
>DAIDHG010000053.1 GCA_027452085.1 bacterium
TAATTGAAAATGGGTATCTCTATATTGCCCAGCCACCTTTGTATAAAGCAAAGATTGGCAAGAAAGAACAGTATCTTAAGGATGAGCGCGCATTCAATGATTTCTTAATCGATTGGGCAAAAGAGCAGCTTATGCTCACCACCAACGCTAAGCCTCATGTTGAAAAAGAGTGGCAATCATTGCTTGATGATGTCATGGCCTACTATGACCAACTTGCAAACGTCAGCCAAGTGTATGGTTTGGCCGATGAGCATTGTCATCGCCTGATTGTATTCATGGCCGAACACCCAGAGTTAGTTTCCAAATCCCTTGAAAAAGCCGAAATGGTTTTGCTCGATGGCACTGAAAGCGAGCAAAGAAAATATATCGATGAGCTTGTTGAAGCGCTTAAGAACAGTTTCAAACGTTATTCAGTGGAATTTGAGCAAGATGCACAAACTACCCAAGATGGTTCAATAACCTCTCGCCAGGTTATTGTATTCAAAGTGCGCAACCGCTCGTGGGAAGTTGCCGTCGAATTCTTTAAATCTGAAAATGCCGCAAATCTACTCAATCTTCTAAAGCCAATTTCAGTCCTGGAACAACAAGATTGGACCATGCAGGTGGTTGGCAAAGAGCGTGAATTGCCGGGTAAAGGCGTGCTTGGCCTGATAAACGGTATTCATACCTTGAGCAAAATGTATATGACCATTCAGCGCTACAAAGGTTTGGGTGAAATGAACCCAGAACAACTGTGGGAAACGGCGATGGATGGCAATACGCGCACCTTGCTCCAGGTGACCCTAGAAGATGGCCTTGCTGCCGATTCGTGGTTCTCCACCCTGATGGGAGATGACGTTGAAGGCCGCCGCGATTACATTGAAAAATATGGCCACTTTGTGAAGAATTTAGATATTTAGCTTAAAAAATGGAGGGCTTGCCCTCCACCCGAAAGGGAACTCGTCCCTGCACCCAAGGTACATGAATCAAACGCTTCTTAAACCGCGTCAAACCATTATCATCGGCTATTCTGGTGGGCCCGATTCCACCTATTTGCTGCATGCGCTCAAAGCTGTGCAAGCTGAGCTCAATCTCACCCTAATTGCCGCACACCTTGATCATCAATGGCGAGAAAATTCAGCCAATGATGTTGAATTCTGCCGCAACGAGACTGAAAAGCTTGGTGTGGCGTTTATGTTCAAAAAAGCTGCTGAGCTTGATGTGGCGATTAAGCCGAATGGGTCAAAAGAAGAGTTAGGCCGCAAACTTCGACGCGCATTTTTTTCTCAAGTAGCAAAAGAATACAATGCCGATGCGATTGCGCTTGGCCATCATGCCGATGATCAGATGGAAACTTTTTTTATTCGGCTCATGCGAGGCACCACGCTCAGTGGTCTGACAGGTATGAAGGAATTGGAAGGCAGCTATATCCGGCCACTTTTGCATTTAAGCAAAGAAGAGATCATCAAATATCTTGAGAAGCATAGAATCAAATTCCTCATTGACCCTACCAACAACTCAGATGCCTATTTACGCAACCGAATCAGGCTTCAAGTATTGCCTATCTTGCAACAGACCGATGATAGATTTTCATCAAACCTGTTGCGAGCAATGGATCATTTACAACAAGCAGAAGATCTTTTAGACACCATTACGCAACGAGAGCTTACACAATGTCTATCAGATGCCGGGCTAGATATAAATAAACTCATTTCTCATCCAACGTATCTGGTAAAAAGAATTTTATTGGCCTGGTTGATTACCCATAAAGTGCCATTTACGCCAAGCGATGGCTTTTTGAATGAGATGATCCGCTTTATGAAACAGCAGACAACAAAAAAACAGCACCCATTGCATGAGCAATGGATGCTGCAGAAAACTGGTCAGTGCGTTCAGATAAAGAAAGCTACGCCTTCTTCTCTTCTGCCTTCGCAATCTTATTGAATTGAGGCTTATTAGGCTTTTGGGCAGGAATAACCGGTTTTGGCAAATTTGCCGCGCCTCGCCCCGCGTGCCCTGATGGTTTGTGCCCCCCTGGGGTCGGCTTATTAGTTGCCTGTGTACGCGCGGCAAGCGATGCTCTTAAGGCAGCTGCCGCTGACGAACTTTGTGCACTCGCAGAAAATGGCGTCCGCTGTTGAGCACGTTTTGCAAGCATATCTTTTGGCATAGCAGCCGATGAGGCAAATGCAGTTAAAGCCAACACCATTGAAAACGATTGACGAATCATAAGTACTCCTTATTAAAAAAAATTGATCAATACAACTCGCTTCAAATCTTTTTTACTCAATCCTTCTTACGGCGTCAACTTTCAGTTATCTTAAGATAGTAAGAATAAAAAAAGTGTGACGCACAATGTTTGAACAAATCGATCATTCATACGAAACTTGCGATCAATCTCCGTTTGCACTAGCGGGTGATAGTTGCACGTGTGCGGCCAAGCCACAAGATGATACACGTCTATATCGTTGGCTCATGCTTTCATTGCTACTGCATAGCTTGCTCAGTTTTCTTTTTGTTCTGCACCAGGAAAATAAAGTACGTGAAGAAGCATCAATTATTTTTGCGCAACCAGATCAGCAAAACGGGCAAACACAGATGATGCCCATGGCAGAACCTCTCCCAATGCCACCGCAACAACAGCCCACACCAACAGATCCTGAAGAAGTACAATTTAATATTAACCTCAATCAAGATAGTAAGTTTGGTGCACCAGAGTTAATGGCTGATCAATATACGCCACAGGCAACAACCGAATCTGATGCCGAAAACGAAGCGCAGCAGCCAGACGCGCAAGAATCCTCTCATGGCACTAAAACGGAAGAGCCATCGCACAGCGCATCTGAATCTGCACAAGAACAAACAAATGAAACTGTAGAATCTGTTAGCCTTTCGCCAACCTCTTTGCTCAGTGATGAAAAAGAAGTGGTTGCAGCCAAGCCAAAAGATGAATCCGCTGACCAGCAAAAAAATCCTTTTGAAGGGAGCAGAAAATCCGCTGGTCCTGTAAGCAAACAGTTATCGTTGGCAAAGCTCACTGAAGGGTTTCTCGATTTTGTAAAAGAACGTGGCCCACAAGAATCGGTGCCTCTACAATCAAATGATGTAAAATACGCAAGCTATTTCCAAAAGGTTGGGTGGTTTTTGCAGAATTCATTCCATTTGCACAATCGACCAATCACCCTTGATTACAATGTGCGCGAAATGATTGATCTAAATATGGTGATTGATAAATCAGGCAAATTAGTCTCCTGCACGATACGACAACCGTGCTCAGCACCAGCAATTAATAATCTATTGCGCAAAATAGTTGAATCTGCTGCGCCCTTTCCGCCGTTGCCGGTGCATTTAAAGAAAGATCGCTTGTCAGTAAATATTCCGATTCATATTGACGCGCATCCGGGCACACACACGTATCATTTTACTTTTAGAGGTTAGTGTACCTCGTTCACACTTTTGCTATGCTCTGGCGCGTTCATATGTAGCACGAGGTAATCAAATGGCAAAAATTGTAATCATCGGCGCTGGCCCTACTGGTTTATCAGCAGCCTATCATCTAGAGAAAAAAGGTTTTGTTGATTACAAACTTTTTGAAAAAGAATCTGAAACTGGTGGCCTTTGCAGATCCATCTACCAAGATGGATTTACCTTTGATTACACGGGCCATTTACTACATGTCGGCGATCCATACTTCCGTCAATTCATTAATGATGTTGTTGGCTTTGAGAACTTGGAAATCATTACGCGCCGCTCATTTATTTATTCTCATGGGGTGTTTACGCATTATCCATTTCAGGTAAATCTCCATGGTTTGCCACCGCACGTGATTGCTGAATGTATTGAAGGCTACGTAACACGTCCCGTATCACGCAAAAAGCCAAAAAGCTTTCCCCAATGGGTTATGCAATCGTTTGGCGAAGGCTTTGCAAAACATTTTTTCATGCCATACCAACGCAAAATTTTTGCGCATGATCTTAAGAATATAACTACCTCATGGACCGGCCGTTTTGTACCAACCACATCGTTACAGCAAATAATTGCCGGAGCCTTGCAAAAACCAAATGATGAATTAATTGGCTACAATGCCCAATTTTATTATCCAAAGGTTGACGGCACGGCGTTCTGGGTAAACAAACTCGCGGAAACTATCAAAGCCCCAATTCATACAAACTGTTCAGTAACGAAAGTAGACATTACCAACAAAGTGGTCACTTTCGCCAACGGTCATGTTGAACCGTATGATCAATTAATTACCACCATGCCACTTGATCGATTATTAGACATTATCGTTGAGCCCAGCTCAAGCTCACTAAAAAAAGCTATACCAAAGCTGCTCTGCAATAAGGTAGTAAATTTCAACCTCGGGGTTTCACGCAACGTATCAGATAAACATTGGATTTATTATCCTGAAGCCCAGTACCCATTCTACCGCATGGGCTTCTATCACAATTTTGCAGCGTCAAATGCACCAGCAGGTTATAGCTCGCTGTATGGGGAATTCTCACACATTAATGCCTCTAAGAAAAAAGTGGCTGAGATGCTGGCCACCTCATTGGCCGCAACTAAGAAAATTTTGGGCATCGAGGATCGTGAAATTGTTACGGAAAAAGTAGTACATATCGATCACGCATACGTAATTTATGATTTCTGGCGCGAAAAGCATTTGGCCAAAATCCACCAGCAATTACACGCATTTGGCGTTCATTCAATTGGTCGCTATGGCGAATGGAAATATTCAAGTATGCAGGAAGCAATTTTGGATGGAAAAAAAGCAATCGAACAATTGATTATGCTGCCGGCTCATCAGTCATATTACATGCCCGCGGCCGCACCTAGTTCTTCAAAAATTATTTGAGAACGATACTAACCCGCCCGTCCTGATTGGCAGGCCATGATCAGTTCACCCCTCCCCCGCTCGTCTCGAGTGGCGGCAAAGCCGGTTGTATCGAGGGATACGAGCGGATAAAGGGATGCGAGCAGATAAAATGAAGATCCATATGCAAAAAACCAAAGATTTCTATAACAGCCAAACAGTTCCTATCACCAGTAGCACGAAGGCTATTTCTCATAGGATCTAGATCATCAAGGCGCATCTATACTATAATGCCTATCCTTGACCAGTTCACCCCAACCTCCGCCCGTCCCGAGTGACCGGCAAAGCAGGTTGTATCGAGGGATACGAGCGAATAAAATGAAGATCGATATGCAAAAAACCAAAGACTTCTATAACAACCAAACAGTTCTAATCACTGGTGGTGCTGGCTTCATCGGCTCGCATCTTGCAGAAAAGCTTGTTGAGCTTGGCGCACAGGTCCGTGTGCTTGATAATCTCTCAACAGGATTTTTTAAAAATCTACAATCTATTGAGAAGCATATTGATTTTATTCAGGGCTCTATCACCGATCCAACAATCTGCAATGCAGCAGTCACCGGCGTACAAACCGTCTTTCATTTAGCGGCTATGGTTTCGGTGCCACAGTCGATGGAAAATCCGGCGGGTTGCCACGATACTAATATGACCGGCCTGATAAACATCCTCGAAGCCTGCCGCAAACACAAGGTAGAACAACTCGCCTTTTCATCCTCAAGCGCTGTGTATGGACCTCAGGAAGGTGCCTGCTCGGAAAGCTCACCAACATACCCAACATCACCCTATGGCTACACCAAGCTCATGGGCGAAATGTACTGCAAGCAATATGCGCAGCTCTATGGCATTAATACCGTGAGCCTTCGCTATTTCAACGTATTTGGTCCACGCCAAAATCCCCATGGCGGTTACGCGGCCGTGGTTGCTAAATTCAGGCATCAATTGGCCAACTCACTACCGCTCATAATCTTTGGCGATGGCCAGCAAACGCGTGACTTTGTGCCAGTAGAAGAAGTAGTGCGCGCTAATCTTTTTTTAGCTATGCAGGCGCAAAAAAACCCGGGCGACGTATTTAACATCGCCTCGGGTAAAACTATTTCATTGCTGGAACTGGCCGAGCAATTAAGAGCCGAATATCCAAACGCGCAGTCGCCCATTCAATTCATGCCCGCTCGATCGGGAGACATTATTCATTCCTCGGCTGATTGCGCA
>DAIDHG010000054.1:0-2938 GCA_027452085.1 bacterium
AACAAGACGGGTAACCACCTCAACCGTGCTTTCTGGTGGCCAACAAACAACTGGTCAAGATGATCTATCGGCCAATCTTGAAGTAGTGATTATCCCGCAAATTAATGCTGAAGGGCTTATCACGCTTGATATCTCGGTCAAAGATGATGAGTTTACCTCGCCAGTCACCCAATTGCCCAACGTTGCAAATACCACTCGTCGCGTCGTTGACACCAAAGCTATTGTTGCTGATCGCGAAGTGCTGGCGCTTGGCGGATTAGTGCGCTCACAAGTGGCCGATCAAGCTGCAGGCATCCCGATCCTCGATAAAATTCCAATTTTGGGATGGCTCTTTAAGAGTAAAACAAGTGCCGTGACCAAAACAAACTTATTAATCTTTATCTCACCGCACATTATTCAACCGAAAATTGGTGGTGGTTCTAATAATTACACCCGGCGCAAGGCAGAATACGCTGGCCGCACTACTCGTGCCATGGATAACCCATCAGAAAGTCGTGATCCAGTCAATCGATGGTACTTTAAAGAAGGAAGGCCTTCACAAGAGATCGACGACTTCATGGGGCGTAAACATTTTGCCACCGTTGAGGATATGAGCAATTTCTATGCAAATCGCACGACCGTGGAAAAACCGGTGTATCAACGCGTGCAGGGCGCTCGCAATGAATTTACCGAACAACGCGAACTCCTGCGCGAGAAAAAAAATCGGCTGTTAACCATGGATGAACCAGCCACCGCAAGCAAAAAATCAACACTAACAGTTGCCGCCAACAAACGCCCGCTCACTGAATATTTTAAATCAGAGGGGCAGGCATGATAAAAAATATTTTTTTCCCGCAAAAAATTGGTTCATATTTTTTCTTCCCGCAACGCATCATCGGCTTTGATATTGGCAAGACGCAAATTACCGCCGCACTCATCTATGCAAAAGGCAACATGTGCACGCTCGAGCGAGTAATCACGCGACCGCTGACAGAATCGACTATGTCTCACCAAGAGCGGGTAAGCCTTGGCATAAGCGCAATCTGCACTGAGTTAGGCAAATACGATACTATCGTGTGTGGCATCTCGAGCTCCTTAATATTTTTCAAAGAACTCACCATCCCTTTTGCGCAACGTGAAAAAATTGCGCAGATCCTGCCATTTGAAATGGAATCATTATTGCCATTTCCGGCTGATCAAGCAGTGCTTGATTTTATCATTACAAAAACAGACGGCGCACAATCTGAGATCATGGTCGGCGCCATGCAACAAATACACATTGAAGAATATAGGCAACTTTTTGCAAACGCAGGCATACCATTACACCAATTGGTTATTGATCTTTTTGCACTCTATGGGCTATATCGAGAAATTCCATCATATAAAAACCTGCCGGGCGCCGTTGCGGTATTGAACATTGGCTTTTCCAATTCACGAATCGCACTTATACACGATGGCCAATTACGATTTATTCGCTCAATGAGCAAAGGAATTAGCTCAATATTAAAGCCCATTATGGATATTGGTATTTCAGGAGCTGAGGCCCATGAAATGCTTGTGCGCTATGGAGCACAAAAATCTGACGATCCAGCCTACAGCGCAGCAGCGAAATCTGGCATGAACGATCTGCTTGCCACCATCACCTTTACGATGCAAACCTTTTTGCAACGTATTCATGGTGCAGAATTGAATACCACACTCCTGTGCGGTGGTGGCGCTGAAATTAAAGATATCGCGCACGTCATCGCTGAGCAATTGAAAAGCACGGTGCGGCCATTTTCGATCGATCAGCTCTTTACGTTGCCACAGTATAAAATGAGCGACCAAAAGCATATCTCGCCACTTGCCGTTATGAGTGTTGCTATTGCTCTGCCAACGCAAACCATTGAAGAGAGCAACCTCCTTACTGCCGCTGGCCAAGAGGATGCTTCACTGCTTACCAAACAAGTTATTGCGGCCGGTTCGATCATGAGTCTGATCTTGTTGCTCTTAATTGGCAGCAGCTATTTGCAAATTCGCGCAATGTCTGCCGCACTGGTCAAAGGGCAAAAGCAGGTTATTAAAACGCTTGAATCTGAACCAGAGCTCAATATTTCTGGCATTAGACGGGTCTCTGAAGCCGTGGATACTGCTCGTTCCCGCATCGATGAGCACAATCGCATTTGGGGCGCATTTGCTTCACGTATGCGTTCTTCGTTTTTAACCTCGCTGCAAAAGCTTTCAACCGCTATTGATAAGCAAGCCATCGGCCTTGAGCTGAAAAAGCTTGAACTGAATCATACTCAGATCACTCTGCAGGGCCGCGTGAAAAATATTCCTGCCCTCATCATTCTTGAGGAAGAGTTGCGCCAGGCAAACCTTGGCACCTTTGTAAACCCTCAAGAACCGTCCTTCAATATTGTCATTACGCTGAAAAAAGAGACGGAGGAGGTTGGCTAATGTTTGCAGATTTTAATAGATTTCTTTCTTCGCTCGAAACGCGCAGCTTTTATAAGTATGTAGCTGCGTTTTTTACTGCCGTTATTTTGCTTATGGGCATTATTCTGTTTGTGCATCGCAGCAAAATGAATGGTTTGCGCAAGCAAATAAGCAAGCTCAATGAACAACGCACTGAAGTGCAGCGACTGTTAAGCACTTTTGAACAGGTGAAGCAGCAAAAGGCCGAGGTCGATAGAATTCTTGAGAAAGACAAGAATTTTAAGATCATCGGTTATTTAGATGATCTTCTCGTGTCGTTGGGGCTGGCAGGTAATAAATCAGGCATGCAGCAATCTGAAGAGCCGCTTGAAAATATGGGCGAATATAGTGAGATAAAAGTTGTGGTAACGCTCACTGATATTAGCACACGGCAACTTGCAGAGCTTTTACAACAAATTGAGAAAAACGAGCGCGTGAATATGAAATCGCTCACCATCACAAAATCACCAACAAAACCTTCGATAGATGCAACGCTCACGGT
>DAIDHG010000054.1:2948-5723 GCA_027452085.1 bacterium
CCGCGGGCTGCCGAGGGGGGCATCTCATGATACTACACATTTTCCTCATACTCGCATTTGCCTGCGGGCCGGTGCTGGCCGCAGATCCTCTTTCACCAGTCGTACCATCAAAGCTGGCCAAGAAAAAGGTGAATTTTAATTTTGAAAATGAGGAGCTTACCACCATCATCAACTATTTGGCTGATGAGTTAAAGATAAATGTATTGCTCCCCATGCCGCCGAATAACATTACCGCCAAGGTGACCCTTCGCCATCAAAAAAAGCTTTCGCTACACGAAGCATTCAACCTCTTGCAAACAATCCTCGATACCGCTGGCTACAACATTTTGCCTCATGGCAAAGGAACCTACACCATCGTCAAAACTGATCAAGCTGAAAATCGCGAAGCCTTACCGACGTATATCGGTGTAGCGCCACAGGATTTGCCTGAAAGCAATGTGCGCATTCGTTACGTGTACTTCTTTGACAACATCAAAATTCCAACCGGTGGTGGCGGCCAAGCAGCCGAACTCAAAACGATGCTTGAAGATATGCTCAAGGATCCAAATCATCCCGGCACTGGCGAAGTATTGTTTGATAGCACTACCAACTCAATGATTCTCACTGCCAATTCCTTTAGCACTAAAGTTGCAATGCAAGTGATTAGTGAGCTCGATAAGACTGGCTTTCGCGAAGCGGTTGAAGTGGTCTATCTAGTAAATACATCCGCGCCATTTGTGGCCAATTTTTTAAATTCTCAACTGTTGGCTCAAGCGCAACAAAACCCAGCACCTGGCCCGCAGGTTTTTCCGCCCAATGCTGATCATGCCTATTTTTCAAAAACAGTGAAAATTGTTGCCGACCCGCGGGCAAACTCTTTAATTTTATTAGGACGCACTCAAGCGCTCGATCGGCTCAAGGAATTTATTTATAAATACATTGATGTGCCACTTGAAAGCGGTGATTCAGTGATTCACACCTATGATCTGCAATATTTAGATGCAGGCTCTTTTGCTGATGATTTAGCTAACATGCTCAAAAACCCAGATATTCCTGGCCAGGCAAAAGGCGCCAGCGTTGAAGCTCGGCAGTTTCAAGGGGTGATCATTGCTGCGGAAAAATATGCAGAAACACAAAAATTGGTGACAAAAGCTGGTGAGGCCGGCGCCGTAGTACAAGGGGGCAACCGCCTTATTATTGCCGCTAAAAAAAGCGATTGGCTGGCTATTAAACATTTGATTGATGAACTTGATAAACCCCAGCCGCAAGTTTCCATGGATGTATTGGTGGTTGACGTGAGTCTTGATGATGTACACGAAATTACCAACCAACTACGCAATCCAAACGAAGCCATCGCTCGCCATGTAAATGCGCAATTTGATGGCACCAATAAAGATCTTATTCTGAACAATCCACCGACACATTTAAATACTGACCTGCTCTTGGTAAGCCCTGATAATACTAATATTCCGGCCGGCGGCAATTTGGCTACTATCCAGACGCCGGGCACTTTTATTTTGAGCTTCTTCGATCCGCATACCAACGGCATTTGGTGGGTAATGAATTTACTTGATAAATACACAAACACGCGAATTCTTTCGCACCCCCACATAACGACCATTAACCAACGCCAAGCAAATGTTTCAATCGCCGAAACCCGTTTGGTAGATGGTCCAGTTAAGCAAAACCCTGATGGAAGTACCATTAAAACACAGGTAAACCTAACAGCCGATCTTACGGTGGAATTGTTGCCACGCATTAATCTTTCAAATTCAATCAATTTACAAATCGCCGTCAAAGTAAATAGCTTTGTGCCTGGCAATACCAACAACACCATCAATACCAGAACGGTCATCACGAACGCCACCGTCGGCAATGGTGAAGTATTGGTATTGGGCGGTTTGGTGAAGAATACCGAGACCACGACAGGACAAGAAATTCCGCTCATCAGCTCATTCCCGCTGGTTGGTTGGATGTTTCGAGGAAAAGTTAAGGAAGTGATCCGCCAGAATCTTATGATCTTCATCGCGCCGACCGTGGTCAAACCACGACTTGGCGGTGGCATCACCCCCTTTACCGCTGATAAATTTGCCATGACAGAACAACTCATGGCAGAAGGTGAGCTGTTTGATAATTTACGCGATCCGATTAACCGCTGGTACTTTGCCTCCCCACGCCATAGCGCTAAAGGGTTAGCGGCTGAATACAAGGCAGACGCCTTCTTTGGCGATGAGCCATTGCAAGATGCGGTGGCTCCCGTACGCGCCCTGCCACCAGTCGTACATAAAAATAAACGTGGGCGCTATAAGAAGATCTGCACACCAATTGAAGGGACTCCATTGCCGCCACCATCACTACCTTCTCCACCGGCACCTTTATTGCCCCCGCCTTCATTGGGATTACCGGTGAATGCGCCCATGTGTGTAACGGCTATACCAAATGAAGAAGATGCTGCGGCACGATTAAAGCGCATGCTGGTCGATGAAGATCTACCTACCTTTGTAAAAGCATAGCTCTCTGGATTATCTCTTGCTTTTGGATCATCCTTTTTAGTAGGATCATAATGGAACTTCTACCATAAAAAGGATCCCATGGTTTCTCAAAAGAGCTCTTGGCTTGGGCGATCATCATACTTTTTCATCTGCCTTGCGCTTTCATTTCAGCTACAGGCAGAAAAGCATGTTATTGGCTGTTGGAATGCCGGATTTTTTTCCACTTTTCTAGGCAGTATCGACATTTAGATCAACCATAAATATGAACAAGCCAGATAAATCAGTGCTTCAAAGTTGATCCGTA
>DAIDHG010000055.1 GCA_027452085.1 bacterium
ACACGAGGCTTGGTGCCATTGCTTGATCGTGGGCTTGAATCAGTTACGCGAGAAATTGGCAAGGGGCTCTTTTTTTCAGCCCGAGCGCTTGCCTGCTTTTTCTTCTTTGTGCGTCTGCATTTTAATCTACTCTTTGCCTGGGCGCTTTTTTATGGCTTGATACGTTTTGATGTTATTCCCGATCTATTTCCGCGCATTTTCTTCTGCCTTCTTTCCATCTTAATCTCATTATGGCTTGGTTCTCGCTTTATTAGCCATGTGATCGCCTACAACGCCGCGCATGATGAATTGTTTGTAACTGTTCAAACCACCGAGCGCCTTTCATGGGTGGTGCGTGTGCTTCTATACACCACCTGCATTATTTTCTTCTTCCGCGAAGCCTTCATGCTGGCCACCTATACCAAATCTGAGCTGCCTATAATTTTATTGGCTCTCTATTCAATTATTGTTCGCCTGGTATTAATTTCTCTCATTCGCAAAGAAGATATTCTTGATCTCATACCGCAAAAAGGCCCCATTACCAATTGGCTTTCCTTACAAGTAAAAGAACATTTCAATACCGTATTTGCCTTTTTAGTGGCAATCATCATCTTAAGCGAGCCGCATATTGGCTTTGGCAAATATGTTTCCTATTTCTTATGGGGCACGATTGGCAGCTTATTGCTCATACGCGGTATATTCCTACTTAACGAATTTACGCGCCGATTAGCTGCATTTCTTTTCTTTACTTCATTTGAAGGCGAGGCGCCTCATGAGCGATTTCCCTATGCTCAGTCACTTTACGGCGTCTTTGCGATTTCAAGCTTTGTATTCATATTGTTGCTGGCCATCCTGATCGGTGCAAAGATCTGGCAATATCCCCTTTCGATGAGTGATCTATACGATCTGTTAAACACTAAGATTGTAACCATTGGCTGGTCTACCACCGAGCAACGGGATCTCACCCCGCTGGCCATTTTGCAACTCCTTGGCTTCATCGTTGGCAGTTTTGTGGTGGCCTCGGCGGTTAATCAGTTTGTGCTACGCTACATGTTTGATTTATTGATCGTCGATCAAGGCGTGCAGCATGCCGTTTCTACCTTCACCTATTATCTTATTGTAGTCACGGTGATGATGATCGGCTTTGCCCGATTTGGGTTGGGCTCTGCCGTGTTGGTACTCCTTGGTACATTACTCGTTGGTCTCTACATCTCAGCACGAGAATACCTCAACGACTTTATTTCCTACTTTATCTTGCTTGCGCAGCGGCCGTTTAAGATTGGTGACTATGTAAGCCTTGATGATAAATTGACGGGCACGATTCGAAAAATTACCCCCCGCTCAACTATTATGCGGGTTAAAAATTCGGTCACCGTGATAGTGCCAAACGCCAAGGTAGTTGCCGGATCAATTACGAACTGGAACTACAGCCGCAGCTTTATTGCCACATCAGATATTTATATTGGGGTAAGCTACGCCGCCGACCCGGCTGAAGTGCGCACGGCAATCCAACGAGTGCTCGACGCTCACATTAATGTGCTTAAAAACCCCCGGCCCATTATTCGGCTTGAGGAGTTTGGCGATGCTGGTTACAACTTTATGATCCGACCGTTTTTAAGCGTTGATAATGTGCCTCACCAGCATGATATTGCCTCTGATATTCGCTTTGCCCTGGTTAAATCCCTGCGCGACCGCGGCATTGAAATTGTGCCATCTGCCAAGATTATTAAGATTGCCGACTAAAAATCCCTGCATGAGTGTCTATTTGAAACCAATGACACCACACGCCTCTTGCGATGATTAATGGTCCATGTCAGGCTAGAAGCCTTAGAAAATTTCCACCTTTATGAAGGATATCCATGCATAAAAATCTTATATTTTTATTAACTGCCCTATCGCTGAGCAGTGTCGCCTATAGCTCAACGCCAGCAGCAGGCGCGGCACTTGCGCAACCGGAAGATAAAGTTAGAAAAGCTTTACGAGACGAGCTCGATCACGATGTAGGTAGTTTGATCATCCATGGCATTGTTCCTGAAGATACAAACCCAGAAGTAGCGCAGCAATTACAGGCATTGGCAAAAGATCACAAAAATGTATCAACTGAGAAAGAGCGAGAATTGATAAAATTACGGATTAAAAGGTGCCTCATTCAACACACGCGGCAAATCGCTCATGAAGCGCACAAAAGATTAGATAGAGTTAATAATGAAATTGCCTCCTCTATTGGCAAACACCCGAACAACGTGGCAAAGAAAACCAGATCAAAATCCGTAGCTGACGTCTTAGAAGATTTGAATAAACTAACAAATCGGCTCATTAATGGTCAGCAATGTATAACATTTTCACCAGACAAAATGTTTGCCCATAGATTACAACAACGAATCAAGGACTATCATGCAGCCCCAAGTGAAGAGGAACGTTCAGATATTAAATTGGATATAGCAAGCATGAACGCTACTGCGTTACAACTTTGCCTGAAAGAAACAGTAAAAATTATTGCTGAACTTGATCAAGAAATTCGTGAAGAAGCCGATGCAAAAGGCGCATATGGCACACTCGGCTATGCGCGGCATTACCTCTACAACGACAAGCGCAAATATGTAGCCATTCCCTTGCTTGCAGCCGGTGCAATCGGTTTGGGGTATTACCTATATCAGAAATATTATGCGGCTGAGCCTGAAGAAAATCAGGATGCGTAAAGCGTTAAATCAACTTTTATTACAAAAGAGGCCGGGGAAATTCCCTGGCCTCTTTTTATAACAATATAACAATGAGCGGTGTTTACTTGTGCTCTTTTCTATAGGCATGGAGCTTATTCTTAATCCACTGCCAGTAGCCGGCTTCAACCAATCCGTCCAAAATTAATAAGATTGCTATGCTGATAAGAAGAAGATTCAGGATATTAAGATTCAGAATATTGAGCAGAAGCAAAATACCAAACAACAAATAAAGATGTGCCTTTTTTGTTGTGCCCATATGTTGTAACCAATTAGAAATCATACAATGTCTCCTCTTTTCTTATATTGTGGCAGAGACCTGTATAGAAATGCAAGAGTTTGTTCTATCTAAACCCTATCAATGGCCAGGCGCGGCCAAAATCTAGATGATAATCATCGATGGTTTGATGGTGCACCAATAAGCGCACTTGCTGCACTTTAATGCCATTGTCACGAATCGTTTTCAAAAGACTTTCTACCCAATGCCATTTCTCATAGGCCGATTGCTCACCGGTAAATGGTACACGATCAAAAGAAAGTAACAGCTCTTGGCCAGATGGTGATAGCAAAGCGGTTTGCAAAGACACTTTATCTTTATCTGCGCCCTCTTCCTCCAGCCAGGTCAGCCAGGCATCAACTAAATATTTTGCCGATTGCGCTTTATCTTCTGACCATAATATATCTACACTCTCGTGCTTCCAACGCTCCTGAGACCAAAAATAGAGTTTGACCGAGCGCTTTTCCGTGCGGGTAGCAACAGCCAGCTCAATGGGATGAGCCGGCCAATTAATGATCAACCATTCTTGGCGATAGGCTAGAAAAAGAAAACCGGCCAACAAACCAATCAGACATATAACAATTCTTTTCATCATAGTTAGCCGCCAAATGCAGGAATTAATTCAAGTAAACTCTGGGCAATGGCATGAGCATAGCGAGTCCATTCATCCTTGTTGCGCAAACCAATTTCCACGGCAATAGCAGGTACTTTTATTCCCACTAATGGCCGAAACGGAAATCCAAATACGCCGCGCACATCTCCTATTTTTGCGGCAAGCAAAAACCCTTTTAATTTTTCCGCTGCTGTCTTGCTTCTATGCACCTGATACAAGTGGGCTTGATCGTAGGGATATAATGCTAATTGTTTTGGGGTTGACCACAAATCGGTCACGGGATTAGTTAAATAATGATAGATCGATACCGGTACCTGATCAGTAGTAAGGTGATAGCATTGAATACTTACGTATAGATCCGCATCAAGGCGATTGGCGAAAACGGCATTATGCAGCGGCGCAATAGACTCACCCGGCACGCGAGTAAGCACAACGCGACCCCACGGTCTGAGCGACCCATAGGTTTCATCGTAGGGAGCTGTGGTAGATTGTTCAATCTCTTTTTTGATAGCTTCGGCAATCTGCAAGGTGATCCCGCGTTCCACATGCTGATTGATCGTGCGGCCCGGTGTCCGCGCATCACCGGCAGGGTCAATCATGAGGGTAAATGGGTGCGCAATGGTAGAAAATAACAGCAACGGCAAGCAAAGATGGTAGTTCATGGTGGTATCCGATCAAACTCAAACAGATGATAACTTTAATCGGTATAAGAAAAAGTGAAAGTGGTCTTCCAATGTTCAGCTATTGCTTCGCTTACATTCAAGAGGCTATAGTAAGAAAAAAAGGTGCGCAGAAATGTCATTTCCATTTTCCACTGGTTCAAAAATTGTTGTAATACTGGCAGGTATTTCGGTTCTACTCAATGGCGTGTATCTCTATCAGCTGCAACCACAAAAAATGATAAAGGTTGGCATTCTGCATTCGCGCACAGGCACCTTGGCGCTGAATGAGTTGCCGGTCGCCAATGCAACGTTGATGGCAATTGCCGAGATCAATAAAAATGGTGGCTTGCTCGGTCGGCCGCTCGAGCCTATCCTGGCGGATGGCAAATCTGATACGCAGATCTTTGCGCGTGAAGCAGAAAAACTTATTGTAGAAGACAAGGTTGATGTTGTGTTTGGCTGCTGGAGTTCAGCAAGCAGAAAAACGGTAAAACCAATTTTTGAAAAGCATAATCATCTACTCTTTTATCCGCTGCAATACGAAGGCCTTGAGGAGTCACCAAATATCATCTACACCGGGGCGGTACCCAATCAACAGGCGTTACCGGCTACGGTCTGGTGCATGCAACAATTTGGCAACAAGATCTTCATGGTTGGATCTGATTATATTTTTCCACGTGCGGTAAACGCTGTCGTGAAAGAATGTGTTGCAAAAATTGGTGGTGAGATTGTTGGCGAAGAATATGTTCCGCTGGGGGCCGAACAAACATCCGAGCTCGTACAAAAAATTATAGAAACTCAGCCAGATTTTGTGCTCAACACCATCAATGGCTCAACCAATATTTCATTTTTTCAAGCGATGAAACGCCGTGCCAAACATGTCATTCCCATCATGTCGCTCAGCGTTGATGATTCACTTATCCATGCCATTGGTGCCGGAGCGATCACAAACAGTTTTACCAGTTGGAACTATTATAGATCAATTACTGGCCCATTAAATACCCGTTTTGTGCAAGATTTAAAAAATGCCTATGGCAAATCCCAAGTAGTCACTGACCCCATGGAGGCTGCATACAATGGCGTGCATTTATGGGCAGAAGCCGTCAAGCGAGCCGGAAGCACGAAAAATAAGGATGTGATTTCGTCACTCAAAGACACTGCCTTTAAAGCACCGGAAGGTTTTGTGAGTGTTGATATGGCAAACCATCATTTATTCAAAACCGTGAGGATTGCCACAATCACGCAAGCAGGAACCAGTAACATACAATGGGTATCGCGCATACCTGTTGAGCCGCGTCCGTATCCAAACAATCTTTTCATTGCTTCTCAGATGGGCCGCATGCGCACGCGAGACCAATGGAATAGTTTTTTACATAGCCTGTATGCCGCATGGGGCAACCAATGGCAGGC
>DAIDHG010000056.1 GCA_027452085.1 bacterium
GGTCGTCTTGATACGGTAGTTAAAGAGATTGCTAACCAGCCGGCCATCTTTAGCAAAGCTATTGATCAAAGTGAACAGGCATCTCGTGACCGATTTGAAAAGATTGAGCGACAATTAGGCGAGTTTTCAAGCACCACAGGCCAACGCATTGATGGCATGGCAACGAGCGTAAATAATCTTGCTGGCATCAATGAACGCGTGATGGCTCTCAAGAATGATCTCAGTTCATTGGCATCTGCACAGGCAGCTGCAAGCAAAACGGCACAAGAGCTGGCTGCTTTATCGCAAGCCTCTAACGGAAGAATCGATCAGTTAGCCAAAGAGTTGAGTGCGCAAGCTGATAAGAGTTTAATCGCGACAAATGGCCGCTTTGATGCGGTAACGGCCAGCATCACTCAGCAAATGCATCAGATTGCATTATTGTCACAAGAATTTAATGAGCGTTTTACGACATTGTCGCAATTGGTTGAACAGCAGGTTAAAGCATTAGGTGAAACAACCGCCAAATCATTAAGCGGTTCGGATTCAAAGCTCAATGGTTTAGCTTCAGACATTACCCAAGCGGTAAAGCAACTTGAGACTGTATCGGGTGATTTTAATAGTCGCATGAGTAATCTAGCTACTGCAATGAGCGAGCAGCAGACGGTTGTTACTCATCTGATACAAACGTCTGCTCAAGATTACACTAGCCGCATCGAAGCTTTGGCTCCTGATGTTGTAAAAACAACTAAACAGATGGCTGAGCTATCACAAGAATTTAAGTCGCGGTTAGCTACCATAACAGAACAGGTTGCCAGATTGTCTGAGCGGGTAGATTTACGCATAGATGGCGTTATAGAAAATGTACGGCCACTTTTGCCGGTAAACGATACGTTAAAACAGCTCGGTGAAAAAGTTTCTGCAGCATTTAAAGAGATCGATGATCTATCACAAGCAAATCGCACCTGTTTTGAGGCGTTGGAAAAGGATGTTGCGCAACAACCAAATTTAATTAATACCGCAGTTCAAAACGGTACGCAAAAATTAGATCAACGTATCAGCCACGTTGGTGATGCGTTAAATGCGGCCCTTAAGACTCTGCGCGACTTTACTGAAGAGTTTGATCAACGATTTACCGGCTTGGCGGGCCAGGTAGGCATGCTCAATGATACCGTGGAGCGAATGAGCAAGGATATTGATGGTGTGTCTTCCCTTCATGTGCGTATTGATGGGATTGCACCTGATGCAAAAGATATTGCAGCGACCAACGCCCGCATTGATGGTTTAAAGACGGATATAGGCCAAGTCCAGAAAGAGTTGGCGGCGTTACCGCAAGAGTTTAATCAACGGTTTGCTGCCTTAATAAAAGATATTGGCGTATTGTCTGAACAATTAAGCGAGCAGGCAAAGAATGGCGTACCAGCAGAAGAGCTGCAATTACGACTGGTGAAACTTTCAGAAGAGATACGCACACAAGCAGAGCAAAATTTACATGCGATTCACGAACGCTTGGATGGGTTGGCAACGCAGATTATGACCGTTTCAGCCAACAGCAATCAGTTTACTATATCATCACCGACAGCATCACCGTACGCAACACATGAGCATAGTGGCGCAAGCTTGCACAATGGAAATGGAAACGGTGTTCACACCACTCCGCCTCCTGCGGCTCGTAAATTAAACCTCCAGGTGGCGCTTCCAAAATCAGGCGATTCTCAATTGAATGCAACCGACGATAGCATAACAGCAGCATTTGGTCCTTTGGAGCACCCGGTAGACGCGAACGTGAGCACTGATAGCGTTACTGAAGCATTCGGACCATTGTAAAAAGTAATCTTGCTTATGGGTGAGAGCAGAAGGGGCTGAGTAAAAACTCAGCCCTTTTTTGTAAAGATATTTTTGAGTATGAAGAGACCGCCAACTATGAAACTTAAGGTGATGAGTTTGCGGTTGCCGTTCCAGAAAAGAGCGTTAAAGCTCGAAATGTCATGATTGTCGTTATTGAAAGTAATCTGTTTTCGTGCCTCATCCGCGCTGATGTGGGCTGGAGGTAGCTCATCTGCACTCTGGTTGATGCGATTGAACGCGGATGGCTGCGGTGGGCTGGTAAATGGTGTTGGTGTAGCGGTGGGCTGAACCAATGGAGCAGTGCTTCCGGCCGTCGCTTCAGGTGTTTGGCCGTTGAGCACCTTTTTTAATCCGTTCATGTCTTTAGATAATGAAACAGCTGTTTGGATAGTCTGCTGCATAATACGTTTGTTCACTATGTCTAACATAGTTTGATTGAGGTCAGCCATCAGTTTTTGGTGCGTTTGTAAACGAAATTTCTCTCGCTCATAGAAATTCTCATCCATCTGGCCATGCTTAAATTGCTGCTCCAGTTCGGCCATCTGTTTGGCGTTTTTGGCTTCTGTAGCAGGATAAAGTTTCAGAATGTAGAGATCTATTTGATTCTCAAGCACTTCTCTTACAGCATCTTCTGGGCTCGTAATGGCCTTTAACTCATTGATGAGTTTTTGAAGATCGGTTGCAATCGCTCTTAAATCTTCTGCATAGTTTTGTATTGAAACGCCTCTTTTTATATAGCTGGCACGAATGCTCAAGATTTGTTCCTCGGGCGTTTTTTTACTGAAGGATGCTTGGATTGTTTTAAACAGTTCGTTCCTTTCAGCAGCAGTAAATTTTCCTTTTTGATACTTTGCCTGAACTTTGGCGGCAGTGCTCGGCTGCTGCATGAACGAGCGATCGCCAACCGCCGGTGTTGAGGGGACGCTGAAGCTAAATGAGCGGGGCTCTCGCGTTGAAGTTTGTGGTGGTTTGTGGGGCGATGCTGGTTGGCTGCTGGTGAGCAAAACGGTTGGGCAAGCAAAAAAGCCCGTTAAAATAAAAATGCCCGCTTTTGGGCCAAATGCATGGATAGCCAATAATTTTTTTTTCATGATAAAAACACCCTTTGATTGAATTATAGATTGTAATAATTGAATGCAATCTTCATAGAGTAGTTTAAACCGCTCATGCGCCCAATGAAAAGACTCTTGATTCAAATTGGCATAATCATTTGTTGGTGAAATTGTTTGCTGATTAATCCTTGTGCTATACTTCACGAGTAAAATCATTACTAAAAAAAATTGAATTATGCTGAACCATCACATCCAAGCACAAATAAAGTTGCTCGAAATCAAAACACGCCATCTTTTAAGTGGTACATCAGTTGGTGATCACACCACCGCGCAAAAGGGTAGCGGCTTTGAATTTGACCAATTACGCGAATATCAGCAGGGCGATGACGTACGTTTTATTGATTGGCAAGCAACCGCTCGCGGTCAAAAGGTACTTGTCCGGCAATATTTTGAGGAACGTAATCGCACGATTATACCGATTGTAGATTTTTCACCGTCAACGTTCTTTGGGTCGACCGATATATTAAAAAGCGATCTTATTGCGCAGCTGGCTGGTATTGTGGCGTTGGTTGCCGATCATGGCAAAGATGCAGTCGGTTTATGTGTAACCGGGCTTGGTGTAAAGCCGATGGTTATTCCCCCAAAGCAAGGGCGCGTGCATGCGCGGCGCGTGCTTGAACAACTATTCATGGCGGCACAGCAGTTAGCCGATCAACGCAAAGCGAATGCTGCCGTATCTGGTTTGTCTACTATTGCCGACGGCTTGCATGAACTACGGTCGTTTTACAATAAAAAACCATTGTTGGTAATTGTTTCAGATTTTATTGACCATGAAGAACATGATTCGGCATGGGCGGTGGCAGCAAAGCGCGCCGAACTGATCGCCATTCGTTGTTTGGACGCTGTTGAGCGGGCGGTGCCAGATGCGGGAATCTTGTGGTCTGAAGATGTTGAACATGCCAATAGAATGCTGCTCCCATTAGAACGTGGATCGCAGCAAAAGATTAATAAGCTCTTACACGAGCGCACCCGAGTGCAAGAACTCAATCTCAAGAAATACGGTATTGATCTCCTAGACGTGACGCCCGGGCAGAATTATCTTCATAATTTGATCTGGTTTTTTAGAAAGCGACGCGGGTATTAAAAGAAGGGCTTGACACATCGGGTATACTTATATGCTTTTAATTAAAAATAAGTATGGCTATGAAAAACGCGAACACCGAAGAAGTTTTACTCTCGCAACTCTATGACATCTATGATCCACTGCCCGTGGGCTGGTGGCAAAACCCCTGGTATTACGCTGCGCTGATCATGGTAGCGCTCATAATCGTTGGTGGATGGTGGATCTATGTAAGAACGCGCAAGCCGCCGCGTCCCTTAACCTATTGGGAGCAGGCGCTGTATGACTTAAGACAACTTGAGCAGCAGGTACCCGTCTATGAGCCTGCACAACTCTATCAGCACCTTACCGATATTTTTAAATCATATGCCCAAATTCGATTTAACCAACCATTAGTCGATAAAACCGATTACGAGTTAATGGCGAAGTTGCCAAGCCTCTCAGCAGATGGCATCACCTTATTACCGCAGCAGATAGCGGCGCTTAAATTATTGTTTGAGCAGGGGCCTCTTATTAAATTTGCCAAGCAACGGGTGCCAGATGAACAACGTATCGCTGATATTCTGTTGGTTCGTGACTTTATTCAACTTACCCGCCCGCATCCCGAGAATGAGCATCAAACGCAGGTAGGACAAACTGCTGGCAATGGCAAAATACGAAATTAATCATGCATAACATACCAACTTCTTTGTATATACACTGGCCGTTTTGTCCCTACCGATGTCACTTCTGCCCATTCATAGCCTATACCGGGCAAGATCACATGATGGGCCAATATAACGCGGCATTAAAAAAGGAGATCGTGGACTTTGCCAGCAGGTGTGCGAGTAAGCCGAAGATCGAAACAATCTTTTTGGGTGGCGGCACCCCAAGCACCTATCCAAATGAAATGTTGCTGGATCTATCACAGACCTTACGCTCATCCTTTGATATGGCAGGTGAATCGCGAGTTGAATTTACGATTGAGGTTAATCCAGGAACGGTTAAACCAGGGCAGCTTGAGGTATGGAGAGAGGCGGGTATTAATAGGTTGAGTATTGGGGTGCAAAGTTTAAACGATACCGTGCTCCATAACCTCAACCGTTTGCAAACATTGAATGATGTCACCACACTTATCGACCTTGCGCACAAAGAGTTTGAAAATATCTCTATCGATATGATTATAGGCTTGCCGGGTGTAGACGATGCGCAATGGAAAGAGATGGTCCAAACAGTGACCAGTTGGCCAATTAAACATATATCGGTCTATTTCCTGACCATCCATGAAGGTACCGCCTTGTTTTATCGTTTAAATTCACCCGAGTCTCAAGAACGAGAGGCCGTGCGATTGCCAGCTGAGGATGGGATTGTCGACTTGTATCTATGGACGGTTGGTTTTTTAAAAGGCCAAGGTTTTGAGCAGTATGAAATTTCCAACTTTGCAAAAGCAGGCTATCGCTCGCAACATAACCAAGCCTATTGGCAATATAAGGGATATAAAGGGTTTGGGGTGGGCGCCTGTTCCTTTGAGCAACCAAACAAACGGTTGCAGAACGAGAAAAATATCTTCAACTACATAGAAAAAATAGAGCAGGGTGAAGCTTCAGTTTCATGGACAGAGCAATTATCAGATGAACAATTGCAACTTGAGAAAATGATGTTGGGT
>DAIDHG010000057.1 GCA_027452085.1 bacterium
CTGCCATCAGGCACGGTTTCGTCCTGGGTGATTATTTTTGCTTTATAATTCTTGGGTGTTGCTATGCATACGCAATTAACTATTACTTCATTGGCGCCACATGAAGTTCGCATGATGGTGATAAAACGATCCGGGCAGCCCGTGCCTTTTGAAATCGAAAAAATTCGAGCTACCTTGCATCGCGCTGGTCTTGCCAGCAAAGAGGAGGTAGAAAAGGAGCTCCTGCGCGTTATTTTTGAAAATATTAACACGAAAGAATTAGAGCAAGCACTTATTCTAGCTGCCACCTCCTTTATTGAAAAAGATCCCATCTATAATACCGTTGCCGTTCGCCTGCTCTGGCAAAAACTGTATCGCGAAGTTATGGGAACACGCCTAACCGCTGCCACATGCGCGACTACATATAAAACTGCATTTATCACACAGCTGCATAAAGGCGTTGCCGCAGGCTATCTTGATCAGCGCTTACTCGAATTTGATCTTGAAAAGTTGGCCGCCGCATTAGTGCCCGAGCGCGACTACTTATTTGGCTATCAAGGGGCACATACCTTGTATTCTCGTTATTTCATGAAAATTGATGGGCTCCAACAAGAGCTGCCGCAAACGTTTTGGATGCGTATTGCCATGGGCCTTTCACTGCTTGAGCCGAATCGAGAAGAGCAAGCAATCAAATTCTATGAAGTACTTTCTACTTTGCGTTACACGCCATCTACCCCCACTCTCTTTCATGCAGGCATGGTGCACGCACAATTGAGCTCCTGTTATTTGACCACTATCGATGATAATCTTGGTCAAATTTTCAAATGCATGGGCGATAACGCGCAATTGGCAAAATGGGCTGGCGGTATCGGCAATGACTGGACACCGATTCGTGCCACCGGGGCCTGGATTAAAAGTATCCATGCAACCAGCCAAGGTGTGATTCCGTATCTCAAAATTGCAAACGACATTGTGGTAGCTATCACACGCAGCGGTATTCGCCGTGGCGGCACCTGTGCCTATTTAGAAACCTGGCACTATGATATTGATGATTTTCTTGATCTAAAACGCAACACTGGTGATGAGCGCCGCCGTACTCATGATATGAATACGGCAAATTGGATTCCTGATTTATTCATGAAGCGCGTGCTGAGTGATGCTGATTGGACCTTATTCTCTCCGCACGAAGTACCTGATTTACATGAAATTTATGGCAAGAAGTTTGAAGAACGTTATCTGCAATATGAACAAGACACGCGGGACGGCAAAATAAAAATATTTAAAACCGTTTCAGCAAAAACATTGTGGCGTAAAATGCTGAGCCGTCTGTTTGAAACTGGGCATCCATGGATTACTTTTAAGGATCCTTGCAACGTGCGTTCACCGCAAGATCATGCAGGCGTCGTACATTCTTCAAATTTGTGCACTGAGATCACGCTCAACACATCTGCTGATGAAACTGCGGTATGTAATCTTGGTTCGGTTAATCTTGCAAACCACGTAAAACAAGGCGCGCTGGATGAGCCATTATTAGCTGATACCGTAAATCAAGCGATACGTATGCTTGATAATGTTATCGATCTAAATTTTTATCCGACCAAGGAAGCACGCGACTCAAATATGCGCCATCGCCCGATTGGCCTTGGGATAATGGGCTTTCAAGATCTACTCTTCAAGCTTGATATTCCATTCTCATCACAAAAAGCATTAGAACTTGCAGATTATTCACAAGAAGTAATTTCATATCACGCCATTCAAGCATCATCAATGCTTGCCAAAGAAAAAGGCGCCTATTCTTCTTACAAAGGGTCTAAATGGGATCGCGGTATCTTCCCGCTTGATACCATCGATCTTTTAGAAAAAGAACGTGGTATGCCTATTGACTGTTCACGATCTGCCAAGCTTGATTGGAAGCCAGTGCGCGAGCAGGTAAAGAAATATGGTATGCGCAACTCAAACACTATGGCGATTGCACCAACAGCTACGATCTCAACAATTGTTGGCTGTTATCCATCGATGGAACCGATTTATAAAAACATCTATGTAAAAGCAAACGTAAGTGGTGAATTTACGGTCGTAAATACCTATCTGGTTGATGATTTGAAACAGCTTGGGCTCTGGAATGATGAAATGTTGGATAAGCTGAAATATTTCGATGGCGCTATTGAGAACATCGAAGAGATTCCGATGCACCTTAAAGAAAAGTACAAAACCGCATTTGATATTGATCCGATTTGGCTCATCAAAATTACGGCAGCACGCGGTAAATGGATTGACCAAGCTCAATCGCACAACGTGTTTATGCAAGGCGTATCCGGCAGCAAATTAAATGAAATTTATTTAACGGCTTGGCAAGTTGGTTTAAAAACCTGTTATTACTTACGCTCATTAGGCGCAAGCCAGATTGAAAAATCAACATTGGATGCAAAAAAGTATGGCTACACGCAAAAGCGTGAATATGCTGCTGCACCACCTGAGGGGCCAAGCCAAACTATTTCAGATGAATTGCCAAAGGCGTGTAGCATTGAAAATCCTGAGTGTGAATCATGTCAGTGATTCAAAACATTTAAATATTTTGGAGAATATATGGTTACACAACCTACCAAGAAAAAAAGCATCATTAATAATTCAACCATCGATCCTAATAAAATTCTGCCGCTTACCTATACCTTTGCTCGTGAATATTACAAATCAGGGGTAGCAAATAACTGGACACCCGAAGAAATCTCGATGCAGCAGGATGTTGAGCAATGGCGTTCACGCACCGCGCTAACCGAATCTGAACGACGCCTGATTCTGTGGAATCTTGGCTTTTTCTCAACAGCAGAATCATTAACCGCAAATAATTTGGTGCTTGCCGTATACCGACATGTCACCAATCCAGAATGCCGTCAATATCTGTTGCGGCAGGCATTTGAAGAAGCAATTCACACCGATACCTTCATTTATTGTTGTGATTCATTGGGCCTTGATCCTGATGAGATCTACAACATGTATGAAACCATTCCTTCAATTAAAGCCAAAGATCAGTTTGTTGTTCAGCTGACCACAGCTTTATTTGATCCAAGCTTTGTCACTGATACGCCGGAAAAAATTCAGCGATTCCTGCATGACCTTATTGGCTACTATGTGATCATGGAAGGAATTTTCTTCTATGCTGGATTTGCCATGATGTTAGCACTCAAGCGCCAGAAAAAGATGATTGGTATTGGCGAACAGTTTGAATATATAATGCGCGATGAAAGTTTGCATTTGGCATTTGGTTGTGATCTGATTAATACTATCAAAACAGAAAATCCAACCGTCTGGACGCCACAGTTTCAAGAAGAGCTGGTCGCATTAATTGAAAAGGCAGTTGTTCTTGAAAAGAACTATGCCTATGATGCCTGCCCGCAAGGGTTGCTTGGCATCAATGCTAAGCAGTTTTCTGACTACGTAGAATATATAGCCGACCGTCGCCTCGAGCGGATTGGTTTGCCAAAAATCTACCATAAAGAAAATCCATTTCCGTGGATGTCACAAACCACTGACCTTCCAAAAGAGAAGAATTTCTTTGAAACCCGCGTGACTGAGTATCAGTCTGCCGGTTCATTGGAATGGGAATAGCAGGGCGCGGCCCTGCACCCGATGTGCGATAAACTGCACAGTAGGCAGTCGCATTGATCATTAAATAAAAAAACGAGGAACCCTCGGCTGTATGTGCTTACGCAACGTACCGAGGGTTCCTCTTATTCCGGCGTCCATTTCATGATGCTTAGCGCTGCCTGCTTGCTTACCGTTCACTAAGTAAGGCGTGTGTACCTACAGCACACTCACGCTCAGAATTCTAAGATTCCAGATAGCAAATCAGTATGCAGCAAGCATCACGAAATGAGCGTCGATTCTTTATTCAGGCAAATCAGTTAAATCTATAGCCTTTAATTCTTCAACTAACTCTTTTGATTTAGAACATTTGCCCAGAATGCTCGAAATTGATTTCAACACTTTAGATACTGGCTCACCAATCGTAGGAATATCCTTAATAATGCCCGAGATCTCAGGAAGGATGGTATCAGCAACTACAAATACAATCTCCAACTTGCCTTTCTTAAAACCATCTTCTATCTGTTCTGCACGCTTATGAATCTCAGCAGCTACAGAATTTCGAACTCTACTGATAGAGCCAAGCTTTTCACCCTTTGCGGCAGTTACCTTCAAAGCATCAGACAATTCAAATAAGATGACCAGTGTATCTTTTAATAACACTTCGCAACGATCTGCTGGCGTTGGGTAAAGAGCATTTTCATTTTGCTCAGGTTTATTGTGTTCATTAAATATACCGCCCTTTAAATGGGTAATTATGGCTTTTACATCATTGATTACTTCAATAATATTGCGCTCTTTTTTAAAGGTGATTGGCGATGGCGCTTTTAATGCTTTTTTTATTTTCGCATTTTCTGATTTTTCAGCCGAGGTAAGTTCACTGCCAACTAGGTTGTGTGCTATCGACATCGCTGATCCGCCATCAGTTTCACCATACAATGGTGGTGACATGGATGCATTCATTTGCACCAGAGTCAGACCAACTGCGGTCATTATTACAACTGTTTTGATCTTCATTACTACTCTCCTTGATTATTGATTGTTAATATGCTTTTATTTCACGCTTGATTGCAACACCATCATCACGGCGAATAACGGTTTTTCGCTCAACTACACCAGCAGGACCTTCAGTTTTGGTTTCAATAACGCGCTTATATTCGCCATCGCCAGGTACACTTTTCACCTTTACCTTTTTCTCAGCCATACCGTCGGTATAGCGTTTTTGCTTTATTTCGCGCTTTATATGATGGCGACCATATTTTAGTTTGCGAATAACCTCTTGGGCAATTGGCGTAGGTGCGGCAACCTCTTCCTCATACGAGGCTACTGGCGGAATGACCGCAAATGCGGCCGTTGATGCAATTAACACTACAAAGAAGGATGATCTCCACTGCAAGGCCATAACCTTTACTCCGATTTATATAAACTTATTTTTTTAATATCGATACTGATAGTAATCTATCCAAAGTGCAAAAAGCAAGGTTTTTTGTTTGCCGGCAAGATAAATTTTTGTTCGGACCCCATCTCTTGCTTTTGGAATTCTGGGTATGTTAGTTTCAGGATGTATTGGGCGAAGAGTATTGCCCAGCCATGTAACAATACATAAGGAGAACTCATGAAGAGTAAATTTTTAATGCTTGCGGCGCTTGCCGGTATGTTCATTGCCTTTGATGCAACTGCTGCTTATGGTGCACGCGGTGAAGCTGAAAAGGAACAATCTACCGTAACCACCCTTCAGGGTGAAAAGCTGACCGGTCACTGGCTCAAAGGCCATAAATGGTTCCGTTTTACCAATGGCCACCGCCGTCTCTTCAGGTGTGCGCGCCCCGATGTCCAAACCTATCGGCGCCATTACCCTCGCCAAGTCCTCCTCGTCAACGCCGGCAG
>DAIDHG010000058.1 GCA_027452085.1 bacterium
GGTTAAAGAATGCGGTATGTATGCAATTTTAACGATCTCAGTATGGCCGACATTGATCGAGTTGGTGGAAAAAACGCTTCGCTGGGCGAAATGATTCGGCAGTTGGGTGAAAAAGGAATTTTGGTACCACCGGGATTTGCTATCACCGCTAATGCATATTGGCATATCCTAGAACAAAACAACCTGATCCCAACGCTCAAAAAAATAATTGCGCCTTTGCCACGACGGCAGGTCAAGCATGACGATCTTCCGCTCATTAGCCGTATAAGTACGCAAGCGCGAACATTGATTGAAAAGGCTCAACTGCCAAACGACGTAGCTGAGGAGATCATTGCTGCATATAAAAAATTGGGATTGGGCAAAGAAGTAAGCGTTGCGATACGTTCTTCCGCTACCGCGGAAGATTTGCCAGGCGCTTCCTTCGCCGGTCAACAAGAAACCTATTTGAATGTTACTGGCGAAAAAAGGGTGCTGCACTCAATCATGAAATGCATTTCATCGTTATTTACTGAACGTGCAATAATTTATCGCATTGATAAGGGCTTTGATCACTTTAAGGTGGCAATGTCCGTTGGTGTACAAATAATGGTGCGATCTGACCTGGGAGTTTCTGGCGTTGCATTTTCCATTGATACCGAATCGGGATTTAAAGATGTAGTTATCATTGAGGCGTCATATGGTCTAGGTGAGACGATTGTCCAAGGAGAAGTGATCCCCGATCAATTTTACGTGCATAAACCAACGCTTGCGGCAGGATATCGCCCTATTATTCGCAAATCGCTCGGCTCCAAAGAAGTTAAACGGATCTATGCAAAACGCGGTGTTAAAACAGTATCCGTTCCTCAAAATTTGCAACACCAATTTTGCTTGCTGGAGGATGAAATTCTTTTACTGGCGCGCCAGGTAGCAGCCATTGAAAAACTTTATTCACGCGCTGCAAAACGATGGCAGCCCATGGATGTTGAATGGGCAAAAGATGGCAACACAGAGCAGATCTATATTATACAAGCTCGCCCAGAAACAGTGCATGGCACGCGTAAAATCACCTCACTACTTTCTCAAGAACGGTTAAAAACAAACGCAGAACTCAAAACCATTACTACCGGTGAAAGCATTGGCCAAAAAATTGCTGCCGGCAAAGCACGAGTGATAGCAACTCCTGCACACATGAAACAACTGAAGCCGGGGGAGATTCTCATTACGCACATGACCAATCCAGATTGGGTGCCGGTCATGAAGATAGCTGCAGGCATTATTACAACCAGTGGCGGTAGAACATGTCATGCAGCAATAGTTTCGCGAGAGCTTGGCATTCCAGCCATTGTTGGTGCCATAGGTGCTATGAAATTAATAAAAACGGGAGACGAAATTACCGTTGACTGTAGTAAAGGACAAACAGGTTACATTTATCAGGGTTTGCAAGAAATAGTTACAACAAAAGTAGATACGAGCAGATTAAAAAAATTGCCGGTGGAGTTATTGGTCAATATCTCCATGCCGGACACAGCTTTTGTCTTGTCTTTTCTGCCGGTTGATGGTGTAGGGCTTGCTCGAACAGAATTTATCATCGCCGATGCCATTGATATCCACCCTATGGCTATTGTGCAGCCCAAGAAAATCAAAAGCAAAAGGATAGTGCTTGAAATGCAAAAGAAGGCTTACGGATACCCATCATTACGTGATTTTTATATTGATAAATTGGCTGAAGGTATCGGTACCATTGCTGCCGCTTTTTATCCACGACCTGTATGTGTGCGTTTTTCAGATTTTAAAAGTGATGAATACCGTAATCTATTAGGAGGAAATTACTTCGAGGCAGCAGAAGAAAACCCTATGCTTGGCTTGCGCGGTGCGTCCCGATATTACAGCGAGCATTTTAGCGAAGCTTTTGGCCTTGAATGCGCTGCCATCAAAAAAGCAAGGTTGGATATGGGGTTTAAAAACATCAACGTGCTCATTCCCTTTGTTCGCACCATACAAGAGGCAAAAAAAGTATTGGCTGTGATGGCTGAGCACGGTTTGAAGCGCAAGGTACAACAGCTTAAAGTTTTTATGATGGTTGAAGTTCCTTCTGATGTTTTTTTGATCGATCAAGCAAGTAAACATTTTGATGGTTTTTCCATAGGTTCTAATGATTTAACGCAATTAACCTTGGCTGTTGATAGAGATTCGCCAACGCTGGCCCCCTTATTTGATGAGCGTGCTGAGCCAGTGCAAGAGATGCTGCGCTTGGCAATCTGTGCAGCACAAAAGAATAAAAAATATATAAGCATTTGCGGCCAAGCCCCATCCGATTATCCAGAGCTTGCTAATCATCTGATTTGTTTAGGCATTAGCGCTATATCATTAAATGAGGATTCGATATTGCCGTTCTTAGTCCGTGGGCATACCTGTAGGAAAAGAAAGGGTATAAAGACATGCGCATCAACGTGATGTTGTTTGGTATATGTTATTCAGTACGTGCACCGCTTCTTTTAGTTTCTGTTCTTCATCTGCATTGAGTGGTAAATCAATAATCTTGCATATTCCATTTTCACCAATAATTGCCGGTAGATTTACATACACTTTGTATGTTGGGCTGTAACACGAAACAGGAATAACGCGCTGTTGGTTAAAAATGATGCTTTGGCATAGATCTGACAAACATGCAGCAACACCAAAATATGTAGACCCTTTCAGTGCAATAATTTCATATACTTCTTGTTTGGTTTTTTGTTCAAGATCATCACGATCTTGTGCGGTGAGCCCACATTCAGTTAATGGGCTGCCATCGACTGTTGCTGTTGACCAAGCGACAAATTGATTATCGCCATGTTCACCAAGCACAAAGGCATTAATAGAACTCATTGAAGCATTGAGTCGTTCGCTGATAAAGCGTCGTAATCGCTGAGCTTCCAATTCAGTGCCTGCGCCAATTACTTGGTTATGGGGGAGCTGAGAGCATTCTTGGGCGATGCGCGTTAAAATGTCTACCGGATTTGTCACCATAATGACAACAGCATCGTGATTAATCGGCCTCAGTTTGCAAAAAATCTCTTTTATAATGCGATGGTTTATCTGTACAAGATCAAGCCTACTTTGCCCTGGCTTTTGGCGTGCACCAGCGGTAATAATGATAATGTCGGCTCGCCCTGCATCTGCAAATGAGCAGTGCTTTATGGTTGCGGTTGATGTAAAAGGTAGGGCATCTGAAAGATCACGCACTTCTCCTTCGCAGTGGTTCTCGTCGATGTCGACCAAAATGAGCTCGGAAACAAAATTGCGGAGCATCAAAGCATAGGCTGTCGTACTACCAACAAACCCTGCCCCAATAATAGCGATTGTTGTATGCTTCACGGATGTTCACTCCTCTATCAGACAGTCAGCATATAAGCCGCCATAGCTGCCATCAATAAGTCTTCAACCAAGGTGACGTAGGTCATCGGAATTCTAAATACCATACCCAAACAAGCGCAGGTATAGGTTTTTTTCTGCAATAGTACCTTGGTCACGCCTACGGCGCCAATAAGCATGAATATGATTGTTGTTATATTTATTATGGGAAGATAGAAGCGGGCTGCATAACAAATGCCCAGTATGAGCTCAAGAAAAGGGTAAAGATGGGCATACAGGCTGCTGCGTTGGGCAATTAAATCATATGAGGCATAGGCTTGGGCAAAAGCCGATAGGTTGTACACTTTTAGGCTGCCTATGATAATAAAAAATGCTCCCATGAAATCACTCATGAAATCATGTAGATTCCACGAATGCAATATGATGGGCCGAATGAGAGCCAGCACTAAAACGAGCAGGAATAGCGCGAGCAAAGGAAAAAAGTTGCGTATTGCATTGTTTTTGTTCATGAGGGCACATTAAGAAAGGTAATTTTATACCGCATGCGCTGTATATTCTGAGATGTTAAAAATACCTAATGCTTTTTCCATCTCGGCAACACGGTGTACTAATTTTTCATATGCATCTTTGCCAAATTTTTCATGTTCAGTATCTTCAAAGAGGTCAGTTAAACGTTCAAATTCACCTTCGGTTACATGCTTGCGTACTTCAGGGAATAGTTCAGTATCTTCGCGATTTTCATGCGGTCGATACATCCCCACAAATCCTTTCAAATCTTCCGCCAACTTTTTGAGGTTTTCAGGATCATTCACATTCGGCAACGTAGCACGATAAATAATCATATCGGTCACCAGGCGTCCGGCAGCATGCTGGCTGCGTAAGATGCCAGTCAAACGTGATAGCGGATGAGCTTCTTTTTGGTGGGTGGGTTTTTCAAATAATGGGAATAGATAATTTTCTTCAAGTTTTTCGTGATAGTTATGGATGAAATCTCTGATTATGATTGCAGCATCGGCTAGGAGCATATTATTTATGGGTTGTTTTGTGGCTATCTGTTCTTCAACCTTTTCATAAATTCTCAGGATTCGATTTAAAATACCATGCTCTCGCATAAGATCTTCGGTGGGCGGTACTTCTTGCCAACATGTTTTCATAAAGGTAACTCTCCGATAGTAAAGTGCACCAAATGTAATGGTAGATGCCAATAAAATGCCAATTACGATGTTCGATTTTTGCATACTTTCTCCTATGTTTCTTTCACGGTAGCGTATACCATGGTACAAAGACAACTGTTTGATATAAGCAGAAAGGAAATTGGTTTTGAAAAGCAGTTTCCTAGAAGAAGTAATACCAGGCTGCCAAGAATCTAAAATTATCAACTGGATGGGTGTCAAAAACTTTTGCCTTTTGGCCAACACATCCATACATGGCGCGCATCCACTCAGCCTCTATGCCAATCCAAAAGTTTTTAAAATGAACAGTAAATCGTGGTGCAAGGCGGAATAACCAGTCGATAAAAATATCTTCCTTGCAGGAGTAGCCACCAAAAACAACATCTTGAAATGAATCAAAGCCGAATTCATGAAAATCAGCGGGATTAATTAAGCAGTCACTGGAACCTAAATTCTTCCCAAAACCAAAGAACAGTCCCGGATCCCACCATATATTTCTAAACTCCGATGTGTGGTCACCTGGTTTTGTACCGCCCATATCTTGACTCGGAAGGATCGAGAGTGCAGGTCCTTCATCCTTGCGATGTATGTCAAACCAGCAGTTGAGAGACCGCACTGGCGTATATGATCTTTGATCGGTTAAGGGATTTATTTGTTTGATACCGTAGGCGCCAAGCATCCCTTCTGCGACACAGTTTTCCGCATATATTAATTTTGCTGTTGCCGTAACGGGCTTTTGATTAATTTGTAATAACCAAAATGCCATCACGCCGGTGACCAACTCATGCACTTTGAAACAAAGATCACTTTCAAGCCGTGGTTTTATGGTACGTACCTGGGCTGCGCCCATCATAAAGTGGTCCTTTATATT
>DAIDHG010000059.1 GCA_027452085.1 bacterium
GTAGTTATGAGAGCAGTAGTTTGAGTAGTTCCTCACCGTATGTAAGCGAATAAGCGACTGTTCATTTTTTCAACTTAACGTGCAAAGAATAGATTGCTTCTTCCCGCGATAAGCCACGCTCATCAGCCGTACGGCGGCATTCATGCAATGAGTCTATAAGTATGGGAATATTGCCCATTACATCACAATGGGAAAATTCAGCATGTCCGGCAGAAGCGCCATTGAGGAATAGACGGCCTTGGAGCATGTTATCCTGCGGTATAAACTCACGGCCAGATAACAAAGGACATTTCGGTGTATGCCGTTTCTTGCCTGAGACCGGGTGAGGTACACAGCGACGCATAGAAGCATACAAACCTTGAGGGTCAGCAATTTGTCCAAAATCAGAGCGGGAATACAGAACATAAATATTTTCAAACATAGGATCCTTGGTGCAATGTGATGTGGCACATTGTACGGGACAGGCAAGTAACACTAATTCATGTACCCGTAGGCGAGGGTCGGTCTTGTCTATAGGATTGGCAATATTTGCCAAGTTTAGTGCAACATTGCCCCCATGGCTGTGACAAATAATGCGAATCTTTGGTTCTTTTCCTTTTTTCCTATGCTGAGCAACGAGTGCGCTCAGTTCGCGATGCAACTCTTTCGCGGCACATTCTCTTTCTACAAAGCTGAGCTGACCACTCCACCCAAAGGCATAGAAATTCTCATACTGGTATGTATGCGGATAGCGCGAAGTAAGCGCCTCGGCGCATCCGCGATATCGGCTACGTTCATGTAGGGTATCAACATGCTGCAGGCCATGCGGTACCGTCTTTATTTGCCACGGGAAGATCGTGCCATGTACCCAGACGGTAATAAAATCTTTAGATTCCGTAGGTTCCGGTCGTGGCAACAGTTTTTTGATGCGTTTTGTGCCAGCTAAAACATATGGTTTCTCACAAGCCGTTTCATAAATATGTACCCATTGTTTAACAACTTTATGTTTGCAACCGGTAAAGGTGAGCATGCAAATAAGTATGGAAAAAAGAATCTTATTTCGAGTAAACATGGGTATTTTAGATCAGCTAAAATTGTTAATTATTCACCATTGATGCAACCGCATTTGCAGTACTCATAATAGCAGGGGCAGGGTTTCCCGTCATTGCCGTCTGTACAATACCACTCACCAATGCACCCATGGTACGGATAAATTTTGCATCTTCTTGTTCATTTTTTGCTTTACGACTACGTTTGTGGCCATTTTTTTTGGCGCTTGATGCATACGCGGCATCTTCGTCTTGTTTATTCATATCAGCCAAGGCTTGTGCGGCAGCCATCTGTAAATAATAGTAAAAATTAGGGTCTGCAGCAGTTATAGCAGCGCCATTGATGGTGATACTAATTTCATCCTCATGTTGATTGTTTTGTGCCATGGTAGGTAAGGCACAGAGTATGGTGGTGGTAACAAGAATTGTCTTAATCATCTGCTCTCCTTTTCTCAAGTATTACTTCTCTCAATGTAGCAGTGTGCGAGGGGCAAAAGCAGTAGTTCCAAGGTAAAAGGGGATTTTAATTCATCCCTCGAAAGATTTTGCTGTGCAAAATAATCTGAAAGGGTCGATATTCGGCAGTTCTAATCGACAACGGGAGATTGGTTGCCAGATTCTTGGAAAATCAGAACTTCGTGCACCCGTTTTGGGGTGGCATGCTGTATCTGGAAACAATAATTCTTGTACGAGATACGCTCACCTTTACGGGGTAGGTGTTGTAACTGTTCGGTGAGAAATCCGCCCAACGTTATAGAGGTTTCAGTTTCAAAGGTAATGCCCAAGACTTCTGAAAGTTCCTCAAGCGATACACTTGCATCTACCAACCAGCCACCTTGCTTGAGTGGAATAATGGCATCGGTTACATTTTCATGCTCATCGGCAATCTCGCCGACGATTTCCTCAATAACATCTTCGAGTGTTACCAATCCAGAGATGCCCCCAAACTCATTGACTACCATGGCGATATGCATACGCTGTTGTTTAAATTCGCGCAAGAGCTGATTCACTTTGCTATTTTCAGGTACAAACATGATCGGGCGTAAGAATTGCTTGAGAGGCGGTGCGCTGCCTGGCTCTGTTGAAAGTAATACGGAAAAAATATCTTTTTGATATACCATACCAATGATATTCTCCGGCCGACCTTCCCACACCGGCACACGCGAAAAATGCTTCGTTTTAAAAAGGTTTAAGGCATCGGAGAGCAATGCATCAACATTGATTGAAACAATGTTAGTACTTGGCACCATAATCTCTTTGACTGGTGTTTGGCTGAGCGCAAAAATGCTTTGTAGCATTTCAGTTTTTTCGCTTTCCATGAGCCCTTTTTCATCGATATAGTCGATAAGAAATTTTACTTCTCGCTCGCTCGTAAGTGTTTCTACGCCTTCCTCAGCACCCTTACCCCAGATTAAGCGGATAATGCCTTGCGAGAAGGTTCCTAATAATACCGCTATCGGATTTAATATCTTATACATCAGGTTAATCAACCAAAGAATTGATGGGAAAAAGCGTTCGCCATACATCTTGGCAAAGTTCTTTGGAATAATTTCGCCAAAGACCAAAATCGATCCGGTTGCAATCGCTACACCCGCTGAAAAACCAAGGCCTCGAGACCAATCGAGTTGTGTGAAAATATCTTCCATTAAGTTCGTGATCGTTGCAGCAGCAATAGTATTTGCCGAGCTGCTGGCGATCAAAATCATAATTAAGACTCGGTGCGGCGAATGTTCAAGCACGGAAAGAATATTTTTGTAACGAGCATTTTGTTGCTGCGCTACTTCCTTGAGTTTGAAAAGTCTTAAAGCGGTGATGGTGGTTTCGAGGAAAGAAAAGAGCGCCGTGAATGACAGCGCTATGAAAAAACTAACTAATGATAATAAATGATCCGGACTCATATAAACCTTAATTAATCAGCCTAAATCGCACTGCCTACCACTGGTAGGCAGCCTTCATAATCTACGTGAGGCGTTCTACTGAGCTACCGATGAACCGCTAGCTTATTCTACTGGTTCACCGCCGCCACCATTAGGAATAGTATCAAACTCTTTATCAAAAAAGGAGCCGAGCTTTTTTGCGCGCCCCGGAGCACGAAGTTTACGTAAAGCCTTAACCTCGATTTGGCGAATTCGTTCACGGGTTACTGCAAAATCCTTACCAACTTCTTCCAAGGTATGTTCAGAGGCCACATCGATACCAAAGCGCATTTTTAATACCTTTTCCTCACGAGGAGTTAAGGTTTTGAGCACTTCGCGCACTTTTTCCTTGAGATCATTGTACGCAACGGTATCAGAAGGAGCGGTTTCATTTTCATTTTCAATGAAATCCTTAATGAAAGCATCTTCGCTGTCGCCCACCGGCGTTTCTAATGAGATTGGTTCTTTAGAAATCTTAATGATGTTTTTAATTTTCTTCTCATCAAGATTGAGCTCTTTGGCCAATTCTGCGTAGCTTGGTTCACGACCATGTTCCTGCAGGAAGGTCCGTTTAATTTTGTTAATCTTGTTTAACGTCTCGACCATATGAACTGGCACGCGGATCGTACGCGATTGGTCTGCAATGGCGCGTGTGATAGCTTGGCGGATCCACCAGGTGGCATAGGTTGAAAATTTAAACCCACGTTCGAATTCAAATTTTTCTACGGCCTTGAGTAAGCCGATATTACCTTCTTGAATAAGATCTAAGAAATGTAAGCCGCGGTTTACGTATTTCTTGGCAATATTAACTACAAGACGTAGGTTTGCCTTTGCTAGATCATCTTTTGCACGCTTATCACGGTTTTGAGCAATGAGTAATTGACGATTTAAGCGTTCGATTTCAACGCGTGGCAATCCAAGTTCACCCTCAAGCTTGCGAATGGCTTTGCGCGCGCTACGCACATTGCGATCCAACTCTTCCATGAGCGTTTTTTGCTCATGTGATGGTTCTCCGCCTTTTTTAAATTGCTTTTGCAGCTGTTCAAGCGCTTGGGTGTCGCCCGCAATGATGGTGTCTTTTTCGCGCATCTTCTCTAATGTTTTTTCAATGCGCTTGCCAATCTTTTTTATGAATTTGTTTGCAACTCGAATGGTTCTGATCGTGGCACAGACTTGTTCTTTGTTTTCACGAACCTTTTGCAACATTTCTTTTTTGGCCTTTTCCCCCTCAGCCCCTTCAACTAATAAGGGACGATATTGATGGTAAATGCGGCCTTCATTCTCAACGAGTTCTTTAATTTTGTTGATGATATCTACCAGTTTCTTTTTTTCATTTTCTAACTTTGGCAGGTTTTCTTCATCGTATTCAGCAAATTGAATAACATCTTTCAATGCGATTGAGTTTTTAGCAAGGCGTTCACCGATGATTAAAAACTCTTTATGCACTGATGGAAAGCGTGAAATAGCATCAATAGAATCGCGCTTTGCTGTTGCGATTGCATCAGAAATGACGGTTTCTGTTTTTTTGTTGAGAAGTGGAATTTTACCAATGTCACGCAGATAATGCTTTACGCCATCGGCAGCTGGAGCGCCCGGTTCGCTTACAATAGTTTTTTCAGACGGCTCTTCAGCTTCTTCCTCTTCCTCAGCGGCAGATGCTACTGGTTCAGAGGCTTCCTCTTCTTCAGCATGAAGTTCCATTGATGTTTCTAATTTCGCCTTAAGATCATGCTCAACGCTCAGCGTTTCATCTTCTTCAAAGCCAATATTTGGCTCGGCTTCCAACTCTTCAGCCATTACAAGATCAACATTTTCTTTTTCCAGCGTGCGCATCAAATCATTTGCTTCAAACTCAGCTAAATGATTTTTCTCAATGAACTCGGCGAGCTCTTCATAACTCATAGCCCCAGCTACCTTTGCTCGTTCGATAAGTGCAGCAATAAGCGGTGCCTTTGCTTCTTGAGCGAGAACGGCTTCAACGGCCTTTGAAGCTTTTTTTTCAGTAGACGCTTTTGCGGCAGTTGGTTTTTGGACCTCTTTTGCAGACCCTGGTTTCTCGATCGGTTTTACTTGAGGTTTTGTTGCTGCTTTTTGTTGTGGCATAGGTGCTGATTTCTTTTGAACAAGTTGTGTTGGTTTTTCAGTTTTTGCAGATTGGCTCTCCTTTGTGGGAGCAGCCGGCTTTTTGCCAACAATTGCTTTTGCGACAGTCGTCGCTTTTTGTGCAATTGCCTTTGCCACGGTGGTAAGTTTAGAGGGCTTTTTTTCTACTGGAGCTTTTTTTGTACTGCTCTTGGTTGGAG
>DAIDHG010000060.1 GCA_027452085.1 bacterium
ATTGTAGGCGCAACCCCAGCGCAATCGACAGCCCTAGCGCCATTAAACTATGAGCTTGTAGCCCATGCTGGCAACCCAAAAGCGCAGGCGCAAATCTTGCTTGAATATTGCAAAGCTAAAGCAGCTTTACCTGATGGCGCAAATATAGAAGAGGTCTACTTTGACAAATCAGGCAGGTGTAAAATTCCTTGGATAGAGGCTGCCATCAAAGAAGATGCTCAAGTTGATGTAGCGCCTGCAGGCACCAACATTCCTGATCAAATCGTGATGGGCTCCCTTGCATTAGAGCAAACCAACAACAAGCTGGAAGGATTTCTGTTTAGCGGCCCTGAACAACAACCGGGTAATTCCGGTGGGCCAGGTGGACCAAATAATAATGGGAACAAACCACCAGAGCCGCCGGAACAGGATGAGAATAAACGAAAACAAAGCGGGCCCAAATTAACACCGGCGGAGATACATAGAGAACTGGACCGGCTGCTTCAAGAGATGCCCAACAGAGTAATAAGAGTCGGTGGTTTAACAGTAGCTGGAGCAAATAAGGCACTCGAAACGGCGCATAAATTATTTGATGGGGTTAAAGGAGCTCGGGATGTATTAGAGAAAGCACAGCTTCAAGTATATTTGGCAATTATTGAAGGCAAAACAGATTTTGGCTTTTTGAACGAGTTAGAAGTTGCTATAAGTTCTGTTGTAAATCGTGGTATCAGGATCATTGAGTTTGATTACAAGGTTGGCAATCGCACTTACGATTTGCTTACTGAAATTGGTGAATTGATTGAATGCAAATCAATAACTTGGAATCTTGCTAGTGAAGCAGCAGTAAACAAAATTTTGTCTACCATGGGTGACAAGGCAAAACTTGCATATGAAAATGGCTTTAAATTTATTTTCCAGGTAAGAAATGCAATTCCAGAAAGTTTTTCAGCCTCAACTCGAATGAGGTTTTTAAGCCAAGCAAATAGAATACTGGGGAAATATGGATTCGAATTATTGGAGGAGCTATTTTGAGTGATTTTGCATATAGCTTTCTGTTAAACTTGCCATATACAGCATCCAGTATCCAACAACTGCTAGCTCCACTTCTTCAAGATAACTATACTTTTTATAGAGCGGGTCTGGAAATTGACACGGTGCCTTTGCAGTTAGATGAAGCAATTAATTTTCTCACAACTACTTACAAGAAAGATGAAATTGCGATTCCACGAATTTTAGCAAAGAATTCACGTGATCAATGGCCGCTTTATCTATGGATTGAAAATCAAGATGAATATTTGAAGTTGACAAGCGGATTTCGATATTATTCATGGGAGAACAACTGGGAAGAAGCTTATGAGTATGTTCAAAAATATTTTTCGATTATTGATGGTGTACGTATTTTACATTTTGAACAAACGAACGATGATTTTTCTTCATATAAAAATCCATTTACCGTTAGCGGTCCTGCCATTTGGATTAATGTTGGCGCATTTCATGAATTTTCTGAGCATCGTCAATTTTTATTTGATACTTTTGCATATTACGCGGATATATCTGTTCAACCAGCAAAAGAGAGCGGCCACTATTTTTTGAATGGGAATATGTTCAAGGGAGAATTAGTGTGGAACTCAAGCAATCTCTTACTAATTCCAGCGAAACCGTATCGCATGCGGAAATATAAGAATGAAACTGCAATCGATACGGTCCATTATCTAGAATTCTTATTCAAAATCCTTCGCGGAGTGCCAGTCAATTATATAAAGACCCTTCATTTTGACTTATAATCAAATAAGCATATGCGGAGCGAGCCTTAAAGCTATTTAAGCAATGTCTTCGCCTTGGCGATTCTCTACTACTTAGTTGATAAAAGATAGGCTGATTAGATAATTGTCTTTAGATGCAAAAATGATTGTCTAAGCAATGTTCTGCAGCTTTTATGAATCTTGAGCCCTCTATCAATTCTATGATTTTAGATGCATTATCAGATTGCCTGTATAATGAAATAGATCATTTTTAAAATATAATTATATGCAAGACAAAAAATTCTATATCACCACACCTATCTATTATGTGACGGCCAAGCCGCATCTTGGTTCATTATATTCCACTGTATTGGCAGATGTTGCCGCTCGCTGGCATAAGCTGATGGGCTATCGCACTTTTCTCTTAACTGGCACCGATGAGCATGGGCAGAAAATCGCCCAGGCTGCCGAGCAAGCTGGTATGCCGGTTAAGCAATTTGTTGATCAGTTTATTCCTGCCTACAAGGGTATGTGGGATACCTATGAGATCGAATACAATCATTTTATTCGTACCACCGATGCGGGGCATGTGCATGCCGTGCAACAATGGATTGAGCAGATGCTTAAGCAGGGCGATATCTATAAGTCGTTCTATGAAGGGTGGTACTGCGTGCCGGATGAAACCTTTGTCACCGTTGATGAAAGCCTGAACTCCAGCTCGCACCCTTCGATACATTTTGCTGACGCAAACCAGTCAGGGCGAGCGGAGCTCACTCAGCCAAAGCCAGGCGATACTGGCCCGGCCTGCCCAACCTGTAGTCGGCCGACGGTATTTGTAAGCGAAGAATCCTATTTCTTTAGATTGTCCAAATATCAGGATGCACTGCTTAAATTCTATAAAGAAAATCCTACGTTTATTTTACCCAAAGAGCGGGCGCAGGAAGTTATTCGCTTTGTAGAAGCTGGCTTAAAAGATCTGAGTATTTCTCGCACAAGTATCAGCTGGGGGATCCCATTTCCTGGCGATCCAAAACATGTAGTGTATGTGTGGGCTGATGCCTTAAATAATTATTTAACGGCGGTTGGCTATCCCGACGCTTCGTTTAAACAGTGGTGGCCGCCAGATGTACAGGTGCTTGGCAAAGATATTGTGCGATTTCATGCCGTATTCTGGCCCGCATTTTTAATGGCTACCAGGGTTGAACTGCCTAAGCATCTATTGGTGCATGGGTGGATTAAGGTGGGCGAGCATAAAATGTCAAAATCATTGGGCAATGTGGTAGATCCGCAACTGCTCTTTGATCGTTATGGTGCCGAGCCTGTTCGTTATTATCTCACACGGTATATGGCCATTACGCACGACAGCTCATTTAGTGATGCTGATCTGGAGCAGAAAGTTTCAACTGATTTGGCCAATGATCTCGGTAATTTGCTCAATCGCATGCTCGTGCTTGCTCAAAAGTTTGAACTCTCAAGCGTAGCTTTAGTTGCTCAATGGTCTCAGCCAACGCAAGAGCTGCAACTTTCTCTTAAAAATACGATTGAGTTATACCGAGCGCATATGCGTGAATATCAGTTTCATCTAGCGCTGGGTGAGTTGTGGAAGTTTATTGGGCACACCAATGCCTATTTCCATGGGCAAGAGCCATGGAAGGTGGCAAAGCAGAGCGAGCCCTGCACCCATGGAGAACTCAACTGTTCTGCCAAAGATCGTTGTGTTTCACCTAAATTTATCGAAATTATTTCGGCAACAGCCCATAGCCTGCGCGCGGCGGCATTATTATTATGGCCGGTGTTGCCCAAGAAGATGGAAACATTGCTCAACGCATTGGGGCATCAGCTGAATATTTCAACAACTGACATTATTGATCAACTTGAAACACAACCCTGGAATCAAACATTTATGCTAAAATCCATCGAGCCATTATTTGCAAAATATGAGCCAGCGCCAGCAGAAAACGCTGAGCCAAAAAAAGAAGTGAAAGAAGCTGAGAATGCCATCACTATACAAGATTTTACCAAAATTGAGCTGTTGGTTGGCACGGTAAAAGCTTGTGAGCCAGTGCCAAAGTCGGATAAGCTCTATCGTTTGGAAGTCGATTTTGGCCCTCACGGCAAACGAGAAATACTTTCCGGTGTGCGTAAGGATTTAGCCATTGAAGAGTTATTAGGCAAGCAGGGTGTTTTTGTGTTCAATCTTGCGCCGCGACCAATGATGGGCTTTACCTCCCATGGCATGATGTTGTTTGCCAAAGATAGCGAAGGTAAAACGAAACCGTTGACCGTGGCCACACCAGTTCCTGATGGGTCACGCGTTTCATAAAGGAGTTCTTATGCTCAGAGTTTCAAGCACTCAATTGCTGGCACCGACTATCGATGGATTGGGTGTCGTCTCTGATAGTCAGGTGAAGCGAGCAACGCGTCATTTTGTTTTGCTTGCCGCTCCTGGCAGCGGTAAGGGAACTTTTGCGCAATATGCTGTTGAACAATTTGGTTACAAACATCTATGCGTCGGCGACTTGCTCAGAGCAGAGGTTGCCGCGCAGAGCGAGTTGGGCAAGCAAGTTAAGCCGTTTATGGAGCGCGGTGAATATGTTGATGAGAGAATTACCTGTGCCTTGATAGCGCAGCATCTGTTAAAGATTGTGGCCGAGAATGGCTCATTCATTATTGATGGGGTGCCGCCTTCAGAAAGTTCTATGCGGTTTTTAATCGATTTATTTGCAAAAAATAATCTCACCCATCAGGTAAGCTTTGTGCAATTTGTGTTATCTGATGACGCAAGCGTGCAACGAATCAAAGGGCGTGTTATCTGTCAGGCGTGCGCCTACGTTTATAATCTGCATTGGGTGCAACCAAAAATTAACGGTGTGTGCGATAGGTGCAACTCCGCCTTAACACCTCGGTTGGCCGACAATGAAGAAATTACGCGTAAACGGTTGGCCTTCTTTCACCAGCATGTTGAGCCATTGCTTGCCTTTGCTGCCTCATCTTTTAAGGTAAAGCGTTTTGATACTGAGAAAGATCTGAAAGAGTTGCATGCAGAATATACCGAGTTCCTTGCGTAAAATAGCCGATAGATGCCGGTACTTGAGCAAAAGAGTTGTTGCGTGTGGCCCCCAAAAAGTACTGCAGCTCTTAGCAGCACGTATGAAATCTTCTTGGCAAAGTTTGAAGCTTCGCCCCAAAGCAAAACGAGGCTTGGCACACCATAGCTGGCATCAAATTGCCGCGCAGCATGCCATACCATCTTTTGATTTTTTTTGGCAACGCCAATTACAAAAAAGCGTATCGTTTAACGCTGCGCCAACAGCCGGAACTTTACCAGCCAACAATGCAATAGCATTAGCCGATAGGGCGGTTAATCATACTTTTGATCTCTTGGGCTCTGGCACTTGCTCATTTCAAGATATTCCGTGGCATACCGATCTTC
>DAIDHG010000061.1 GCA_027452085.1 bacterium
CAACATATGGTATTAAAATGAGGCCAGCGGCAAAGATGTTAATGCCGTAAAACAACCAGAGCAAGAATGAGCTATAGCAGAAAATGGCCGTACATTGCACGATTCCCATCAGCATATAACCCAGCACTATTTCATGCAGAGCCAACGGTGTAGCAAAGAGATTAATCAGATGGCTGTCCCACATTTCTATTAAAAAGCCGCCAGCAATATCTAATGAAGCCCGAAACATAGTTGTCCAAGCAACAACACCGCCAAGCACGGATGTCATGAAATTTCCTTGACCCACACTGCCTTGCGCCCAAGCGCCAATAAATCCGATCATGAGCACATCAATGATGGGGAAATAGAGTAAGTTGCTGATGTTGCCGGTATCGCGATAGCTGGTGAGGAGGCTGCGATAGCTGACCCCAAGGATGCGCGACAATTTCATGACTGTTTCTCCATTTGGTTGGCAATGCTCAAGAAATAATCTTCCAGGGTAGGTTTTTCAATAGATATTTCTGTGTATTTGACGCCAGCATGCATGATGCTTGTTAGTAGTTCGGGTATGTGCGATTCGCCAACCTCAATGTCTAGCAGGTTGCCTTCGAGTTTGTGTTGCAAGCCCGATTGTTGTGCAAACTGTTGTGCCTTTTCAACATCGGTAACCACCAGCTGCAGATGAGAAATTTTAATCGTAGCGGTTAATTCATGTGGTCGAGCCGATGCAATAATTTTCCCTTGTTTGAATACGATCGCTCGATCACAGAGCTCCTCAACTTCAGCCATGTTGTGCGAAGTGAGAATAATAGAAGTGCCGCTCGTTCGGCGCTCTTTGGCAATGAATGCGCGAATGTTGACCGCAATATCAGGATCAAGCGCAGCAGTCGGTTCATCAAGCAATACAATCCGCGGCTTTGGCAAAAACGCTTTTGCCAAGGTAAGGCGAGAAAGTTGGCCAGCAGAAAGCGTGCGTGTTTTTTTATCGCGCAAATTCTCAATCTCAAAAAACTTTAAATTATTTTCGATCTGCTCATGACGCACAGTTGCCGGCATACTGTAGATCTTGCCATAGAAATTTAACACCTCATATGTTGTTAATGCCTCAGGCAACTTAAGATAGGCAGATGCGAAGGTAACTTGTTGCATGATCTCACTACGATGGCGCGCTAAGCTTTTGCCAAAATAGTTGATTTCGCCGCTGGTTGGCGTGAGCAAGCCCAGCAACATCTGTATGGTGGTTGTTTTTCCGGCGCCATTGGCACCAAGAATGCCCAAGATTTCACCGCTCTGCAGATCAAATGAAATGTCATTAACGGCGGTGAAGACGGTGTTGGTCTTAAACCAATGATTTGTGGTAAAGGTCTTTTTTAGATTGCGGACAGATAAAATAGTATTCATATGCAGCAGTATAGCAGAAAAGAAAACTATACCGATGCTGAGGCTTGATTTTTTTTTTGGCTGTAGTACAAACAGCTGTCAGTTATTAAACCTATATTAAACCTAAAAGGAGTATGTATGAATCAGTTACGTCTATTCATGTTGCCAGCACTATTATTAATTGGTGCTGGTATCAAAACTGCGGAGCGTTTGCCCAGCTTCGATCGTAATGTATCGCCAGCTAATAATGGGTACTCGCATAAACTTATTCCCAACCTGCCATGGCAGACCGTTGATAAATCCCTCAATTGCAAATTGGGTGAAAAGAATGGATTCATTAATCGATTTGTGATTATTAACTTAGCTCCAGATCTTTTTGAACCCAAGACAGTTACAGATATTGCACAAACAGTTGAAAGCTATATTGCTAAATACGTATTTCCAAATTGGCGAATGACAGCAAATATAGAAATCTTTACGCCAGTGCAAGATCCAATAGTTATCGACTTTGGCACGTCTCTTGATCCACATATTGCAAAAGGCACGTATATTCCGATTTATCTCGTTGATGATTTTAATACCGCAGTTGGGAATAACTTTGCTGTTGCCATGCATGGTAACGTGTCTGGTTCGGTAATGAACGGGCCTGATGCACTTACCTTCCTACCGCCTGCGCCACCTTCATCGCCTGCGTATCCAAATCCAAGCGTTGATATACCCACGTTATATACAGCCATTCCCTATGGTACGCCATTTATTATCATTCCAGCTGGCACAAATGGCACGGGCAATGGCATCAACGCGGCAGTGGCACGAAACCAAGCAAATCCGAACCTTGGCCCAACAGATTTTTACCAAGCATTTGCTTTGTCACTCAGCCAACAAGTAATCCAGACAATGATTAATCCAACGGGCGCACTGTATAATGGTGCGGGCGATCCCGTTGGAATTGCGAGCCAAACATATGATCAACTGTTTTTGATTTGCGAAGCAACGGCGCCATTTTCTCAAGGCAATGATAATATTTTCTGGTATCGAAATTGGCCGATGACTAATTTTGCATTCCCCGCGTACTTTTTTCCGTACAATACCTCTGGGCAATATGATTTTTTAAATAAAGCAGCTGCGCCTTTTACACCATATAAAGGCACGCAATTCTTTTTATATCAACAAGCATTAGTGCCTGGCGGTAGCGTGGTGACTGATCTTGAAGCGGGAGCATATGTTTCTGATCCGGCAGATCCGTCAAATATCGAATTTGTATTAAATGGTTCTATTTATTCATATACGGGATGGGGATTAAGATCTGTTGAATCAAAGGATGGTTCAAAGAAGCTCTATGGCGCTAATCACAGCATCCATCCATTGCGTGATCAGCCTGATTTGCATGCCGCAAAGCAAGTGACACGAAAAATTGACGCCAAATGTAAACGAGTTTGTTGCAATCAGGCAGCGAACAAGGATGCTAAAACGCAACCACACCTGCTGCCCTTTCAATACCTAGATGAAGACGGAGTTATTGTAACCAGATTTAAGTTTATCAATTACGTTCCGGATATTATTTCACATGTTGAAATGGCTGCGCTGACCCAAGAGTCGGTAAATTTTGTAAATACACGTTTCTACCCATATTGGAACCGGAAAGCAGAGGCCGAGGTAGTCACCTACCCTAATTTGCCAAATTTTGATGGTAGCTTCATTGCGATGTACGTTTCGCGCGTTTCAATGGCAAACTTAAACACCCCTTGGGGTCTATCGACGCTCAGCGGAGCTGCGGATAATTTAAACAATGTGCCCAATGCATTGGCGGGTCCTTTATTGACCGAATACCTTGTTTCAACCACCGAATATATTGTGCCACCATTGCCTTTGGGTAATCCATATTTAATCTTTAATGTTGTTGATTTGGCAAATTCTGGAGGTGCGCCGTATGATGTTCTTCTTAATTTATATACCGTAGTAGCATCACATGAAATGGAAGAGCTCATTATCGATCCAACCTACGCCTATTATTTTGCAACCAGTAACCCTCCAGAGGACGGCGCTATTCTCTTTAGTCAATTTGAGATGGCCGATCCTGATGAACTTTCAATTGTTAGCCAAACTGGTGTGCCAGGCACGTATGTAATGAATCCAACGGTTACTCCTGCTTATTTTGATGCCTATCTGCAAAATAGCTTGTATGACACAACAGGTTTTGGTTATCGTGCTTTAGTACCGCCCAATCCCCGTCAACAGATTGTGTGGCAACAGCAGGGTCAGCCATTGCAGGTTGGTTGGACCATTAATGACTTTGATAAAACAGGCAATTTAACGCTATGGAACGCCGGCAATATTTTTGATGCAAATACCTATTTGTATGCGTTTACTTTCACCCCTATTACTTCAACACCGCTTGCTCCAATTTATGCACGCTTGCAGACACCTGCACCGCTTTATTAGCATGAGTTAAACAAGAGGCCCCCCGAAATATTTTCGAGGGGCCTCTTGTTTAACTCCGCAATCTATTTTGCTAATTCATCAAATGAGAAACACAATAATGGATATTGTTCTGGGTGATCCAGCGCATCCTGCCAATCAAAATGCCACCATTCTGAAGCCAACCCTTTAAAACCGTGTGCATGCATTACGCATTCAAGTTTTCTGCGATTGGCTATTTGCTCTTTGGTTACACCTAGCTCTTGGCCAGCATCGCGCCAAGCCTTTTTTGAAAAATCATCAAATTCTGTTGGCATGTTGAGGCTTTTGCCGCTTTGAAGATGCACCAACGTTACATCAACCGCTGCGCCGCGATTGTGCCTTGATCCTTTTTTGGGATCTGCAACATAGTTTGGATCCGGGCATATGCGCCAGAATGTTTCTTGCACCGATACGGGTCTATAACCATCCCACACCAAGAGCCCAAGGCCATCATTTTTCAGCTCCTGCTGCACACGATTGAGTGCTTGTGCTACTTGATCCAGCAGATACACGTACGCATTTTTTGGATAGACGGCACGCTTGGTGAAATTGTCATCCGTGGCGTAATAGATATGGGTGCGGATCTGAGGATTTAATTTTTGAATATCAATTAAATGATGCCGTGCCTCTGTATGTGCATGCGCATACGTCGCAAGGGCCAGAAAGATCAGCTGATATTTTCTTGTGTTGAGCATGAGAGACCGTTTTCTTCGTCAGCAGGATCCTGTTTTTGTCGGTTCTGTGCATTTTCTAATTCTGGAAAACTATGAGAAAGCACCGGATATTTTTCTGGATGCTCTATGGCATCGGTCCAATTAAAATGATATGAACCAGGTTGATTGGTAAATCCATGTTTGTGCATGATCTTGAGCAGCTTGTTAAAGTGCGCAAGCGCAACTTCTTCGCGTTCATTATGGAGTGCATGCTCATCATTGCTAAATGAAGGCATCGTAAGATAGCTGCCTTCACCATCCACTAATACGATATCAAGCGCCGTGCCGCGATGATGCGATGACGAACTGTTGGTGGTCTCATGGCATGGTGTCCAAAATTTAATATTTGGCAATGCTGGACGATAGCAGTCGGAAATTAAAAGATTCAACCCTTCTTTTTCCAACTCTCGTTGTGCGTTATTTAGAGCTGAAATCACGTGCTGAAGCAAATAGGCGCGTGCTGTTTTTTGTGTTTGCTGCTCCTCGCTATTTTCTATTCTCCATCGAATTGCTGCAACGCGAATATTTTTATTCCCCATTGGCAGAAAACCCCACGGCTTTCAAGCCTGGGGATGAATGCCAATCAGATAGCACGTTGAAGCAA
>DAIDHG010000062.1 GCA_027452085.1 bacterium
AAATGCATAGACCCACGAGTCGACCAATCCTTTTACTTCACTATTGCCAAGCTTGCCTTTGGTCTGGCCTTCAAATTGTGCCTCAGGAATTTTGAGCGCAATAACCGCGACTAACCCTTCGCGCACATCCTCGCTTGAAAAGCCTTCCTCATCTTTTTTGAGGTAGTTCATCTCATAGCCATATTTATTGCATACTTTGGTCAATGCAGCACGGAATCCAGCTTCATGGGTACCGCCATCGGTGGTATGGATGTTGTTCACGAATGAGAACATTTGCTCGCCATACCCATCATTATATTGCAGGGCTAAATCTAGAATCCCTTGTGGTTCATCTTTATGCATATATAAGATGTCAGAAAAGATTGGCGATTTTTTTGAGTTGATATGCTCCACGAATGAAACAATACCGCCTTCGAAGAAGAAATCGTTTACCTTTTGCGCAGCCTCATCAAGGATGGAAATTCGAAGCCCTTTATTTAAGAAGGCGAGTTGGCGCAAACGAGCTGAAAGGGTATCAAAGCTCAGTGTTGTAGTTTCTTTGAAAATTTCTGGATCTGGCCAGAAGCGAACGAAAGTACCATGTTTGGTTGTGTCACCGATGACGGTGAGTTTGCCCATCGGCTTGCCGCGTTCAAATGACATGGCATGGATTTTGCCATTCTTAAAAATTTCTAGATCAAGGCGAGTAGCCAGCGCGTTAACTACCGACACCCCCACACCATGCAGACCACCTGAAAAACGATATGACTCGCGATCAAATTTACCACCGGCGTGCAACTTGGTCATAACCACTTCAGCTGCCGATACCTTCTCTGTTGGGTGAATATCAGTAGGTATACCGCGACCATTATCTTCAACGGAGCATGAACCATCGCTATGCAGGGTTACCACAACGGTGTCGCAGTAGCCGGCGAGCGCTTCGTCAACTGAGTTGTCTACGACTTCCCATACCAGGTGATGTAGACCACGAACATCGGTAGAGCCAATATACATTGCCGGACGTTTGCGAACTGCCTCAAGGCCTTCCATCACTTTAATTGATGAAGCACCATAGGATGAGTTTTCGCTTTTCTTGGCAAATTCTAGGGAATTGTTATCGTTCTTTTCATCAAACATCTGAATTTTCCTAATTTCATTATTTGTTTGATCATATCTTCGTGCTGCTCGTACCCTTCGATACGTTTTTGCTGTGCAAAAACACTCAGGGCGAGCGGAGCAATGTCAAACATCTAATTTTCCTAAGGTTTCTTGTGAGCACCAAGCATACTAAAAAGGTTTTTGAAGTTACTCAACATTCTATCATGAAATCTGCTTTAACCGAAGCGGCAAAAGCATTAAATAAAGATGAAGTACCAATCGGTGCAGTCATTATTAATAAAGATGGCAACATTATTGCACGTGCCCATAATTTAACGGAACACAAACATACACAAGCGGCGCATGCTGAGGTGTTGGCGATCGAGAAAGCCGGAAAAAAAATTGGTGATTGGCGGCTTGAAGGGTGTTGGTTGTATGTGACGCTTGAACCCTGCGCGATGTGTTACAATTTGGCAGTTTTAAGTCGCTTAGATGGTATTGTGTATGGCGCAGAGTCGCCATTGTTTGGATTTTCAAAAGTGGCGGAAAATGACGCTTCGCCTTTCTTGCCACATAAAGCCTTGGCACAGGGTGGACATTCAGAAAAACCACTGGTATATAATAGCGGTCATTTGCCAGCCATCATCACGGGTATTGAAGCAGAAGCGGCGGCAATGTTGTTAAAGACGTTTTTTAAGCGGCAGCGGAATAAGGCAGAATGATCTGCGCGTGGCCGTGCTAATGAAGGAGAGGGCGATGGCTATGAAACTCGCTCAAAAAGAGCTAACTCAAATCAAAGCTAAGCTTGTCGAGCGCAAACACCAACTTGAGGAAGAGTTGGAGGGTTTGTATAACGAAAAATTTTCAGACGAAGCTGTGCAAGATCCTATTGACCAGGCACTCAACACGTCTATGGAAGAGCTGCGAAGCGCTTTGCAAAATAAAGAGCTGGCAGAATACAACATGATCTTGGATGTGCTTAAGAAAATAGATAATGGCCAATATGGCACGTGTATTGATTGTGGGCAGCACATTTCTGAAAAACGCCTGATGGTGTACCCCAATGCCACACGCTGTCTGGCTTGCCAAGAAGCGGCAGAAGGTTAGAATATCCTACCCGATCGAGCGCTGCGATCACAGAAAGCAGCTAGGAATACAAAGTTGCAGGCGAGTAGAGCCCCGCTCTTCGACGCCAAAAGTTTGGTATTCCTAGGAACGATCTTTCATATTAAATGCCGATGTAGCTCAGTGGCAGAGCAACTGATTCGTAATCAGTAGGTCGCCAGTTCAACTCTGGTCATCGGCTCCATTCATTAAAATCGCGGGATACCTTGGCTGAGATCTTCTATGTAACGCAATGGGTTCAATCATGAGGATGTTCAAAACAACGAGACTTCTCTTGATGTGGCCTTTCATATTTGCAATTCCGCATATGTATAGTTCGCAGCAAACGCCAAAGTCGGTTGCACACATAGTGCAATTCTCCAGCGAAAATAGAAGACGAACATCGCCTATGGATCTTCAAATGATCGATGCAGTTGAACGTAGCCAATCGCGCCTCGTTGCCGCTTTGTTGCGCAATGGTGCCAACGTGAATGCTCGAAAAGCAGGTGAAACTGCGCTGATGATTGCGGCACGAAACGGCAATCGCGCTTGTTTGCTGGAGTTATTAAAGGTAGGCGCAGATCAAGATGTTTTAGATACCCATGGACGAAACATAAAGTCAGTTATAGCATCATTACATCCCTCTCTGTTGAAGGACACGGCGTTTGTGAAAGCTTTAGAAAACGGGAATCGGTTGGCACGCGGTCATGATGAATGGTGGTTCAATCTCGCCCGTGAAAAGCAAAAGAATGAACATGCTTTTGATAAAAACGTGCTCGAGAAAGCATCTTCAACAAAAACCTCTGCAGATGAATCAAAGGTTGTAGAATATATGAATGCGGCCCCGATGAACAAGCTGAAGAAAAAACGGTTTCTAAAAACATTGCATGGATATCAAATTGTGGATGCTAAAAGCTTTCGTTTCCGTGAAAACTTTCGCATTGTTAAGCTGACCAATAGGGCCCATTATTATATCTCGGGGCATGCGCATAGTAGGAAGACTGAACGCAAAGTAAGTGCTCAGGAATTAGATTGGATGCTTCGTCATGGTCATCGGTATAACCAAGATTGGGGTCGGCAACGCATCTATCATCCAGATAGGAACTTCTATCTTGTTTACGCGGTTAAATCACAAGGAGTAGTAACAGTCATCCCTTGTTTGCCGGATCGTTTCGAGCGCTGGGTAAAACGTCGGGATGCTCAAGAGGTGGGGCCGACTCTGAGTAATCCCAGTTTCGCATCCCAAGGCCCGACAAACCTAGAGCTTGTAGTTTCTTTGTTCGGCCCCGAATGTATTGCAGATACACATACGGCCAGCATCGGCGAACTCGGAGACGGGCTTTAATCACGAAACCTGAGTTGAATCTATCTGGTCTGAGGGGCCGGGTTGAAAAAAAGGACGGAAAAGTTACTATAAGAGCCTACGTTAAATAAAGTACGAATTTAGAGGTCAGAATTCATATGGCAAAAGCTTCATCAACAGCTGCTGAAAAGAAATCTAAACTTATTCCAATCGGTCATGGTATTGGCCGTCGTAAGAGCTCGGTGGCTCGTGTGTGGCTTTATCGAAGCACTAAGCCATCAATCACGGTAAATGGCCTTGATTACAAACAATATTTTGATACTGATATTACCAAGCAGACCGTTATCTCCCCATTTGCCATTACCCCGCAAACAGCAACCTATGCGGTGCGAGTTAATGTCGATGGTGGCGGAAAGACTGGCCAAAGCGATGCCGTGAAACTTGGTATTGCCCGCGCGCTGGTGGCATCTGACGAGCTTTATAAGTCTCCCCTGCGCCAGCAAGGGATGCTTACCGTAGATTCCCGCTTGAAAGAGCGAAAGAAGTATGGTCAACGCGGTGCACGTCGTAAGTTCCAATTCGTAAAACGATAGGATTTGCCCTATACCGGTTGGTGGCCTCCTTGGCTGCGACGATAATTACAGTTTTGCAAAAAGGCTTCGGAAAACCCGAGGCCTTTTTACTTTTCGGCCAACTATTACAGCCATCTAGTCAATCTATTGGCAAAAAAACCCTCATCTTGCCACCTTTTGACTATAGATAGGGATGGTAGATAATGGATTCAAATGGAATTACTCGTCTTGGCCCCGGATTTAGTGGCGTAAGGCAAAAGCTTAAAAATGGAGGCAATAACTATGTTTAAGAAGCAAAATATCTTCATCTCCGCAATAATTATCACTTATTTGCTGCCTAATCTATTACTGGCAACATCTGGCAGTAGTTTGCCAAGCCATCCATCAATGATGGTTGCGCATGGTGACGAAGATCAATCTTTGATCATTTCTCGTGCTAATAAGCTTTTTGTAGATGCCGTTCGTTGCATGAATGCAACAAACTTTGCAAGTGCAAGGGAAAAGTTTGAACGTGTTATTGCTGCGGCTGATGATGCGTTTGCTATCGCTAAGTCACAATATTTCTTAGGCCTGATGTTGCTTGAAGGAAAGAATGGGCCAAACCCTAAACAAGATATCAAGCAAGACATGCAAGCAGGCTTGGCTCTATTGCGGAAAGCTGCGGCCCAGGAACTGAATCTTTCGGCGCGCGAAATGGCTCAGGAATATTTGGCTCAGCATGGAAGATCGGCTTTGCCGAGCTCAAGAACAGTATCATTAGCAATAATGGATGACGGAGACGAACAGAGTTCAAGCTCGCCACAGCCGCGACAAAATAGTTTTGATCAGATGGAGGCCGATGCGCTCAAGGGGCTTTCACTGTTTGAAAAGGCCAATCAGTTGGTTCGATTGAGTGAGAATTATTTAAACCAGCAAAATCATGAACGTGCAATACCG
>DAIDHG010000063.1 GCA_027452085.1 bacterium
ATCAAAAAATTTCACGGCGCCAAAGATATTGCCATGATCAGAGATTGCTAATGCTTTAAAACCGTTCTCTTTGCCAAAGCCAACCAGGCGATCGATTGAGATGGCGCCATCAAGTAATGAGAAGTCGGTGTGTAAGTGAAGATGAGTAAAGTGTTTGGACATGTTCTTATCTTAATATTGTTTTCTCTTTTTGTGCGGTGCTCAATATGGTATATCCCGGCGGTTCGGAGAAGGGGCTTCAACTCACCGGCGGGATACACCATATTCTCGCTCAGCGTTTGGAATTAGCCATTTGGAGGAAATGAAGTAATTCCTTTTGCTTCGTTGTGTACAAATTGACAGCTTCTCTTCACACCAAAGAAAAGGGTGGGCTGAGGAAAAGGAATACCAGTAAAATATTCATGCTCAATATATTATTTTTCTACACAATATTTTGTGTTTGCTCGCGCATTTTTTCCAAATCAACTTTTATATTTATAGCTAAGGCAGCAATTGTTGCATCGGCTGATTTGGAAGCGATGGTATTTGTCTCGCGATTCAACTCCTGAATCGTAAAATCAAGGCGTTTTCCCTTTTCAAGCTCATCGGAAGCCAGCAAATTTTTAATTGCCTGGAGGTGACTTTTAAAGCGTACGATCTCTTCTGTCACATCCATTTTGGTGATTTCGGTAAATAGGAGCGCTCGCTGTGCTTCTGCTGTTGTATCTAGATTTACTCCAAGAGCAGCAAGCTCTTGTTTAATTTTTTCTCGGCGTGCCTCGATGACCGCCTTAGAGTTTTGCTCCACCAGTGTAATAGCGTCAGCCAATTTGTTTGCGCGATATTGAATATCTTTCACAATGCGTGCACCTTCTTCGGCACGCACGGCAACCAGAGCATCGAGCACCAGTTCAGTCTCTTCAAGAATCGTTGAGCGCAATGTCTCATCTATAGATACCTCCTCGATGCTAAAAACATTGGGCAGATCCACAATGTCAGAAATCGTTAATTCTCCGTCAATGCCAAACTTTTGCTTAATCTTTTCAGCAGCAGCTACATAGCTATGCACTACAGGCAACGATGGCTCAACGCCTGCTTTAAAAATGTTTGGGTTGGTCATGTTGATGGTAAAAAAGACATGACCTCGCTTTAATTTCGCCTTGCTCCTTTGCATCAATTCTGTTTCTAAATTTGATAATGCATACGGCAGTTTAAATGTCGTTTCAAAAAAACGAGAATTTAATGATTTAATGCTCAGGGTAATTTGAGCTTGCGCTTCAGGCGAAAGGGCGATAGCAAAGTTTTTTGAGGCAAAGCCTGTCATGCTGTGAATAGTTGAAGTCATGAACTCTTTCTCTTAGTTAAAGTCACTCAATCAGCCAGAAACGACTGATGAGGTATGAGCGTAATTTGCGGGTTTAATCCCATTCGAGCCAGGGGGGAGGTCTCCAAGATCTGATCTTTTTCGTTTAAGCCATGGTGGTATACACATTCTGTGTATCATCCAGATCTTCAATTGCTTCGAGAAATTCGATTACCTGATTTTGTTTGGCTTCATCCAACTCAACTGGATTCTTAGCGATCCATTCAAGCTCAGAGCTTTCAACCTTAAGTCCGAGATTTATCACTGCCTGTCGTACTTGATCAAGTATTTTTGGCTCAGTATGGATGGTAGCAATGCCATCATCTGTGGTGATATTCTTAATGTCATAGTCGAGTAATTTTTCAAGCAACTCATCCTCCGACATGACCCGATCGCCCTGAGTGTGTCGAAGGGTGGCTTGGATTTCTCCAACGCGTTCAAACATCCAAGCAACGGAATTTGATTCGCCCAGCGTACCGCCATTTCTGGTAAAAGCGGTACGTAATTCAGCTACGGCTTTATTACGATTATCGGTGAGCACTTCTACCAATACTGCTATGCCATTCGGGCCATAACCTTCATACATGATGTGCTCATATACGACGCCCGGTAATTCGCCGGTGCCTCGCTTAATAGCTCGTTGTGTGTGTTCAATTGGCATATTGCCTTCACGCGCCTTTTCCAGGAGTGTGTTCAGCCGCGGGTTTCCTTTTGGATCACCGCCACCATGCCGTGCGGCAACTGTAATTTCTTTGATAAGTTTGGTAAATGAAGCGCCTCGCTTTTTGTCGTTGAGGGCTTTTTTATGCTTTATTTTTTTCCATTTACTATGGCCGGCCATGCTGGAAATCCTCTCTGAGGTGATGGATTAATAACATTTGGCCCTGGTTTTTTTCTTGCTTTTTAAAACCTAAGGCTCTATAAGCCTAGCGATTTTGAAATTTTTTTTTACCGTCAGGCAAATTATGCGTTGGGATGCTTTGCTTTCCCTATTCACGAGCCTGTTTTTGGTCGGTAGAATAACAGTCGTTTAATTCAAAACAGAAAAGCTACATGACTCAAAAATTATTACTTGTTGTGGTTCAATCCATTTTATTCACCTTCCCTCTCGCTGTGCATGCCACGCCCCTTGTGCCAAGAATAAGGCTTGTCACCCGATGGTTGTCTGTTGGGCTGGCCCAGGTGCGGTCTATGCATAGTGCCCATTCGTTTAATGAGCAGTCCTTTTTCCAAGAAGGCATGAGCTTGGGAAAGAAATGGACCTATCGGTTTGAGCGTTTACATCATGAACGCATGGTGAGAAATGAATCGTTTGATTCGTTTGCAAATAAGATGGTGCGGCATGCCATTCAGTTGGAAAATCCTCTTGCTGATTTAGATACAATCAGGAAGGATTATAGCCGGGATATCCTCTATCGAAATAGCTGGCAGAGATGGAGTGGTTTTCAACCAACATCACTTGGTGATCATATAACAATAATGAAGGGTAGCTTCACGCAACCAGTTTCTCAGAATGGGAACCCTGAATCAGCAGAACAATTAGCTGATTTTGCGTGGCGTGTAAAAGAGCACCTACCTTATCGATATGCAGATGCTCTCTATACTCTACTGACCAACGACTTCTCTAACTTTGAGCCCTGCGTGCCGATCTTTGATCCAGCAACGCTTGAGCATGATCTACAGCGTTGGTTTTCTGGAAGGTATAATGAAAATGAAACGCTCATATCCTTGCAAAATGCGGCATTGCGTTCAATCCCCAGCACCTATTTGGTTCTCAGCAAAAAAAAGCAACGTTTTGTAGCCGTAGATATAATAGCGCGCCTATTGCGCAGTTCGTTTAAAACTCGGACCGATAATTATCGTGATGTTCGGCACAAAGAAAAGGCGCAGGAAGAACCTACGCCTTTAATCAAACCTTAAATTTTTTTACCGCCAAAAATAGAAGAGCACGCTCAGTACCATGGTCTTTACCAAAAGAGCTGATACGTCAATCAGATAAATGGTCACGTGTTGATGAGCCCAGATTACTTGGCTGTATCGAGGTGCCGCAATAAGCCCCAACCATGCTACAAAACCAACTGTCATCGCATGTGCCAGCATAAAAGGATTTACCCACGCAATAAGCTGGGCCATGCTCCATGATGCTAGAAAGGCCACAATTGCTGCCCCAAGAAAGTCCATGGGAGCTGGGCGCATATCCAAACTCATGTTATTCAATTGAGCCCATTTGTTACCAAATCCAGCAGGTGAATACCAAAACATGCCGATCATCATGAAGGCAAGTGTGCCAACAAATACAGCCAGAAGATTTACTGGTGCAAACATACGCGCTCCTATATATAAGAGGTGAAACTTCAGCTACGAAGATACCAAGAATCTTGAGATGGGCAACCTATATGAGCGTCTCTTGTCCGAAAAATTTTTTCTTTAAAAACGGCAGCATTTTGTAACCGATTTGGCGCCCACGTGGTGTGCGTTCTAGATAGCCACGCTGCATGAGATACGGCTCGTATACCGATTCGATAGTATCTTTATCTTCGCCGGTAATTGAGGCCATTGTTTCAAGACCGACTGGCCCGCCATTAAATTTCATAATGATGCTGCGCAAGAGCTCGTTATCCATTTTTGTCAGCCCATCAGCATCAATGCCAAGAAAAGTAAGTGCTTGGCGTACCAACTTTTCATCGGCTTTTTTGTTGGTCACCTGGGCATAATCGCGTACGCGGCGCAACAACTTTTTTGCAATGCGAGGCGTGCCGCGGGCGCATGATCCAATAATCAATGCTGCTTGCGGAGATAATGACAATTTTAAATGTTGCGCATTTTGCAAAATAATATCGCGCAGCTCATCGTCGGTATAAAAATCCAAGCGCTCCACAATACCAAATCGGCTGCGCAGTGGCGCAGAGATCATGCCGCTTTTGGTGGTGGCCGCGATGAGGGTAAATGGAGCAATGGGCAGGGCGATTGATTTCGCGCCAGCTCCTTGGCCGATAATCACATCAACACGAAAATGCTCCATGGCACTGTACAGTACTTCTTCTACTGAAGCAGGAAGGCGATGTATTTCGTCAATGAAAAAAATATCACGAGGAGCCAATGAAGAAAGCAGGGCAACTAAATCACCCGAGCGCTCGAGCATTGGGCCGCTGCAAATTTTTATCTGCACACCCATGACCGTAGCCATAATCTGTGAAAGCGTTGTTTTGCCCAGCCCAGGCGGTCCAAAGAGCAGGAGGTGATCAAGTGGCTCATTACGCATTTTTGCCGCTTGCGTGTAAATAGATAACTTTTCCTTGAGCTCTTTTTGGCCGATGTAGTCGTGAAACTCTTTCGGTTGAAAATCGAGTGACCGATCTTCGGTTGATTCGGTCATTGAAAAGTAGGAGGGCGATATGGTGGCTTCGAGTGGTGTTGGGATTTGGTCAGTTTGATCTGCTTTTTTTGCCATATCGATTACTTTCTTTTAATAGATTTTCTTTATTAAATTCTGTAGGACATAGATGTATATCCGCAATTCTACTAATAAGTTGTCTGTTCAATTCTTCTGGAAAAGGATCTTTTGGATTATTAGATCTAAGTCCCGCTT
>DAIDHG010000064.1 GCA_027452085.1 bacterium
TTGTTTGTTGTTGTTTGTTGTTTGTTGTTTGTTGTTTGTTGTTTGCTGTTTGTTGTTTGTTGTGGTTGTTGTTGTTGTGTTGTTGTTGTTGTTGTTCTTCTTCTTTCTTCTTGTTGTTGTTGGATTTAAAAAAAAAAAAAAAACAATCAATGTCTGGAAATAAGTTTTTTTTCTGCAGCACAAACAGAAAAAAGCAGAGCAGAAGTGCGTCATGATTACTTGCTTGGTATGCAGCGTAATTTCGATAGATTATTATTTGGAGCGGGCAGCCAGGAGCCATAATTTCTTATTTTATGCGAAATTGGCAATCGATGGGAAATTTCGCATAAAGATTTGTGTCGACAAAAAAATCTACCGGCAGACCTTAACGCTTTGTTCTATATCCAACAGCCATTTTTTTGTTGCCACGCCATCGCCTGCAGAGTAGCCGGTAAGTGAACCGCTCGCACTTATTATGCGGTGGCATGGTATAACTAATGGCATTGGGTTGGTGGCATTTGCCCGCCCGATTGCACGAGATGCTTTTGGCTTGCCAATTGCTTTGGCAATATCTTTATATGCAGCGGTTTTGCCACGCGGGATTTTGGCAACCTGCCTTAATACTTTTTGTTGGAAATCGGTTAAGGATCTCCAATCAATGGGCAGATCAAAATCAGTTCGTTTGCCAGAAAGATATTCAGCAATTTGTTTTGTAAATGGAGCTGTTTTTTTAAGATCTAATTTCCCGTCAAGTTGTTTGCCAATGCTCACACCCACCAGCCCATTTTCATTTACGGCTACCCAGATAGTGCCAAGTTCTGTTTTGGCGTTTCCAATATGTAGCATAGTTACACTCGTGATTGTATCAGACTACCAGATTCATATCTGCTTAATCCTTTGTTGAACAAAATAACGCCTATCATGCCTGTCGCCACCCAGAATAAAACCAGCATGCCAAACTTTAACGTTGACCATTCATTGACCATCTGCGTTGGCAATGCGGCGGTGAAATACGCCGGAAAAACCCAGATCATAAGAAATCTCAGCAGGCCATGATAAATATTGGTCGGATAAAATTGCAGGCTATATAAGGCACTTTGCATTTTATCTGCCGCCGTTTCAAAATTACCAAAGTAAAAGCCAAGTGATTGCACGATGAGAATAAAGTTGAAGGTAATGAATGCAGAGATGAGCGACATCAGTAAAAAGATAGCAAATCGCATAGGCGTAAAATCACCAAAAAGATAAAAATTCATAATGCATACAATGGCTGAGCCAAATGCATAGTTATAGGTGCGTGCCACCGAAATTTGCCAAATAAGATTGTGCGGCATTAACAAATAGACATCGAGCTGTCCTTCCGCAATCAATTTGGAAAGTTTATGAATACCGCCAGCCACTAACCCAACAATTGCATCGCCCAGCCAGGCAATCCCAATAAGCGTTGCAGAATCGCGAATGGTCCACCCCTCTACTGCTGGCACCTTGATAAAAAAGAGCACCCACAGTGCCATGAAAGCCGCATGGATCCCGATGGAAAAGAGAACCTCGAGTATAAAGCTCAAACGATATTCCATTTGCGCCATGAGATTTACTTTTTTTATCTCAAGCGTGAGACGAATATATTTAGCCACCACTGATAGAGACACGTTTGAGTCCTTTCCTCATTAAATAATTAGCAAGAAGACAAAAGAAAATGAGCCAAAACAGCTGCACGCTAAAGAATTTAACAAAATAAGCATGGTCATATTTTACCATCAAACGCGCTGCGGAATAATAAAGTTGGCCAAAGGGCAAGAGCTCTGCAATCTTTTTGATCGTATCCGGAAATAAAGCTAACGGCAAAATGGCGCCACCGAAAATGATAGTCGTTGACCGATACAGCCAATCGATAGAGTTAATATCTTCAATCCAAAATGCCAATAGACCAATCACCAGCGAAATAGAAAAGTAAAGGAGATAGCCTAAAAACATCATGCCTATGCCAACGGCAATTCCAAACAGCGATGCATGCAAGGCGCCAACGAGAAAATATGGTACAACAGTACAAACGAGCACATTAATGACCATATTTGCAAAACTGCGGCCAAGAAACGTAGAAAATTGATATAAAACATACGAGTATGGCTTATTGAGTGAATAGGCAAGCGATCCTGTTTTTACTTCACCTTCTATAATTCGTGGAACACTTGGCTCCGTCGCCGAACTTTCAAATCCTTGGATCAGGCTCATGATCCAAATGAGCTGCACATAGTTCAAATCATCAAACGTTGTTACCCCTGTGCTTGCATAGGTCATGGCATAGAACTGGCTCATCACCCATATGCGCAACATGATTATTGGTGCCTCTGCCAACACTTCGGTGCGATAGGCAAGTCGAGCACGTATGGCCATGGCGATTATAGCGGAATATTTTTGAACCTTTGCGATCATTATGATTCCTTGAAAATCAAGCGCTCGTATCCTTTGATACTCCTGAGTGCTGAAAGCGATCGAAGGATTGCTAGCGCAAAACCCTCAGGATGAGCGGAGCCTACCTCTGAGCAGAAATCCTGATTTCTGTATTATTCTATATTTTTATAATCTCACGCACCAACCAATTGTGACCTTATGGCATAACACCCTTGTAAATTGCACCAATAATTTCCTCCATCGGCGGTTCATTAATCGTAATATCAATAATACTAAAATTTTCGAGCGCATAATGCAGCAACTTCTCAATTTCAGCCTTATTTGTATCAATTTCAATTTTTAAAGAATGTTTATCGCGATGAATTATTTTACCCTTTTCAAAGCTGAACTTCTCACTGTTTTCTTCAACCACAAGTTCTATAATTTTCGTGGTAATGTAATTCTTGCGCAGATCCTCGGTGGTGCCATCAAAAATAATTTGCCCATAGTTAATCACGATTGATCGGTTCGTGAGCGTTTCAATATCACCAGCATCATGTGAGGTAAGGAAAATGGTTACCTGCTCATGCTCATTGAGATATTTAATGACGTCACGCACCTGCTGCTTAGCAATCACATCCAGGCCAATAGTTGGTTCATCTAAAAATAAAATTTTTGGATTATGAAGAAGTGATGCAATAACTTCGCAACGCATCCGTTGACCAAGCGAAAGCTTTCGTACAGGCGTATGCAAAAAACCCGACACATCAAAAGAGTCAATTAAAAAATGAACTCTTTGTTTATATTTTTTTTGATCGAGCTCATAGATTCGTGCGAGCAAGTTAAAGGTATCAAGCGGTGGCAGATGAAACCAGAGCTGAGATTTTTGCCCAAACACCGAGCCGATTTGATAGGATAATGCATGGCGATCTCGTGCCGGCTCAAGCCCCAAACAATTGATAGCGCCAGCCGTCGGGTGCAAAATACCGGTCAACATTTTTATGGTGGTTGATTTTCCAGCACCATTCGGGCCAATAAAGGCAACCATTTCACCTTGATTCACCGAAAATGAGATGTCATCGACAGCAGTTACCGTATGGTATGTCGGTGCAAACAAAGAGCGAACGCCATTGAGCAAGCCTGGTTCTTTGATTTTAAATGAAAATTTTTTAAATAGGTGTTCGACGTGAATAATGGGGGTCATTGCATCCTCGTCATTCCAAAGGTTTTTGTGCTATTAACACCACTGTTTGTGGTGTGCTCAACGAAACTGGCCAACTACCAAGATGATACCGCAGGCCAAAGCTCAAAGTGTGGCAACCATTTTTCAGCAGCGTTTTTATGGCTGAAGACCGCGATAATGGCCGCTGAGCTGATTTTTTTGTATGTGCCGGCAGTTTTTTACCGCGCATAAAATTCATAAATCGCAACTGGGGAGCAATATTGAATTGATGCATCTTGATCAGCTTAAAGCCCGAGCGCTGCACAATTTCACGCAATGATCTTTGCCCAAAGAAAAAAAGGGGATCAGGATATTGGAATGCGGGAATCAGTGAAAAATATTTTGGATCTACGTCACCTAAATTACCCGTTTCAAACACCAAATGACCACCAGGTTTTAGTTTATCGTACATTACCCGAAGTTCAGCCAGCGGATCATGGAGGTGGCTAATCACATCGCAATGATATATCAAATCAAACTGCTTATCTTTCCAGGATTCATATGAAAGCGGTTGGTTGTCGCAGGGAATATTCAATGTTGATCGTATAAATTCGGCTTGTGCTGGATTTAGTTCAATAGCAAACGGGTCAAATCCTATTTTGCGTGCTTCGGCAAGAAAATAACCTGCGCCCGCCCCAATTTCTAAGAGTGACCCACGTCGGCAATGCTGCCGTATGAGTTTAAGCATATACCGAGCATGCAATTGCTTCGGCCATGTGCTTTCGACATGGGCATGGGCAGGAATATAGGCATCATCATGGCCATAGATATTTAAGACGGCTTGTTGTTGCGGACGTGGCGAGATGTAGATAAGGGAGCATGGTTCACATTTTTTTCCGTCAAACCCGTTCTCTTCAATTACTACAGGGCCGTTATTGCTGCCGCACAAAATACAGGAAATATCTTCCATGCCTGCCATGGCCAATCCTTTCTAGCAAATAGTCTCCAACTTTTTTTTGACAAGACAGGGGGGAGCTTGCCATAAAAAGGAATTTTTCGCTATGACTGCGTCATCCCTATCCTGTAATATAGTTTTGTTTGGCAAAACTGTCAGAATCAACGGGAGTAGATTGCAATGTATGGCAGGCAGAATGGCAAGTGAGTAAATTACTGTTGTGGCTAGGAGCGTTGGTGATCGAGGCGGAAATAGTTTAATCCAAGATCAAACATATTTTGTTGTGTTTCATCGGTGAAATGTTGGCGCCAGAAATCGAATGCTTCGTTGACCTGTTTTTCCGACCATTGTGCAAGATCAAGCTGCTCGTGTATTACCGTTATTGGGTGGTTCACTT
>DAIDHG010000065.1 GCA_027452085.1 bacterium
CTTCGTATCTGCTTGCAGGCGTTCTCGTATGCTGGTAATGATGCCGTCACAATGATTGACGTTACAAATTTGATCATTCAACGTGAGCTGTTGACGTATGTAGTAGTATCTTAATTTCCTATCAGATAAGCCAACCATATTTTTTTCTGTAAGCACGTTGGCAAAAATCGTGGCAAGATCATCGAGTTGATCATGGGTGCATTTGGCAATGTCAAAAGTCACCTGACCTTTCAATTGAGCAGTGAGTTTATTAAGAACTATTTTGATCATGTTACAGTACTCTTTACCGTCATCGGAACTAAAATTCCAAAGCGATAAGCACAACTTCTTGCGCACCAGATCGTAAAACGGTTTTTCTTCACGATATTTTTTTGCATTAAAACGCGTCCACGCCTGTTTTGCAAGAAAAGTTGCGACGCCCGAAGCCGCAGCGCCGAGACCGAGGGTAAGCTTTGCGGCCAAAGTAGAAAAAAAGCTCTCGCTTGATTGCGCGGAAGAGGGGTTAGCTGTTGTTTGGGTGTTTGATACCATTGCCATAAGCTGTGCCCGCGGAAATGTTTTTGCAAAAATCTCCGAATGGTTATTTTGCGGTGAAACCCATGCCACTAAGACTCCGTTTAAATCGAAATGCCGCAATGGACTTAAAGGATCGTTTTGTGTTGTTTGTGTTTGCAATGATACAGCAACAGGTGAATATTGGAGTTGAGAATCTGTTAAGTTAATGGGGAACGGCGCTCCAATGGAATTGAATGAGTCATCAATGATCTGACCATATATCTGAGAAAAATAATTTCTTTTGGTTAGATAGTTGTACTCCGGAGCAGTTGCCGCAAAAACAATTAACGCATAGTGTGGATCAAAAAGTGCAATGCTATTGCCAGAAAGTGAAAATACATTGGTTTTTGTAAGAAAGCGCGATATAGGGGGATGAATATAAGGAATCGACGACGGAATGGTATATGGATTAATTAATTGTCTTGGCCCGGTAACTGCCTGACTTTCCAGATTAAACAGCATAATAGTTAAAGAGTTAAGCGGGAGTGGAAAAACTGTAGTTGCGTCACACCAAGATAACAAAATATTATTGTTAGAAAAAACAGAACTACTGATGCTATTTCCTGTGTCTGCCGTTCTATCTAGAAGGTAATGGTTAGTAAAAAGGACCTCAAATTGCTCATCCAATATAAATACATTTATTCTCCCCTGACCGAGATAAGCCAGAAAGGTTCGGCCTTCGCCTAACGATTGAATTGTGTATTGGGGGGCGAGTGGATTATAATCTATCGAATTAATGGAAATAATATTTGGATACATGTATCTGTTTATAGGGCTCGATGAATTAAATAACGATCGGTCTGGCTGATATGCGAATGATTGGCTTGCATATGTATATGTGCAAGGTGGCACGTTTTGGTCGGTAGGTTGAATGAGTACTATCAAAGCTTCCACACCAATGTCGCCAGGGAAAGCACCTTCATTTATTGATCGAGCCCACTGAAATTGTGCCATGCTGGATACATCTGTTTCAGGAGCATAACTGATGTTGGTTAATAGCTGCTCTTCATTAATGAATGTGCCGTTTGGAAACAGCAGTCGCCATTTAATGCCATACCTTGATGCCGTAATGCCGCCCCATATTATTAATGCTGTATTTGTCTCATTGTTCCAATAATCGAACGAAGTTACTAACGGATTACGCTCAAACTGCAATGAGTCGGTCGAAGCAGCTACTTGCAGTTGGTTTGTCAGAAGTTCGCCATTTTGCGCAATGGCTCTCATCATCGGTCCATTATCTGAATTCCAAGCTGCCCACGCTGTGCCATCGGGCCTACTGCTCAGCACAACATCAGAGTTGTCAATGCCTCTGCCATCACTAATTCTGAAGGCGGTGCCTAATTGGGCAGAAACGGATTCGTTTTTATTTAGGAGTAAACTCAAAGCCAATAATTTAATGGAATTATGAGTAAGAGATCTGGTCGCCTTACGTAAGAAGCTAAAACGTTTTGCCGGCGCTGATCGCTCTTGGCCATGTGCGTAATGAGGATGCTCGTGAGAAAAATTTGTATGAGCAATCTGTGTATTTGCATGCATGATAGGGTTTGCAAGAAATATGAGGCTCATCAGAGCGAGCACAAGGCGGACTGATTTTTTCATGGTGCTTTTTTCAACCTGTATGAGGTAGTTGGCGACAAAAACAAATTATAGAGGCTTTTTAAAGTGCAAATGCAATGGTATTATCTCAGCTCTTTATATTATTGATTTGGAACTAAAATGATAGATCGCACACTTCTTCGTGAATATCCAGAGCAAACGATAAAAAAAATTAATCTTAAAGATCCGCATTTTCCTGCCGGTGAATTAGTTTCATTAGACCATGAGCTGGGTCAACTGCAGCAAAAGGTGGAAGAGCTACGCCATCAAAAGAATGAGCTTTCACAAGCGGCTAAAAAAGGCATCACCGAGGAGCTGCGGGCACAATCAATCGCCATCGGCCGAGAGCTGAAAGAAAAAGAAGCGCGCTACGAAGAAGCTCAAAAAGCATTTAAGTCTCTCTATCTGAGCTGCCCAAATCTGTGCGATGATGATATCCCGGTAGGCGACAAATCAGCCAATAGGGTAGTGCATTCGGTTGGCGAAATAAGGAAGTTTTCTTTTGAGCCGAAAAATCACCTTGAGTTAGCCGAAAAACTGCATTGGGTTGATTTTGCAGCTGGTGTAACCATTGCCGGCAGCCAATTTCCCGTCTATTTCGGGCAGGGCGTTGAGCTTATCTATGCCATGGTCATGTTTATGCTGAAGCACAATAAAGCGCATGGCTATAATCTCGTGCTGCCACCAGCATTAGCCAATGAACAATCATTAATCGTTTCAAGCAACTTACCCAAATTTAAAGATCAGGTGTATGAAGTAAATGAAGATTCATTGTATCTCATCCCAACAGCTGAAGTGAGCTTAGCAAACATCTATCGCGATCAAATTCTTGCAGCTGAACAGTTGCCCATTCGAATGACGGCATGGACGAGTTGTTTCCGGCGTGAAGCAGGTGGTTATGGTGCGCATGAGCGTGGTCTGATTCGTATGCATCAATTTGAAAAGGCTGAGCTCTTCACCATTTGTGAGCCGGAAAATTCCAAGCAGGAGCAAGAACGTATGCTTGCGTGCGCCGAAGGTATTTTACAAGCATTAGAATTGCCCTATCGGGTAAGCTTGCTCGCTACACAAGATTGTTCATTTGCATCAGCACGCACCTACGATTTGGAAGTATGGTTGCCGGGGCAAAAATCATTCTATGAAGTCTCGTCGATCAGTAATTGCACCGATTTCCAAGCACGACGCGGTGCTATTCGTTATCGCAAAGAAGTTGGCGGCAAACCACGATTGCTGCACACATTGAACGGTTCATCATTGGCGTTATCACGGGTGATGGTGGCGATCTTAGAAACCTATCAACAGGAAGATGGCAGCGTAGCAATACCATCTGCTCTTAAAGGTTTTGGTATTTAGAATAGTGCACGCGAACATACTTTCTTTGGCTGTTGCATCTAATCGTTGCTTCATAAATTGTTTTTACGTTAAACTTCGATTGACAGTAATTCAAGGGTCATTAGTCTTTAGGCTCTTTTCACTTTTTTAAAACATCGGGAAGTACATATGAAAAATCATTCAGTGCCAAAATGTTTATTAGCGCTTGCTCTATTATTTGGAAATCCACTGGCTGCAGCTCCAATTGATGAGCTTGATTGGGATGCTGAAGAATCAGAAGCAGCAACACGATCATATATAGAAATACCCCCTTCATCTTCTGCTATTGGTTATGGCGCTTTGGCTGTAGGCGTTGTTGGTGCAGCTGCCTATAAGCTGGCAACACGAGGCAAAAAAGGCCCTAACATTCAACATGAGCTTGATGATTTTAAAACTAAATTTAATGAGCTGAATAGAGAATTTGGCTCACAAAAAGAACAATTCAATAGATTTGGTGCGACCATAGCCAGAGTAGAGCAAGCCGTTACTGGGCTTTCTGCAGTGAACGATCGTCTGAATGAACTATCAACGGGCATAGATGATCTCACCTTAAGATTCAATGCACCGCAGACGTCGGCTCAGCCAGATGTTGAAGGCACGCCACAAAAGTCATCTGCTGTGCATCGGCGCATTGAGCAACTTACAAAAGAAGTTGGTGATTTATCTGCTCAGCTCAAACACGATATCGCATCAATTACCAATAATGTGAGTGCCGTAAGCGTTGCCTCTGCTTCAGCATCCCAGGGTGCTCACAAGCAAATCGAAGATCTTGCCACACATCTTACAGGCGCATTACAACAGATTGATCAACTTTCGCGTCATTGTACTGATCGTGTCGACACACTGGCAAAAGCTTTGAGCGCCCAACCAACGGTGATAAGCGACGCGTTCCAAAAGAGCTTCAAGGATTTAAACGAGCGCGTTATCGGATTGAATCAACAGATGGCTGAATTATCACGCACCTCGGGTGCAAAAATTGATGGCATTGCAACGAGCGTAAATAATCTTTCTGGCGTTCATGTTGCAATTGAGGTGTTGTCGTTAAAGCTTGAGAGCCTATCAGGTGTAAATGACGCTGTAGAAAATATTCGAGCAGAGGCAGTCAAGACGGCAAAAGAGATCAATGATGTATCGCAATCGATACATGGCCGCATAGAACAGGTAGCCCAAGCAGTTGCTGCGCAGCCAGCGACAACCCAAAAAACTATTGATCTCATGGCTCACGAGTTTAATCAACGCCTGAGCCAACTAACTGAATCGGTTGGTCAAAAAATTGAGGCCCTTAACCAAAGTGGCGCATCAACGGCTCAAACATCAGACAAACAGATACAATCATTAACT
>DAIDHG010000066.1 GCA_027452085.1 bacterium
TCTTCATACTCATCCATGAGCGATGCAACAGAAAGATAGGCATCAATATGGCCAATCGATTGGAATAAGCGGGCCCACACATGCTTGGTTTTTTCCATGAGATGGTTTGCGGCAAACATACGCCCATAGTGACCAGCAATCGACCATGAGCTTGCCTGCCCTTTAAAGGTATCTGAAGCCAAAATATCGAGTAGTTTTTTAAAATTCGGCACTTGGTTTGGAATCTCTAAAAGAGAAAAAAGATCGTGACATTCTGGCACAATTTTGTCGATGCCCAGTTGGCGCAGCGCTCGTGTTGCCGTGCGCAATGAGTTTACCGCCGTAGCCAAGCGAATCAGATCGCCATGCAATACGCGATGCACGGCAATAAGTGATTTCATATCCTCGTAATAGTCAAAGGGCGCCATTGGCAAAGCAGCAAGTTCAATAAGCTTCTTGGTATACCAGCCCACATTGCGAACACCATCAATCGTTTTTCGGCCACCAACTTCAGCAAACCCCCACAGGCCAGCTGCCATTTTTTGCTGATCTTCCTGAGCCTGCGCAGCATCATAGGCTTGGGCATAGGCATTTCGCCGCTTATTTTTTAGTGCAGCTTGGCTGTTAGGAAAGAAGAAATCTCGCACTCGATCATACACCCGTTTACCAAGATAAACGGAATCGATTATCAGCGTAAACTCTAAAATCTTTGCAAAACGTAATGCACCACCGATAGCAAAATTCACCGTGGGCGATGCATCGATGGCATCATACATTCTATCAAGCACATTTTCATCGCCACCAAACCAGTTGATCATGCGTGGCATGTAGTAATGACGCAAATAGGTTTTTCGTCTGCTGGTATCTTCCATATGGAAAAGCAAAAGCACTTCTTCCGCTTTTTGAATGCGCTGCAATAAAAACTGGAGCGATTTGCGCAAGTTACCATCTTTGCGCAGGAGCTTAATAATTTCTTGACGGCGTTGTAATTCTTTAATATCGGTGATGGGCTCCTGCTCGGTGAGGATGCCGGCCAAGGTTGAACGGCCAAAAACGGTTACCGTGCGGTTAATCGCATTAAAAAGATGAGGGAATAGTTCTAAATCACGCCAGACGTACCGCGACATAAATCGTTGATTATCAGCCAATCATTTTGACCGATCCGCTTCAGCAAAAAGCAAAAGCGTAAGATAATCACGATATTCAGGTGAGAGCTTTGGGCTCAAAATATCATCGATTGATCGAGCAGGCTCCAAGCGCACATCACGGGCACCAAGCTGTTCGCCCATGACTGCCCAATAGCGTGAAACATCGTGAGCTAAACAGCTCAGTGGCGCTTGAATGGCAAGCGCAAAAGCAAGGATTTGGGTAAACAACTTCGACTTCATTAGAATCCGCCCTGCTTGCTATAACTTGTTTCGTATATTTTAAATGCGCCACATTCAATATCTATTTGGCCAGCATATTTTGCCATGGCATAGAGAATATCTTCCAAGGTAGCGGTTGATGAACTCAACATCGTGCTCAATTGTTGATTCGTGCGACTGGTAATTGCCACAACATTTCTCAACACGCTCACAAATGGCAGCATATCATCAGCAGGCGCCTTCTGCATCAGGTATGAGGCAATGCGAAACTGCATATACCCACAAATCTTTACCACTTCATTGCAGAGCTGCGCATAGAGATGGCTTAAATATTCTATATCATCGGCTGTTGCAATGCTTGCATCACGAAACTCTGTTTTGCGTTCAATCGTGTTTTTGTACAAATTAAAAGCAGTGTTTGCATCAACAAATGCTTCAACATTACTATAGCGTTGGGGTGCTAAGAACCAACCTTTTACCGTATCCCAGGCATAACTCAGGGTAACGATTGCAACCATGGTCTTTGCAAAGTTTTTCATCGAACCTATAAATCCGTCAGAATCTGAGTGATGCGACACCAGCTTATCAAGAGCCGCGGCCATCCCTTCCATTGTTGCCGGTACTTTTAATGATTCCGGCTTTGCGGCCGCATCTTGCAACCTGCTATTCATCATATGATAAGCCACGGCAGAAAGCGCAGCAGCAGAACCACCGAAAAAAGTAACTGCGCGTATGGCGTTACTCTTTTTGTAACCGCGGGCTACCTCGCAGGCAGCTTTATTCACCATCTCTTGGGTAATATTTTGTGGCATCACGACAGCGCCCATACACGGAGCTGTCGCAAACAATGCGATCAGGAAATATATCAATTTTTTATTTTGCATAGTGAATTCCTTTAACATTCAAATCTTTTGCAAATGGGCCATAAAAGTACCATTTCTTTTATAGAGCTCAACTTTCAAGCATTGAATTGATTCGATCAAAAATCTGTTTTAATGAGTTGTAGGCGGTCTGTAATTCATGCTTTAATACCGCATCAGTTACCAACTGTTTATAACGATCTAACTGTTGCAGATATGGCTCGGTGCGCCAATGAAAGTATTGATATTCATCAGATTCTGGGGCAAGAAATATTTTTCGCCGCAGGAGACTGTCATTCAACTCGCGCTGTTCAAAAAACCGTGCAACAAACTCAGCCAAATGCCGCTGGTTGCCTGAGCGCGCCACCTGCTCAATTGAGCCGTAGCGGCTACGCACCCGAGCCAATAATGCTCGGGCATCTTTTTTTAAAGTTTCTGGTGAAGCCAAACGGAAATACAAACTATGGTAGATAAATGGCAATGCTAACGCACAGCCAATACCGCCCGCGGCATAGAGATATGCGCGATTTGAAAACAGAGCCGGTGCCGCTGGGTGGGCTTGTGTTGCCAGGGCTGTAAAGATTAAGGCCAAAAGAGTTATATTTTTAAATGCTTTCATACGCATAATTTCCTCCACATTATGGTGCTTTTTATAATACACCAGCGTCTCAGCATGGTAGTCGGGAGCCATAGGAACGGCAACAGGTTGCGGTGGCAGCTATTATTTCTCATAGAAGCGAACCGCTTGCCATGGTCGACTTAATGGGAAGATCAGGTTTAGATTGGGAAGTGAAACATGCGGTGTAGTAATTCATATTGTATCAAAAATCGCCCTTTACCCCTGCCTATTGTATACGTATTGCACACGACCCGTCTGCCTAATTTAGCCTCGTGTTCTAATAGTCGTGAAAAACAGAGCATTGGCCCAACCCGCTTGCCAAGGCAAGTACAGCTCTTTAGACTCGACCAACTTAAAAATGGGGAAAATACCTGGAGACCTACTATGACTATGAGATCTATTTATTTGGCAACACTGTTTATGATGAGCCCGGCGCTCGGCGCTGGTGAAATTGCTTCATGGCTTCATGATTTTAAACAAGGACCATATTACAAACCGGCCGTTGGCATAGCCATCGCCCTACCCTTAACAGCATGCGGTTATTGGATCTATTGCCGAAATGAACGGGCCAAATTCGAGAAAGAGCGCGCGGCTTTTCTGGCTCATCTGACCAAAAAGTATGCAGAGCTCCTTCATGATTTTTCTGAGCAAACCGTTTCACATTTTTGTGAGCCGTATAATACAACCTCGCTACCATACTCATTCATTTTACAGCAAATAGAGGGCGACCTTGCGCACGTTGCATATAAGCAGTATCTCACGCGCGGTGCAAAGCTCGCTCTATCGCTCAAGATACAAGCTCTTACTGAGTTGACCAAAACTATTGCGACAGATAGGCACTATCTTGAGGAGCGGTTGGTGGATGCCCGTGAAATTTTACAAGAGCTGAGCGAGCATACCGACATGCTGAATGCAAGCTCAGGTGCTTTTGCCCGCAGCCGATTTGATGCCACACTCAATCGTTTCTTTGCTCAGTATGGCAACCCAGCAAGCAGTAATGCCGACCAGTCGTTGCCGTATCATAATGTGATTTATACTGCATCGCGAATGATAGCAACCTTAAATGCTGCTGCAACAATTGCAGAGCAACTCAAAAATGCTGAGCTTGTGCGGACCATCAACCTGCGCCTGCGGCAGTTAAAAGAGTTGCGCGCATGGATTGCCATGACGCCTGAATACAAAAAAGAGTATCAAGAAGTTGAGCAACGTCGCCGCCATGCACAAGAGCTCGCGCTCAAGGAAGCTGAAGAACGGCGCAAAGCTCAAGAGGCTCGTGATAAAGCCCGTCGAGAAGAAGAGAAAATGCGCTTGGAGCGCCAACGACTCGATCAAGAGAATGAGCGGCTCCGGCTTAAAAAGCTTGCGTTACTCAAAGCTTCCATCGATGGCCAAACCTATGCCGTGGCCGACATTTAATCATAGTATCTCATAAAAAAGGCATGTTGATAGCACCATCGACATGCCTTTTTTATGCAGCCTGCTCTGGTAATTTCCCCGTATATATGGACCGGCGGCAAAGCCATTGCATTTCTGGTAACGATTTTTGTACCTTATAAGAGAAAGAAGATTAATTGATCGCAAAAAATAGGAATAATAATGAAAGAATATCTCTTGTTAGCAGCAATAGTTATTGGCCTGAATTTCTCACATCTCGCAATCGCCACAAGCAGTTCAGCTATTGAAGAAAAGAAAGCAAAGCGTGAAGCAGAAGAAAAGATGCATACCCAGGGCATATCATTTCGAGACTATTATCGTAAGCACAAAGAAGAAGTTGATAATCAAGTCAAAGGCAGAAGATTAGATCTGAGTAATAAAAATCTTACTGACTTGACAGATTTTGATGCGGACCACATCCCAGGCCTGACGGCGTTGCAAGAGCTTACTCTTTCTAAC
>DAIDHG010000067.1 GCA_027452085.1 bacterium
TTGGTAACATCGTGGCCTTCCGTAGCATAATAGTAGGCTAGCAAATTGTACAATGGGGGGAAATCAGCCCCGGCTTTAAGCGCCGTATTTAAACTATCAACCATCTTTTCATACTGCTCTTGCTCGTAATGGATAATGCCCATGTTGTACCAAAGCCGTATTTTATGTGCATGGTCATTTACTTGGGCGAGCGCCTTGGTGTGATATGCCAATGCTTTCTCAAATTGCCCAGCGCGGGTATACAGATCAGCCAAATAGAGCAACGGTAGTCGATCATGTGGATGTGCTCGCTCAACAGCAAGCAACACATTGATAGCATCATTTTTATGTTCGTTTGAGCCAAGTGCAAACCAGTAGAGTGACTTATACCACGCCTCATCGTGCGGTTCGGCCAACATAGATTTTTGAATTAGCCCGAGCGCTTGGGGCATCTTTTTTTGTTGCATGAGGTTTTGTACCTTCACCAACCGGTTTTCTTTCGTATCTACAACTTTTTTATCACTGCGTACCATGGTTTTGCTCTGAATCATCAGTCGCTGCAACTGTTGCTCGATACCTTTATTCGGGCCAATGGCGCTCAAATATTGTTGGTATCCCGAGATTGCCTTATCAATTTCTCCCTCCTGCTCTAATAACATTCCCATCAACAGCCATGCCTGTTCGGAACGAGGGCAGAGCTCTAAACATTTCTTTGCCTCTTCAATGGCGCGCTTTCTATTGTTGAGTTGCAGATACAGCTGCGATTTCAGGAAATGGAATAAGCAGAGTCGCGGGTGGCTTGGCACCGAATTGAGCAGCGCATCAATCACTTCCAGTGCCTTCATCAAATCGCCGCGCTTGGTATACGCCTGCGCTGCAAATAAGGTCAGCTCAGGGCTCTTTTTATTTTTTTGCTGCAATTCTATCGCCCGCGAATCAGCCTCATCTTGCTCCTGTGTGTTGTATGAATTGTATAACGATTGAATGAAGATGAGCTGTATCGGTAAAGAATCTTTAAAGTGTTTGTCTAACTTTGGGATCATTTGAACAATGGGCTTGTAATTGCCGGTGGCAAAAAGGAGCTGCAAAAAACCTTCGTAGGCATAGGGTGACGGATTTTCTTCTAAAATATGTTGAAAGTGAGCAAATGATTTCGGCCCCGAGCCGGCCGCTAATTGGTAGGAGCCTAAGAGATATGCCTCGTAATGTTTGCCATCGATATCCTGCGCCAAGGTGGAGATTGCGTGCAATGGTATGCCAGCAGTGGCATACCACGAGAGCAACAGAATTATCTTTTTTTGACACATACACGATTCCCGTGAGTTACATACAACAATGTTTCTAACATTGAGCGTAACTCGGGATCTTCAACCGATGCAAGGGTTTTCTTCTCGACACTGGTTAATGGGCGACTCACGATACGGCTTTCTGTCTTTTCTTGTTTTCGGGCGCTGTGTATATCGTCAACTTGTTTACGAGCAGCAGCCTTACATTTTATTTGCTTCACATAAGGATGTTGTAAGTAATCATTTATGCTTTTAATAAGCATGGGTGAAAGTAAGTAGAGCTCTTGTAGCCAGCTTGCATTAAATACCCCAATGGTGAGCAGATCTCCCTGGATTTTTTCCACGCGCATTTGTTCATGCAAGGCGCCAACCACCTTCGGCCATTCACTGATGAGCTTTATATGCCACACAGGTCGAGGTGCAGAATTTGAAGTGAGTGCCGCGCCAGGTTTTTCTAAAAAATTGGCAAGCATGTTTTTTATTGACGAGGCCATTGCTGAAATTACCCTTTGCCGCCGGCAGCATCTGTCCATGCCAGTGGATTGATAAATCCATACAGTTTTGCAAAATCGACACGGGGGAAAAGAAGTTGCAGCGTATTGATTGCTGTCACGCAAATCGGCATTTGTAGATGGCGAGCGGAGCCGTCGGCGCGTTGTGTAGAGCGGTGCAGCGCATTGAGCACGCAGGTAATCCGAGTAATAAGTTCATCGGTTACGATATCCTGCTCTGCACCAGGTAACCAGCTGCGCCAACTTGATTGCACATACCCAGCCTCGGCAAACAATTCGCGAACTTCTTTTTCGCTCATCTCTCCTTTTGCTAAGATGGCGGTGGCTAAAGCGCATTGCGGCGCTAAAAGCTCATACTTTCCCTGTTCTTGTTGGTAGAACTTTTCTTTCAGCCCGGCCTGCAAAGCGGTAAAGCTGAGCAGCGTTGCCAGTAGTGCAGTGTTAACGTGCATCTTTTCTCCTTTACGTGAAATGTATGATGCGGTTTATTTTAAAGAGCTCATGCGCAAGTACAAGTTTTTCCAAAATAGTTTTGCGCTCCCTGGCATTGGCGGAACGGTATAGGCATGATGGAGCTGGTTGAGTATTAATTCAGCGCGGCTGTTGCCGCTCGTAAACTCGCCGCTCCAGTAATGCATGATGGCATCAAGAATGCGTAATGAATTGTGTTCATTGAGCTCTGCCGCATCAAGGGCGGCCAAAAATGCGATAGGAGAAGCTTCTGTTTTTGTGGTGAATTCAGCAATAAATGTTGCACATTCGCCAAGCTCCTCATCGTTATACCAAGAACGCACGATGCACCGTGATTGGATCGTTGGCAATACGGCATCTTTGCGTTGGGCCAGTAATATAAAATGGTAACCAGCCGGCGGCTCTTCAATCGATTTGAGTAAACGATTTGCGCATGCGGGCGGTAATGCATCGGCATGTTCGAGCACAAAAAAGAATCTGGCTCCAGGATCATTGGCAAAGCGAAGGCGAGCTAACAGCTCATCAATATCATCAACGGAATACTGTTTTTCTGGCGCCCACCAACTGAGCGCATGAAATTGATGTTGTGCTATCTGGCGGCACGGCACACATATATTGCAAGGCCCTGCGCTGTTGGAATGCTCTTCGCTTTCATTCACTGCGCAAAAGAGTTGTTGCACAGAGCGCTCTGCCTCTGCCTGCAGTTGAATCTTTGGGCCAAGCCACAGCTGTGCAGGGGGAATGGTTATACCAGAAGATGGTGCTGTTTGAGATATGAGATGATTTGTTTCCATGCGTTATCAAATACTTCTTGAGGAGATTGGGAACCATCGACCAGTATAACATGGGGCATGGCTGCGTACATGGTGTCGTAACCAGCAACAACGCGTTCCATAAAATCTTTTTGCTCTCGCTCAAAGGCAGTAACTTTTTCCGACCGGGCCCGACGGCGCGCTTCGGCCGTGGCAACTTCAACGCGCACATACACCGTGAGCGTTGGTGTAATATTATCCATTGCCCAGCTATTTACCCGGGCAATCATATCTCGATTTAAACCACGCCCATATCCTTGGTAGGCCATTGCAGAATCTGCCATGCGGTCAGATATGACCAACTTTTTTTGGGCGAGCGCTGGTTTGATGAGCTGTGCCATGTGTTGGGCACGATCGGCGGCAAATAACAAGAATTCAGCTACTGGGGTGAGCGGATTTTCTTGTTCTTGCAAAATGGTTCGCAGATGCCTGCCCAGCTCGGTGCCGCCCGGCTCTTTGGTCAATATCGTTTCAATCTGCTGTGCATTAAAAAATTCCTGGAGCGATTTTGCCAGCGTAGATTTGCCAGAGCCATCGATGCCTTCGATTGTGATAAGAATGCCTGCTTGTAATTTCATAGTGCTATTGTTTGAGAGGTTGATAGACTAAGAGTCTAACACTAGTTTGGAGAAAAAGGATATTGGATGACTGACGCACAAAAATTAGATGCATTGATTGAACAATTTTCTTTCCATGGCCAACTACTCGATCCTCGTGAGCTTCTCAAGCGAGCAGCGCAAAAATGGCCGCACAAAATTGCATTAATTACCGACGATACGACGATTACCTACGCCGAGCTCTATGCCCGTGCGGCAACGCTCACACACTACTTGCTTAACAAAGGGATCAAGCAGGGTGATCATGTCGGCATATTGTTTGCCAACTCAGTTAATTTCTATGTTGCCTACTTTGGTGCCTGGCAAACGGGCGCGGTGATAATGCCGCTCAATATTTTTCTCACACCAACCGAATTGGCGCAGATCGTTGAGCATGCAAAACCAGTTGTTATCATTGGTGAAAAAGAGCGGATGGACAATCTACGGGTGCCCATGATCAATGAAGATGAATTAGCGCAGATTATTGCGCAGCCTTCACCGCAAGAAATTACTATTCCATTAAGCAAACCAGATTCCTTGGCTGCATTGCCATATACCTCTGGAACGACCGGTTTTCCTAAGGGCGTGATGCTCAGCCGCACCAATATTATGATGAATGTATTGCAAGCAATGACCCGCATTCATTTAGCCCAACAAGAGCGGATATTGGCCGTGTTGCCACTCTTTCATAGTTTTGCACAGCTTGCCTGTGTATGGGGCCCAATCGCGGTCGGCGCAACAATCATTATCGGGCCCAAAATTGAACGACGCACCATCGCCCAAGGTTTAACGCACAAACCAACTATTTTTATGGGTG
>DAIDHG010000068.1 GCA_027452085.1 bacterium
AATTGAAGCCCAGAAATCTATCAGACTCTCGCTTAGCTCGACCTAGGGGTTACAGGGTTATTAAATTAGGTTCGCCTAGGATATAGAAAATCTTGGCTTTGGCTACGGGAAGATAGAAGGACACCATTCACATTTACATATAGAATTTAAAAAGCCGCCGCGCCGCTTGCCATTACCCCGCCTCCACGTAAAATCAGGGTCATTATTTATTCATTGTTTGAGGTTTTAATCATCATGAAAAAACTAATTTCGCTTGCCTGCCTGGCCGCCTGCTTTTCTCTAGCGGCAACGCAGGTGCCAGCATATGTCACTCAACTCTATGCCGCCGTTCATGTACAGGCAGAATCTTCGCTACCTTGTAAGGCAGCAAGCTTGCTGAAATCAAATAATTATTACAAAGCACAACTGGCTGAAAGAACTGCCATTATTGCCGCACAAGAAGCCGGCGAAGCAACTATATCAGGCGTCTATGCCAAAGCTCTACAAATTGCTGATATTGAAGACCAATCAGCAACAACCCATTTATTAAAACAACGATATGAGGCCGCGCTCCAAGAAGAACAAAATAATAAGAATAGCTTCATAGCTGGTGCATTTTGGGTTGGCGCTGGTGCCGCAACTATTTTCGGACTATCTATTGTAGCCAAGGTCCTATACCGTGAAGTAAAACGAAAGTATCGCCTACGGAAGCAGAAAGAAAGGGAGCGTTATTTGGAACAACAACGCAACCGCGAGAGGGAGCAATGGGAACAATTCAACCCCCCTGATAATGAGCAAAGTGAAAGCGAAATGGCAATGCGCGGCGGCTCGGCACAGCCCCGCTCCCCACACACAACATCAGCAAATCCTCGCCTTTATAGCGCAGCATTTTCTTCAAGCAGCGCACGTAGCTTCGATGTAGATAGAAATAATGGGCGCGAAATGAGGCCACCGTCATCCTCATCAATCGGGTCGGATCGCAGATTCAATCCCGGGGCTCGCGGATACAACGATCTACCACCAAGTGCATCTTCGGCATCGAGCTCGCCTCACCCATCAGTTGCCAATGAAATACCCTAGACGAAGATACGAAGAAATATAGACACAGAAACAGATAATAAAAAAACAGGGAACATCATGAAATCAATGAAATATTTAATTCACCTCTTATGCTTAGGAATGTTCATCGCCGCCCCGCTGGCTGCTGAACCGACAAAAAATACTGCTCCCTACATTAAGGATCTCTATACCGCAATCGTGGTACAATCAGAAGCGACCCTTGCCAACAAAGCAGCAAGCAAGCTTTGGATTAATGAATATTACAAAGGCAAGTTGGCTGAATATGTTGCCCTTATGAAGGCGCAACAAGCTGGCTACACCAAAAAATCTGACGTGTATGCCCAAGCGCTCTTTATTGCAAATCTGCAAGAAAATCCGGCAGCCGTGCGCATGTTGCAACAACGATATGAGCAGTGCCAGGCAGATGAACAATATGACATTCTCAATCCTGCCACCTTGAACGCTGGCAACCAAGTGCCGACGTATCTTCAAATGCTCTATGCAGCAGTTTCGATACAAGTAAATGCAAGCACCTTCTCTATAATGGGCAGCCTCTTTGTATCTAACGCCGTATACAAAGCAAAACTGGCCGAATTTGCTGCAATCCAGATGGGCTTGGCAGCTGGCGCTAAAAATCCTTCTGATCTTTATGCGCAAGCAATCCAAATCGCCAATGTCATTAATGATCCGGGGTGCGCTGGCGCATTAAAGCACCGCTATGAAGCATCTATCGCCAAAGAACGGTCTGATGAGTATACAGAGATTGCAACAACCAATGCCACCTATTACGGCTTGACCAAGGGCGCTATCGCAACCGCCATTACCTTAGGCTTCTTCGGTCTCCTTCACAAAATGGTTCCTCAGCTCAGACTTTAAAATAACTCTAGATTGCAAAAAGCCCTGGGAAAATTCCCGGGGCTTTTTTTGCCCACTCACGTTTTTTGACTCTTGTATTGCCCACTCTTGCATGCCTTCAATGAGCTGCGCTACCCTACCCCTGAGGGGTAGCATGTATTTATGGAATCATCATCAGTTGGCCAAAGATTTCCGTGACGGAAAGGTCTCTGCGCGTGAGCAAGCAAAATATTTCCTGCTCATCATGCTGTATGTGCCCACTGGTCTCATGGGCTCTAACTGGATTCCCGCCATTTACCGACTTATTTATAAACTCTTTAACGATGGGCTAGCCGCTATGGCCCCTGACGTGCAACCCTTAAAAATTTATCATGAGTATAATTACTACGTTGATATGGGAGTATTTATCATCGCCGGCCTGGGAATTCTCTTTTGCTATCTGGCCAATCGATCCGGCGATAATCGACAATTTATTACGCGATGCATGTGTCTGAGTGTGCCGATTACCACCAAGGTTACCTTCTGCGTTCTTTTTATTTTTTTATCGGTGCTCATCGGTTCACTCGTTTGGTTTTATTTTAAGTTGGAAGCAATCTCAAACATTGGTGGCTTTTTTAAAGGGCTTAAACAGTTAAAGCAACTCAAACGGCTCACCCCGATCATGGCAGATATAAGTTTTCGTATATACCTTTTTGCATCGGTTACTTCGCTCACATCGTTGTGGTGGAGCTTTAGTTTACTTTTTAGAGAAATCTCATTCATCTCTAAAGCGCGTAAGGATTAATATGTTGATGCAATTATTGAGGGCTTTAATTATTAAACTGGGAACAACGATAGGACTTACCAGTTTTATGGGTATCGAACGGGCCGATGCCCGACGCCTCATTGTATGTGCGCTCTTTGTGGCTGTAGTGGCTTTTTTATTAGCATGGTCACTCAAGCTCACTATTGCGCGAGGTGCATAATTTCTCGACCTGGCTATAATGGTGCATATGAATAAACTATTACTGGCCACGTTTGTGGCTATTTTTTTCTCTAACAATATCGTTGGCTCGGTATTGTCAGATGTTCAAACGACCGTAACTTCAGCATTGCATACAAGTGCAAAGCTGAAACCACGGCGCAAAAAAATTGTCATTTTCACCTGCCATGCCGGCGGTGGCCACATGTCTGCCACGGCCGCCATCACTGATTACTTACGTGATGATTTTGATATATCGGCAGTGAATAGCACCGGTGAAATTCTGAAAGATTTCGATTTTATTCGCATGGCCACCTTCACATCTGTTGATTGTGAAGATTTTTATAATTGGCTCTTGCGCAACAATCTCTATTGGCTCTCCAATCTCTACACCAAAACTGGTGCGGTATTTACCAGTTGGATGAAAGATTCAATTACGAAGATTTTTCTTTCATACCTTAAGCAAAATAAGTTCGATTTGATTATCTCGGTAATGCCATTAATCAATGGCTCGATACTCGAAACAGCTCAACAGCTCAACATTCCGTTCTTGCAAATACCAACCGATATTGATGCGCATACCTTTGTAAATGGTATGAAATCACCGCGTTATAATAAGTATCACTACTTCATGTCATTTGAAGATCCGCAGGTGCGTGAAAAAATTGCTGGTGCCGATCTCTTGCCAGAGCAGATCACAGTAGCGGGCTTTCCTATTCGCCAAAGCTTTTTTGAAAAAAAGGATATTCCAAAGATCAAGCAAGATTTTGGCATCCCAGCTGATAAAAAGGTAGTTATGGTGCTGATGGGAGCTGCAGGCTCCAAGGCCTGTTACAAATACGTAAAGCGCCTGGCAAAAAGTAAAACACCTATGCATATTGTCGCTTGCGTTGGTCGCAGCGAAGATCTGCGCACAAAGATTGCCGGTGTTGAGTTACCACCACATATCAGTATCTCAACGGTTGGATTTACCACCCGCATCTCTGATCTTATGGCAGTGGCAAACGTACTCATAACCAAAACGGGCACCTGCAGTTTTTGCGAGGGTATTTATTCAGGGGTGCCGATGATCCTGGATAATATCTACGGCTCATTAGAAGTTGAGGCTTTTAATCTTGATTTTGCCAAAAAGTACAAACTCGGCGACATAGTAACCGGCTATCGGTGGCTCAATAAAATCGTCGACAAATATCTTTTAGAACCTGACTATGCGCAAACCGTTCGTAACAATATTGCCCACCTCAATAAGGGCGATTTTGCCAAGGCACTTAAAATACAAGTGACGAAAATGATCTATGGATAGCATTCCGCTCGCATCCTTCGATACGCTTTCAGCACTCAGGAGTATCGAAGGGTCACCCCCGAGTGATTCGCGAATGCGAATTGTATCGAGGGGCAATGCGCAGAAAAATGGGGTAATACAACCCCATTAATTACAATAAGTCAACCAACTGCCGTTTGTCCTATGAGCCTTAATTCTTTATTATTAAAGCTCAGATTTTTAACCATCATCTTCAAGGACACTATGCACAAAAAAATAAATCTGCTCATCCTCGTCCTCTCAGCTACCGCTTCCCTTTTTACTACCGAATTACGCTGGGATT
>DAIDHG010000069.1 GCA_027452085.1 bacterium
GCACCTAACAGTATACGGCGCACCGCATTGCCAAGTGTAGTACCAAAGCCAGGCTCAAGTGGCTGAACCGTAAATTCGCCGCTGGTAGCGGTCAATGATTTTTGGTTCCAGGTCAGATTAGGTTGAATCAGTGCCTTGTATCCCATTTTGTCCATGCAGGTCTCCCAGTTGCTCATTGCTCAATATCTGTTTATCAACTATTTAGAATACAACTCAACGATGAGGTACTCTTCTATTGGTGCTTGGATATCAGCGCGTACCGGATAACGAAGTACCGTACCCGTGCGTGCCTCTTTATTCAGTTCAAGCCAATCAGGAACTTTAACACCAATGTTGAGACGCTTATCAACGACTTGGCTTAAGAAGTTTGCCCTTTCCATCACATTTTGCATTAACGAAACTTTATCATTAATAGACACTTGATATGACGGGCTTGAGACTTTCTTACCATTCACCAACACATGGCCGTGTGTAATGATTTGACGAGCTTGACGACGTGTATTTGCCAACTTCAAACGATATACTACGTTATCCAAACGGCGTTCCAACATGGCTAACAAATTTTCACCAGGGCCGCCCGGTCGTGCTGCTGCAGCCTCAAACCAATTCTTAAATTGGCGCTCGCGCAGGCCATAATCAAATTTTACGCGCTGCTTTTCTTCAAGCTGCTTACCATATTCAGATTTCTTTGGTGCACGCGCTTTACTGCGTTCCGCTTCTTGTGCACCACGGTCTTTACCGTGTAGTGATCGTTTTTCTACGTTTGTTTTATTCATTGCTGTGATCCTTAAACTCGGCGTTTCTTAGGGGCACGGGTACCATTGTGAGGCAATGGCGTTACATCGCGAAGCAGGGTTACATTCAATCCATTCGATTGGAATGCACGCACCACTGAATCTCGACCAGAGCCAGGGCCTTGCATGTTCACTTCAACATTTTTTACACCAAGTGCACCCATTTCGCGTGCAAGCGTTGCACCAATCTGCGTTGCCACATAGGGGGTTCCTTTTCTAGAACCTTTAAAACCCATTTTGCCAGCGCTTGAGCGCAATAATACATCACCGTCAGTTGTGGTGATTGAAACCATTGTATTGTTGAAGGTGGAGCGAACATGAGCAACCGCGGTATCAACCTGGCGGCGCTGCTTCTTGCTCTTTTTCTTGTAAGCCATAATTCCCTAAATCCGTTAACGTTTCGTTTATTTCATTCCCCGCCCGCTCCTTCGATTAACTCAGGATGAGCGGGGAATTACTTCTTATTTCTTAGCAACAACTTTCTTGAGTGTGATCTGACTACCTGCTTTACGCGGTCCCTTGCGGGTACGAGCATTCGTCTTTGTGCGTTGGCCACGTGCAGGCAGGCCGCGTTTATGACGGGCGCCACGATATGAACCAATTTCTTGCAGACGCTTGATGTCCAGCATAATCTCTTTGCGCTTCTCACCTTCGGTTTTGAAGCTTGCAGAGACCTCTTTTTCAATTGCAGCTACTTCTGCGTCTGTTAAATCTTTTACGCGCTTATTGAAATCAATATGCAGCTTTTTAAGAATGTGTTGCGAAGTGGGCAGGCCAATACCAAAAACATAGGTAAGACCATATTCAATTCGTTTATTAGATGGAAGATTTACACCTTCTATACGTGCCATTTCTAATTACCCTTGACGTTGTTTATGACGTTGATTTTTTTGGCAGATAATGCGTACGACACGCTTACGGCGTACTACCCGGCAGCTATCGCATACTTTTTTGATTGATGTACGTACTTTCATGTCCGTCTGTCCTACATTGATTTATAAATAGCAGGCAAGCCCCACTATGATTTATACCGATGAACAATGCGCCCGCGTGTTAGGTCATAGGGCGACAATTCTAGCGCAACGCGATCACCTGGTAAAATTCGGATGTAATTCATGCGCATTTTACCAGAAACATGTCCAAGGACCAAATGTCCACCTTCGATCTCGACACGAAACATTGCATTTGGGAGCGTTTCTTTCACAATCCCATCTACTTTTATGACTTCGTCTTTTTTTGATGCCATAATCACCTAACAAAAATTCAATTCCATTATCTGGTCAAAACCTGTGGCCCATGGGCCGTTACCGCAACCGTATCTTCGATATGGGCTGCCCAAGAACCATCCTGAGTTCTGGCTGTCCACTTATCGTTATCTATAACCACATCCTCGCCGCCCATGGTAATCATCGGCTCAAGGGCAAAGGTCATGCCTGGCTGCAGAACAGCTCCCTTCCCAGGTTTGCCATAATTTAAAATTTCAGGGTCTTCATGCATTCGTTTGCCAATACCATGACCGGCAAAAATACGCACAATGCCAAAACCATCTTTTTCTACTACTTCCTGAATCGCCACCGAAATATCGGAAACACGATTACCCACCTTTGATGCACGCACCCCCGCCTCAAGCGCCCGGCGAGCACAATCCACCATGCGCTGCGCCTGCGGATTTGCTTGCCCGATGAAATACGGGCGAGCCAGGTCGGCTGCATAGCCATTGTAGGATGCACAGACATCAATCTTTACCAAATCACCATCTTTTAAAATAGTCGTCGTGCTTGGCACCCCATGCACAATCACATCATTGACCGAGATGCAACTCACATGTTGATACCCTTTATACCCCTTCATCAGAGATACCAGACCGCGTCGCTGTATCTCTTGACCTATCCAACGGTCAATGGAAAGGGTATCAGCCCCAACCTTGAGATGCTCTTTAACAGCATCTAACATTTCAGCCAGTTGAGCACCCGCATGAGCCATTTTAGCAATCGCCGTTTTACTTTTGAGCGTGATCACAACTATTAACCCTGCTCTTCCAGCTTATCCGGCGATTCTTGAGCAAAGGAAGTTGCTCCAGACATAGCTGCATCAGATAGTTCTGCTTCATGGGATACTAAAATCGTTCGTTTCAAGTCTTCAAAAATCTCATGCAACGGACGCTGCACCGGCAACGTTTTGATCGGAAAACTTCTCTGCGTGTAAAAATCAAGCAATGCCGATTCATGACGATAATAGGTTTTCAGCCGTTCACGTACCGTAGTTTCCTCATCGTCTGCACGACGCACCAAGTTACTTGAACAATGATCACATACCATGTGAGCCTTAGGCCGATGCGCCGAATCTTCAAGCAGCGAAAACACTGCTTGGCATGATTTGTTTTCACAGGTCGCTCGCGCGCTCAATCGCGTAATAATATGGTCTTCATGAATACCAAAATGGATGATGGAGACCGTGTAAGATTTCAATGTATTTTGCAGCAGGTTATACAACCAATCAGCTTGGGGCACTGTACGCGGGAAACCATCAAGAATCACCGAATTCCCGAGCGTCTCCTGCTCTTCAAGCCACTCACCAACCATGGTCGAGATCAGCTGATCATCCACCAACTTTCCTGCATTGATAGCAGCAGCCATCTGCGCCCCTAACGGTGTGCCCTGCGCTATATGTTTGCGTAGGAGATTTCCCGTTGAAAGCGGCACCCATTTCAGGTGCTCTATACACAGATTCGAGAGTGAACCTTTCCCAGACCCCGGTGGACCTGAGAAAATGACCAAATGATTACGGTTCATAACATTAAACTTTCAAAAACTTTCCCACTCGTCCTGAGCCTATCGACCCTGGGATATATCCGTCTTCGCCTTTAGCTCCGGCGGACACTCGGGGTGAGCGGGTCATTTCATGATCTCGCGCCAGGGCCCAGAGGGCATACCGTGGCTACCGCGCCGTTCTACCCTTTAAACGACCAGAAGACAAGAAGCCTTCATAGCGTCTTTCAATCAGATACGATTCCATTTGGGCCGATGTATCTAATGCCGTACCAACACAGATTAACAGCGAAGTGCCCCCTACGTAAAACGGTAGGCCAGAAAAGCTGATAACAAGGTTTGGTATTAAAGCCAAGCTGGCTAGGTAAATAGCACCAACAAGACCAATGCGATTCAAAATATAGGCAAAGAACTCAGCGGTTCGACGACCTGGTCGAATACCAGGTACAAAACCACCGCTCTTGCGTAAATTTTCAGCCAACTCTTCTGGGTTAAAGATCATTGCCGTATAGAAATAGGTAAACAAAATGATCAATACCGTATTTAGAATATTATTAGCCAAGCTGTTTGGGTCGGCCAATGCTGCTAAGAACTCAAGTTTATCCGATAAAAATCGTGCAATCT
>DAIDHG010000070.1 GCA_027452085.1 bacterium
AGATTGGTTGAATAAAAATCCCTATCTTCTTGGCCCCAACTGGGTCTGCCCCATGGATGTTGGTATACGAGCGCTCAATTTGATCTATGCAATGCAACATATACGCCATGATAAAAATATTCCGCATGCTTTTTGGGAACGATTAACGGCATCGTTGTATGATCATATGGTCTATCTTGAAAATAATTGGGAAACATACGATGGTGTCACCTCAAACCATTACCTATCTGATTTGGTTGGGTATTTAGCTTTGTGTTGGTATTTTCAAGATGTGAATAGGCCAGAGAAAGCTGATTGGGTGGTGGCAGAGTTTGCGCGAGAAGTGCGCAAGCAGGTGTTTGCAGAAGGCACGGATTATGAATCAACCACGCGGTATCATTGTTTGGTGACTGAGCTGATCTATCATGGATGGCAGTTAACCAAAGCTTTGGGATATGAAGCAGAGGCAGGGCGTCTGCAGCAAAAGGTCAGAAATATGTTTCTGGCTGCGCGATGGTTTGGCGATATTAAAATCGGTGATGATGATAGTGGCACCCTGCTCTATCATGGTCTGACGGATGCGCAATTTGACGAGTTGCAGATACCGCACACAGTGCAGGGAGTTCAGCACTACCCAGCTTTTGGTATATCGCTTGCAGTTCAATCTGATTGGCATGTCAGCCTCCGTCATCATGCCTACCGATCTGGCCAATCAACGGCACATCTGCACAATGATGCAGGGAGTATCACCGTTTCTTGTGTTGGCAATAATCCACGCGATCTGTTTATAGACCCTGGTTCATATGTATATATGCCGTCAGCTATATGGCGTAACCATTTCAGATCTGCTCATCAGCACAACACCTTTTATATTAAAGGGCATGAGCCAATCCCATTGACCGACCGTATTTTTTCTTTGGACATACCAGAAAATATAGTTGATTGGCTGGACGATAATACATTGGTTACGCACCACGTTCTGTATAACCGGTTTGGGCTATCTGCGCATCGCCGCATGGTGATTGAAAAATCTATGATTGCGGTGCATGACCATTGGAGCCTTGCGCCCGGCTTTACCACCTATACTGGCCCCGCCTATACCGAATGGAATTTCACCCTGGCGCCAGATGTTGAACCACGTTTAACTGAAGCGGGTGTGGAGCTGTATGATGCACACCGTAAAGAAATAATTGCTGTTGTTGAATCAGCTCAAGTAGGTTTCTGCGTGATTGAAGGCTGGATGTCACCGGGCTACGGCAAAAAGTTACCCTGCAAAAAACTGCGCGCTGAACGGCCAGTTTGTATCAATCAAGAAACGGTGATTAAGATTCGATTACGGTAGATCAAATGAATCGAGTTGTAATTCGCCCTTCAAGCCAAGCGCAGCAGCAATTTTTTGGCCGGTCATTGCAAGAATCCTAAAATATTCTCGTATGCGACTTTCAAGCTTTTCAGCTTCAGATTTGCTCGGTTCATGCGCCGCCTTGTATTGATCATCGAGCATTTGATGCAACAAGCGATGATCATCATTGTTTATGAGGCCGGTGAGTTGTAATTGACGAATGCTTTCGCGTTCAGATAAACCGTCAGTAGCAATATTCTTGCTTTCTAAATAATGGGGAACGAGATGCAGAAACTCTGTAACGCTGTGTCTGAAATGTCTCAAGAGCTCTTCGCGCATGGTAATAAATTCGCTATTCAAACTATGATCACGTGCTTGCTGCAGATAGCGCGCCATTGCTTTGAGCTCTGTCTCAAAACGAGCATTAATAGAAGCCGGATTATTACTACTCATGAAACACCCCTTATTTTTTCTTTGGTTTTGCCTTGCTAGATTCTTTAACTTCTTTTTTTACGGTCTTTTTCGGTTGGGCCGCTTCAGCTTTTTTAGCAGTTTTTGCTTTTGCTGCCTTGGCTACCGCTGATGGCTGCACAATGGTCTTTTCTGTGATCTCGCCATCAGGGCTTGTGGTCTGTTGGTAACCACACATTTTATTACCACATTGTAAAATAACAGAGCCGTCTTTTGCTACTTTTTTAATTAAATAGGGCGAATTACATCGCGGGCAGTGAGTTTCTTCAATATCCCCGAAAATTGCAAAATTACATTTTGGGTAATTGCTGCAACCCCAAAAGCTGCCCCCACGCCATCTTCGTTTTACCACCTCACCACCATCAAGTGGGCATTTAAACGGAGCTTTTTCTTGATGGATAAATTTACATTCTGGGTAGCCTGTGCAGGCAATGAACGGGCCAAATTTACCGATCAATTTTCTCAATGGCTTGCCGCAGAGCTCGCACATGATATCAAGAATTTCTGGCGCTGTTGTTTTGACCAGCTCCAAGTTGCCGGCTTCATCACGCTTGAAGTTGCTGGTAAATGAACATTCTGGATAGCGTTCACAGCCTAAGAAACTGCCTGATTTGCCAAAGCGAATCAATAACTTGCCTTTGTGGCACAGTGGGCAGGTGATATCAGTTTTTTCTGTTGGCCGTTTTGCCTCACCGCGGAATGCATCAAGCTCTCGCTCAAATTCGGCGTGGAAATTACGCAAGAGTTGATCACGTTGAATATCGCCCTCGGCAATTTTATCCAAATATTCTTCCATCTCCGCCGTAAACTTTACGTTCATAATTTTGGGTAAATGCTCAGTGAGCATTTTTGAAACGGTCATTCCCAATTCAGATGGCACAAACCTTTTTTTAGCATCGAGCGTCGTATAAGCACGAGCACGGATGGTATTTAAAATGGTGGCATAGGTACTCGGGCGGCCGATACCTTCTTTTTCCAATTCTTTTACCAGTGATGCTTCAGTAAATCGCGGTGGTGGTTGGGTGAAATGTTGTTTTGGTAAGATCTTATTGAGATCGCACGGATCATTGGCCTTTAACTCTTTAGGTATGACTACCTTGCCCTCATCTTTCTCATCTTCATCGGCCGCATTGTATACCTTTAAAAAGCCATCAAAGATCAAGGTCGAACCCGTGACACGGAAGAGAAACTCATGAGCTAATTGAGTTGATTTTGGCACGCCCTGGATATTGACCGTGCGTTGGGCATATAATGCCGGCTTCATCTGGGAAGCAACGGTGCGCTTCCAGATTAATTCATAGAGTTTTGCTTGATCCGCTTCGACAAATCTGCGCACAAAATCAGGTGTGATTTCAATATCAATCGGGCGAATTGCTTCGTGGGCCTCTTGCGCAGCCACTGCTTTGCCTTTGCGTTCATACACATTTGCTTGAGCTGGCAGATAATCCTTGCCAATTTTTTGCTGAATATATGAGCGAGCCTGGCCGAGCGCCGTATCGGAAAGTTTTAATGAATCGGTACGCATATAGGTGATCAGTGCTACTGGGCTACCATCATCAAGTGGCACACCTTCATATAAATTTTGTGCCAATTGCATGGTCTTTTTCACTGAAAAACCATACGTATTATACGCAGCCTGTTGCAACGTACTGGTCATGAATGGGGCCAGTGGTGAGCGAGATCGCTGCTTATCTTCAATAGAACTTATCTTATATGAAGCGCGATCCAATTCTTTAATAAGCGCGTCGGCCTGTTCCTTGGTGCCGATTTCAGGTTTTTTCTTATCTATTTGGGCAAGTTGGGCTTGAAAATCAGCGCCATGTTGCTTGAATAAACCATCAATGGTCCAATATTCTTGTGGTTTAAAGGCACGAATTTCTTCTTCGCGATCGCAAATAATCTTTAAAGCAACCGATTGCACACGACCCGCCGATAGCCCTTTTTGTATCTTGCGCCATAAGATTGGCGACACTTCATAACCCACCCAGCGATCGAGCACGCGACGCGCTTGCTGGGCTGATACCATTTTCATATCAACCGCGTGCGGATTATTGATCGCTTCTTCAACTGCTTTTTTGGTAATTTCGTTATAGGTGATGCGGTGAATCTCGCCGTGTTTTTTATCCGCTTTTTCAATGGCCTGTTCTACATGCCACGCAATAATCTCCCCCTCGCGATCAGGATCGGGAGCCAGATAAATCTCATCT
>DAIDHG010000071.1 GCA_027452085.1 bacterium
CTGTTAGCCATGCAGCAGCTTTTACCGTCTCAGCCGCAATGGCAGAAACTACTTCCGTTGCAGTAATGGCCATGGCAAACGAATAGATTGTTCGGCAAAGGAACGCGCCAAGAGCAAATAGCAAAGAAAAAAGACGTTTTGGATTTAAGAAGGATAAGAGTCGTTTCATAATGTTTCCATGGTCTTAATATATTGAACAGCATATGCAACAGTGCTGATCTCCGCAATGTGGTGCTTGTTATAACTGGTAAAAACTGGCGTTAGGTTCCGTGTTCCTTCAGTGCGTCATTAATTTGTGCACTACTTAGAACTAAACAGCAGCTCATTCTGCTGCCGTGCCCGTTTACTTTTTTTAATTGGATCTCGTTAATTAGCCATAAACAGCCTTCTCTTGAGCGGCGCAGATATCAATCAGATCATTGCAGATTACATTCAAAAATCGGATTATTTGTTTCAGAAAAATATTTGCTTCTTTTTTTGGCTCGTAAAATTTGAACTGTACATGAGATGGCTTTTGCTCTTGCTTGAAAGTCGACTTGAGCATCATATGATAATAGTCGTTTAATAAAGTGAGGCAGCTACGATCCTGATTGGTTAAACGCATCGGGTAAACAATTGGAGTAAAGCGATACTCCCTACTGTATTCAAGCATTTTTATTAGTTCATTGTGTAAAAGCATGCAACAAGCTTTTGTGCAACCTTCAACATGGTAAATAATAGCCCGCAGAAGAAATGATCCTACAAGATTTTGTGTGAAGGAACTCCTGGTATGCGGTGCCTGAAGAAAATCATCCAATCTATGAATATCTTCAGTTTTAAGTTCGTCGAGTAGGCCGACCAGCTTTCGAATGTTGTTTGCCAATTCCTGGTGGAAGGCTGTATCTTTTAGCGTCTTGAGACATGCCAAAATAACTTGTTCCATAAACGCGGGGTCGTAAATGAGCGGCGCTAAGCGAGGCCGGAAATTATCAAGATCTCTCGCATAGTACTCTAAGCGTGTATTAAACAAAACTTCATCAGGATGGTCTGCTATAATGCCGGGCAGCTGCTGGATTTGAATAAGGAATTCTCTTAATGTGCCATAATGGTTTTTATTCGTGAGATTGATATTGCGTGCAATTGATACTGAAATCTTGTGTATTGTGCCATACAGCTGTTCTAATGTTTTCAGATACAGCTCTTGTTTATCAGGAGAGAGATCTTTGCCGCAATTTACAAAGTCTATCGTTATTTGATCTGCTTGAGTCGGCTTTTTTTCAACAGCTTGGGAGGACGTGGCGAATGGTATCGGACTTGCCAGTATAAGAATTGATACTACTGCCAATATACCTAAAAAGATCATGGTTTTTTTTTGTTGCATCATGTTGGTCCAAGAAAAAAAATAATGGGAAAAATATTAGGCAATATTCTTACGAGGAACATCATCATAATCCGAGCAGACAAACAACTCGTTCGCTTCTGTTCGATAATCGTACTCTCTGCCCTTTTCAACTGGATAAAATTCTACGACAGCATTACGATTCCGGTCGGAATAAAGAACACCTCCCAAAACATACAATTTATGAAGATCGGTCTTGTTTTCTTTTATAGCGGCGACGATAGCTTTTAATGCACCGAGCATTGCCTTTTCATAGCCCAAGATATTCTTCAAATGCTTTTTGCTTTCATCGATGATTCCTTTGGCATGGAGCACAAGCATATCTTTATTTTTCCCAATGGCAGTCAAACGTGTGAGTGGGTTCTCACAAAGCTTGCCCAACTCCGCCTCCAGTTGTTGAATTTCCTTTGCATCTATCTTGGCTTGGGCAAATGCTTGGTTTTGTTGTTCTCGTGCAAGAGCTCGAGCAGATGTTTTCCCATGATACTCCTTGAGTTCACGGCAAAACCAAAAGAAGAGTGAAACACAGGCAACGGTAAGGCCTGTCCGATAGTTGTTGTTTTCCTGATGGGGATACATTGATGGGATTCCATGTTGCTAGATTGTTGAACATGGATCAACACCATACCACCTATTAATTATGTTGCAACACCCCCTAGAGTATGGTGCAAAATTGATTTTCAAATAGATAAAATGCTTTAAGATCACGTGTGGGTGGTGAAAACGGTTCTTGCCAACAGCCATTGGCAATTCTGTTGCGAAGGATGCCATTTTATACCGTCTTTTCAGGGTTTTATTAATTCAACACCAATGTGCCATCTCCCCATCCTATCGCATCATGACTATTAGACACATAAATACCATTTGCACTTAATAGTATTTATGAAACTATGTCTCGGTTGATTTTTTTTCATTTGAAACAACTGGGCTACACATGAAACAACCATTTTTACAATTTTTTTTGTTTTCCATATTTCTCTATCTAAACAACACCATATTTGCAGGTAATGAACCGGTAATTCTAGAATCATACGCGGTTGCTGTAGAGTGTTTAAAGGGCAACCGTGACTATTATGATCCCACCAAGTCTCAGCAGCTACAAATTGAGGCTCGCACCATCGCGGCAAAAATGGGAGTTCAAAATTCACCCGTGCGAGTTTTCTATGTGCTCAAGCGGTTTGATACTACGTTCTGTGCTTTTGTCGATGGTGAATTTGCGCAAACCCCAGTTATATTACTACAAAGCCATGAATTTGAACGCTTGGGTAAAGCTGAACAAAATTTTGTCCTTGCTCATGAAACAGCTCATACTGTACAAATGCAAATGAGAAGATGGGGTCCGGTTATCCTTGGTTTATGCACTTGTCTCGTCAACCCAGTTTTAGCAGCCAAAGCATCAGAAATGATTTCCACGAATAGTTACCATTACTTTTCCCGATGGGATGAAAAGGATGCAGATCTCAAAGCTGCGCGTGTATTTGGTACGGCTGGTGGAATAGCACTTTTTGAGCGGTACATAGGAATCGGCAACTTTCAATACGAGCCGACCACCCATCCCACTGATCGGGAAAGAATTCAATATTTAAAAGAGTGGTCTGTAAGACATCGTAACCGGTAAAACTAGAATGATTCCTAGTTTTAATATCTGGATATACAAAGCATCTAGTTTGAAACATGAAGTTTAAGCATGGCAAGCATCTTCTTTCAAAACCGGCAAATGAAAATCACTACTCTTTTGATGCAAAGCTACCATTTCTAGCATCCTAATATCACCTTTTGAGCACACAGGATTGACCATCATGCTGCTTCGGCATTGCCTAACCAGCCCTTGCAACAACATCTCATTGCTTTCCAATGTGTTGAAAATACTGGTTATGATTTTAGCGCTATTAGCTTCAGTTAAAATTTTGTCATTTAAGGTAACACGATGTCTAAAACACTGATTTTTCAGCTGACGCTTTGTAAGCCCAACCATTTCATATTGAACAAGAGTCTTTGCAAAGGCGTCAGCTAATGCATCAAGCTGTGTATCATCGCAATCATTAATACTAAATAAGACTTTTCTATCTTCAATAAACTGGGTAGTAAACCGACCGAGCAATTTTTCCACCATTGCAAAATAGTCTCTTCCTTCATCTGCTTCAAAATTCCACGCTGATAACTCTAATTTTTTACACAATAAATTATGGAAAGGCTTGGTTTGACGATACTTCTGCGCTTTATAATGCTGCCAGCAGTAGCGGGCCATGAAAGCCACAAATGCGCTGGCCAAACTGTAACCAACTTTACTACCATAGTTGTACAAATCAGTTAACGTCGAACTATTATTATTAGTATTGGTAGATCCAGGAGTCATCGGTAACATTGTTTGTAATTCTGCGGATGTAAGCACATTGCCATAAATTTGAAACAGGCCAGTCTGCTCATGATCGCTTTCCCACACAGCAATAATATCTCCATTGGCCAAGGCTGTTGCAACGGGATCAAGTTGATCACCAGCAGTAGCCGTATTAAATATAAATGGACCAGTTACTATATTGCCTGA
>DAIDHG010000072.1 GCA_027452085.1 bacterium
TAAGTCGAATAACGTAGTCGCCAGCCTCCTTAAACTCAAGCACGACTGTTTTTTTCTCACCTGCGCGGGCAGCATAGATTAAATTATTATTATCCAAGTGATCCCTCCATCTGCATCGCAATCAACCGGTTAATCTCCACTGCATATTCCATAGGCAGTTCACGCACAAATGGCTCAATAAACCCATTCACCACCATCGCCTGAGCCTGTTGAGCCGTAAATCCACGGGCGGTTAAATAAAAAAGCTGCGCTTCATCAATAGCATTTACCGAGGCTTCATGGCCAATATCCGTATCGGATTGAGCCACCTGGATGGTCGGATAGGTATCTGAGCGAGAATGCTCATCAAACATTAATGCATCGCATCGCACCCGGGAAATAACATTGTGTGCCCCTTTTATTACCTTGAGCAGGCCACGATAACTCGTGCGGCCTCCATTCATGCTCATCGATTTTGAAATAATATTTGAGGTGGTGTAGGGTGCCAGATGGATAACCTTTGCGCCAGCGTCTTGATGTTGGCCGGCGTTAGCGCAGGCAATCGATATGATTTCCGCCTTTGCGCCTGGCTCTTTCAAAATAACTGCCGGATATTTCATGGTCACTTTGCTGCCAAAGTTGCCATCAACCCATGCCACTTGTGCGTTGCGAAACGCCAAAGCTCGTTTCGTGACTAAATTGTACACGTTATTGGACCAGTTTTGGATGGTGGTATAGCGGATATAGGATCCGGGTAGTGCCACCAGCTCTACCACCGCGCTGTGTAATGAAGCTGAAGAATGCAGGGGGGCTGAGCAACCCTCGACGTAATGCACTGAAGATCCTTCGTCGGCAATAATAAGAGTGCGTTCAAATTGCCCCATACGCTGGGCATTAATTCTAAAATAGGCCTGTAGCGGCATATCCACCTGAACACCGGGCGGAATGTACACAAAAGAACCACCAGACCATACGGCACTGTTTAGCGCCGCGAATTTATTATCATCCGGTGGTATAACAGTGGCAAAATATTTCTTGAAAAGTTCCGGATACTGGGCCAACCCTTGATCAGTATCAACAAATATGACCCCTTTGGCCACCCATTCTTCTTTTAACCGCTTATAAATAATCTCAGACTCATATTGCGCCCCCACGCCGGCTAAATAACGCTGTTCAGCCTGTGGAATCCCCAATTGATCAAAGGTAGTTTTTATATCAGTAGGCACATCGTCCCATGAGCGGGATGATTGCTGTATTGGTTTGAGGTAGTAACAAAGGTCTTGGATATTGAGATCTTTTAAATCGGCGCCCCATGAAGGCATGGGGCTATGCTCAAATATTTCCAAGGCACGCAAACGAAATTCCAACATCCATGCTGGCTCATTTTTTTGCCTGCTAATTTCGATAACAATCTCTTGTGTAAGACCGTTTGGTATCTTGAAATAGGCTGACTCGGCATTATTGTTATGCTCTACCATATTTTTGCACGCGTGCCCTGTTATTCAAGCCCATGAAACGGAAAAGAAGATTTCGGTATTGTATACCAAGCGCAGACTATTAAAAGGTTAATTACGGTAGCTGCTATTGCCGGCAAGAATGTAACCGCTGCAGCGCTTGGTCAGCACGATCGTTGAACTCTTTTTGTTCTTGCGCTTGTACGAGCGCACTGCTCATCGGCATCTGCTCTGGGCAAAGCAATGCTTTTACCTTATGGTGAGGAGTTTCTTTATTGAGCCAACAATATAACTTCAATAAAGCTGCCGAACGATGGGCATCGTCAGCGCGATGAGTTTTCAATAATTCCTCTGCCTCTTGTGCCAGTTCTTGAGCTTGAGCATCATTCAAACGAATAAAGTTTTTTTCACGAGACCTGAGCAGATTTTCATTTTCATACACCTCTGAACGCGAAGCAATATTTACAATGCCAATCGCCTGTTGCGCAGGCAAAATCTTGTAGATAATACGGTAATCACCGATACGTTTTTTCCAAAGACCCGCAAAGCCGGCCAGCTCTTGTGCATCAGTCTTTGTATAATTCTCGCTCAACTGTTCGATGACCGCCTTTATTCGTGATTGATATGCCTCAGGTGCAGCAGCAATAGTTTGATAAGGATCTATCACCATATGGGGAGGCACAATAGATCCCGGGGTTGATCGACCAGTTTCATGTGCTGGCGACATACGATTTTCAGCTTCTGGCGTTCCCTGCCTTTCTTGCTCAATCGCCTTAACTTTTTGTTTTGCTGCAAGAATAAATTCTTTAATCGCTGGATTTTTTTGTTCTTCAAGCAAACCAATAATAGCCTGCGCCTCCTGCAATCGAGCATCGGTTGGCTTCAGCTTAAATGCTTCCATTGCCTGTTCAAAACGAGCCATTAAACCATCTGACACAATCTTGTGATACTGCTCCTGCATCGATGTGATACGTTTGAGCAGTTCAACATCCGTAATGGTCTTCAATTTTAGGTCATCAAGTAGTGTTTGAACGGTTTTGAGATCATCTTCTCTCAACGCTGAATCAATGGATGCAACTATATTTTGCGCTTGAGCATTATGTTGCACCAACAGCTCTTTTCTTTGCATTGAAGCCTCTTCAGCTTCTCTGGTCGCCACGATCTTTTGTTCAGCGATTTTCTTGGCCATGGCATCTTTTAATAACTTTATTAATCGCTTATTTGATCCAAACTTCTCCTGAGCCATACTTAATGCAGTTTCACCATATATGCTGTGCATCAGCGGATTTGCGCCCTTCGTAAGCAAGAGCTCAACGATATCGGCGTAGCCACCAACAGATGCCATCATAAGCGGGGTATAATTTTCCTTTGAAATGGCATTAATGGTTGCTCCTTGATCAATTAAATAGGCTGCAACATCGTGACAACCGCTTTGTGCTGCCTCCATTAACGTCGTTTTGCCTTCATAACTTATGGCATGAATATTCGCGCCTTTTTGCTGCAACTTTTTGATCAAATCAAGATCGCCATGATCAACTGCCGAAAACATCGGGGTAAAGCCTTCGTTGTCAGTTGTATTAACATCGGCATTTTTTTCTAATAACAAGCGTACTGCGTCTGATTTTTTGAAATCAATCGCTTGATGCAAAGCTGAATTACCCTTCTCGTCTTTTAGATTAACGTTAGCTTTATTGCGCAATAATAGCTCTACAAACTCTAGTGACCCACGTCTTATTGCACCCATCAATAAACTATTACCCCACTTATCTTGAGCGTTTATGCTTGCCCCTTTTTTCATGTATTCAGCTAATTCTTTTGCTGTTAATGATCGATGAAAGGCTGTAAGAATCATCTGAAACTCAAGCTCAGAGCAAACTTTAAAGGCACTTCGCCTCTTTTGTATCTTTTTCTCTTCATCACGAAGCAATTTTACAATATTAGGGTAGCGACCAATTTTACTGAGAATTTGGGTAATGGTTTTACCATCATTTCGCTTCATTGTTGGATCAGCATGATGGGCCAGTAATTGTTGAACGAGCTCAAGATGTCCATTCTGGCTGGCTATCATAAGCGCTGTTTCGCCAGTTCCATGATCGAGCTCATCAATATATAAACCCTGTTCCAAATACCAATGCAATTTATCGGCTAGTTTGCCCGTCGCGGCATCTTCCAACATAGGCTTAGCCAGACGAGTCTTTATTTGAATTTGTTCCGCCGATAAGCAGGTAGCATATATATGCGTATTGACGCCAACAAACAGGGGCAGAAATAAAAATAATAAATAGTAGAACATGTTTTTTCCAATGTTGTCGTTTGTAATTACTGTATCGTCAAAATCTGGCCATTTTTTATGAGCAACTGTGTATCGGGCCGAATTGCCTCAATAAGTCGCGTATTATGTGTAATTAATAAAGAAGAGAATTCAGGATCATTCTTCCTTAAGGAATTAAGC
>DAIDHG010000073.1 GCA_027452085.1 bacterium
TAGGATCTCAGGCGAAAATGTAAAACTTGCAAAAAATGGCGGCATGGTAACAATTGGCACACTTAAACCTCTAACCGGTCTACCCATATGCCAATTACCTTCGTACACACTGCAGATGTTCATTTCGGCATGGAAAACTACGGGCACATAGATCCTGCTACCGGCATGCACACCCGGCTCCTCGATTTCGATCGGGCCATGAACTATGCCATCGATGTGGCTATTGAGCGTAAGGTTGATTTCTTCCTGCTCGCCGGCGACGCTTATAAAACAGCCGTGCCCAGCCCCACCCATCAGCGATTGCTTATGCGTTGTTTGCTGCGGTTATATGCAGCAGGTATCCCGGTGGTGATTGTGGTAGGGAATCACGATAAACCTATAAGTTTTGGCAAAGCGCATGCCCTTTCAGTTTTTGGCGATCTGCCAGTCAAAGGGTTCTACCTCTTTTCAAAGCCCGACAGCATTGTTATTGAAACCAAAAACGGCCCCCTGCAAATAGTGGGCATCCCGTGGCCCACACGGGCAACAATTGCGTTGGCTGGCCATCAGCAATCCACCGTCGAGCTCACCCAGCAACTTTCGCAGGCCGTCAATATTATCGTGCAAGAATTTGCACAAAAACTAGACCCTTCTATTCCTTCTGTGCTCACGGGCCATTTAACCGTCAGCTCGGGGATCTTTTCCGGTTCAGAAAAGCGGGCAATTTATGGCAATGACCCGGTGCTCCTGCCATCACAATTAGCAATAGAACCATTTGATTATGTGGCTCTTGGCCATTTGCATCGTCATCAAAATCTGAATTTAAATGGCAATATCCCATTAGTGTATGCCGGATCTATTGAACGGGTTGATTTTGGCGAGCGCAAAGAAGACAAAGGATTTTGCTTGGTGACCATTCACCCTGCAACAAACTCAGAGCAAACGGGGGTGCGCACGACTTCCTACGAATTTATGACCACCCCTATGCGCCCTTTCATCCAACTCGAGGTTGAGCTTGATGCCCAACGAGCCCACACCGATCAGATTGTACAGCGATTAAAAGAGCAGGATATTGAAGGGGCGGTGCTCAAAATATTGTATCACGTGCCAGCCAATGCACGTGACCTAGTCGATCTTGGTGTGGTTGAACGAGCCTGCCAAGGCGCACAACATTTAGTTGGCATTATTCCCATTCGCCATCACGCACCGCGAGAAAGACGCGCTGTTGCACACGTCAATATGGATCTTAACACCCTGCTGGGCAACTACTTTGATACCAAACCAGAGCTTGCTGCCCAGAAAGAGCTGTTGATACAAAAGACACTCGATTTAGAAGCAGAGTCAATGAATGTAGAGAATTAATTGTATAAACAAGCCGCACAGGATTTACCCATAACCTGGCGCCGCCATTTTTGCGTTCAATGCTCCATCGACTACATCACCTAATTACAAAGCTTGCTTGAATAACGACAATCTAAGACTATAAGCAAAAAAACCGACAAAAGAGTGATTAGATCAAAAAAAAGATGTGTTTAAAGATACAAAATCGAGGCGTTCGCCCAGAGCTCTTGTTTATACTCTTCAAATAGCTGCTCTGCTTTTGGCCGGCGCAGGATCTCCACAATTTCACGATAACGATCTTCAAGCGGCTCAACACGCGCTGGTGTTTTTGCCTTCAAGCGATACAGCTCGAAGCCGCCACCAAACTCAATGGGTTCTGCGATTTTGCCGATTTCGAGCTTGGTAATAAATTTTTTGTCTTCAGCTAAATCGGATTCCTGAATTTCAGGCAACTGATGCCAACCAATAAGCATGCCCTGACCCGTTGCAATATAGGCATCAATTTTCTTGCGCGTTTCTTCCAAGCGAGGCGTTACAGCAGTTACCACCGCCCGCTCAATGACATATGATGCTGGTTTTACGATAGGGTTTGCTTCGTAATAGGCTACCACCTCTTTTTCGGGCACAAACACACGGCTCAAAATTTTATACTCTCGCAACTGCTGGATGGCATAAAGTTCGGCAAATTTTCGGCGGCCTTCGATGGGCGTAAAACCAGAAGCTTCAAACATTTGGTTAATGTCATCCATGGTGCCACCAATACTTTTGGCAACCTTCAGAATGTAATCATCAACCGCGCTCTCATCGGTCATAATGCGCATTTTTAAGGCATCCTGCACCATCAGACGCTGCAAAATTACTTCATCTAACGTTTGCTTATGGCCATCCAAACTACGTCTCACATCTGAGTGTGTTACAATTTCGGTTGCCTCAGGGCCATAGACGACTGCTACAATTTTATCGATAGGAATAAGTTTATTTTGCTCAGCAGGTTTAGCTTCGGCTACAGCTGGTTTTGCTGCCACCGGAGCGGGAGTCGATGCCCCATTATTCTTGGCGGAAGCTGAGATAGCTGGTTGTTGTTGTTGAGCATAACTGTTGAGCGAGACAAGCAATAGTAAAAATACGAGTGCAAACATAGAAGATCCTTGGTAAATAACTACGTAAAGTATAACACTCGAATAACAAAAAAGGCACCCGGTTATCGAGTGCCTTTTTTTGTGAATGAATTCTAGTAACGCTTAAACGACTGCTGGTTTAGCTGCCGGTTGAGCATCAGCGGTTGCTGCAACTTCAGATACCTGAGCTTCGGCTTGGGCCGTTTCCGTCTTTGCCTCTTTCTTTTCAAAGAAGGCTTTGTTTTCAACTACGCCATATTCAGCCTTGAGTTTGTTGATCTCTTTTTCAAACATTTCGCCCATCTGTTTCGCTTGTAGTTTTTGACGAGCATCTTCTTTCGCTTGATCAAATGGGAAGTATTTGGCTTCTTCTTTGTTCTTAGCTTCAATTACCCACCAGGTGTTGTTTACCTTAACCAATTGTACTGAAGGGAATTTGTTAATAGCCAATATTTTATCTAGTAATGCTTTATCAACATGGTGGCTGCTTGCGTTTACACGACCAAAATTACGAGCCGCTAGATTTTGAGCTTGTGCAAGTTTGGTAATGTCAGCCTTAGGCGCTTGTGCCTTGGCAAGGAATTCACGAGCTTTTGCTTCAGAATCAAATGAAACACCTACCGCCGCAACGCCTGCTGCCGATTGAGCATACATGGTATCTTTGTGTTCATCGTAAAATTTCTTCACATCAGCATCTGATACTTGTACCGGGTGCTCCTGTTGGAAAAATTTAAATGCTAATGCGCGCTTAATATTATCAAGGGCATTTTTATAATCTTGCTGATAATCTTTGAGTTGATCGATTTTCTTCTCTTCAGCCCAATGTTCAATCAAGCGTTGGCCAACCATTGAGTTAAACACGTTTTGTTTGAGATCGGGCATGAATTGAGCAAATGATTTCAGTTGAGGTTGTTGCTCAAGCATCTGCTCATAATATTCTTCAAACTCTTTGACGGTGATAGCTGGTTTGCCACCAATCGTCACTAACACATCGCCGCTCGGTGCTGCGTGGCCCGCTGCCGCTGAGGAGCCATCTTCAGATTTCTTTTTGCTCATGTCGCAGGCTGATAAGGTTAACAATGATGCTATTATCACACCAAGTGTTAGATTTTTTTGCATAGCTATTTCCTTTTGTGAAAGTTGTGAGAAAACGCGGAGCAGCCTACCAAGCTATTTTAATTTTTCAATGTCCGCGCTACCACTACGGCATCAATTCGCGATGGTTTCAATTCCTGTAATGCTTTGCCAGCTTCGATTAACGTAGCACCGGTCGTCATTAAATCATCCACCAACAGTATATGCGCACCCTGTTGTATGGTGTGCGCACTGAGCGCA
>DAIDHG010000074.1 GCA_027452085.1 bacterium
AAAGGGACCCCAGCTGGGCACTAAGATTCATTCGACCAGCACGAATCTTTAAGGGTTTTTATGCGTAAGTCCTGTATGAATGTTCTTCTCGGCAAGCTTCTTTTCTAATTCCTTTATCTGGATAACAGCTATTTTCTCCACGTCTGCAAAATCAAGGGCTTTGAAGAAAACAATGGCATCGATTCTATTTAAAAATTCCGGCTTAAATCGCATATGAAGCTGCTTCTCAATTTCAGCCTTAACCCTGTCATTAATGGTTGCATTGGCAATAAGCAATGATGAGCCAATATTTGAGGTCATGATAATTATGCAATTTTTGAATGAAACCGTTCTACCCTGACCATCGGTTAACTTACCTTCATCAAGGATCTGTAAGAAAATATTAAAGACATCAGGATGCGCCTTTTCTATCTCATCAAAAAGCACCACGCTATAGGGATGACGGCGAACTTTTTCGGTCAGCTGTCCACCTTCTTCATATCCCACATAACCTGGCGGTGCACCAATTAATCGAGCCACGGAATGCTTTTCCATGTACTCAGACATATCGATGCGAATCATTCGGTGTGGATCATTAAACAAAAAATCGGCCAGCGTACGAGCCACTTCGGTTTTTCCAACGCCGGTGGGACCTAAAAATAAAAAGCTCCCAATCGGTCTGTTTACATCAGCAAGGCCAGCCCGATGTATCTGAATAGCATGTGCCACCTTTTTGATTGCTTCGTTTTGACCAATCACCCTATTTTTCAACAAGGTTTCCATGTTTAACAGCTTTTTGGTTTCTGATGCTGTCAGTTTTTCGACCGGAATTTTGGTCCAGCGGGAAAGCACGGCAGCAATATCATGCTCATCAACCTCTTGCTTGATGAGCGAGCCGCCAACCTCGTTTAATTTATTTTGTTCGGCGCTGAGCTTTTTTTCTAACTTATCAAGTTTGTTGTATTTTATTTCAGATGCCTTTTCATAATCATCACGTCGTTCTGCTGCTTGATAAGCAACCTTTGTCTCATCGATCTCTTCCTTAATTTTATTAATTTTTTCAAGCGGAGCTTTTTGTATCTGCCATTGGTTGTAGAGCGTTTTATGCTTCTCTTTTAATTCTGCCAGCTCTTTTTCAAGAGTTGTTAAGCGTGCCTCTACACCACTGCCAGTTTCTTTTTTAAGTGCTAAGCGTTCGATCTCCAACTGCCTAATTGTACGATCAAGCTTATCGATTTCTTCTGGTTGTGAATCGATGGACATTTTAACCATCGATGCCGCCTCATCGATTAAATCTATGGCTTTATCTGGCAAAAATCGGTCGGTTATATATTTGTTGGAAAGTACCGCTGCATCAACGAGCGCCTGATCCTTAATACGTATGCCATGATGCAGCTCATATTTTTCTCGAATACCACGAAGAATTGAGATAGTGTCTTCCACCGTAGGCTCTTCAACAAGCACCTTTTGAAATCTGCGTTCAAGGGCAGCATCTTTTTCGATATATTTTTTGTATTCGGCAAGCGTTGTAGCACCTATGCAATGCAACGTCCCACGAGCAAGTGCAGGCTTGAGCAAGTTTGATGCGTCCATGCCACCGCTAGAAGAAGCGCCAGCCCCAACAAGCATATGAAGCTCGTCGATAAAAAGAACAATGTTTTGGCGGCTTTCCTCAACCTCTTTCAGAAGCCCCTTGAGGCGATTTTCAAATTCACCTTGGTATTTAGCCCCCGCAATAAGCAATCCTAAATCAAGAGAATAAATGGTTGTATTACGCAATCCCTCAGGCACATCACCATTGACAATTCGTTGTGCAACCCCTTCTACAATAGCTGTTTTTCCTACACCAGGCTCCCCAACTAAAACGGGGTTGTTTTTGGTCCTGCGGGAAAGTATTTGTATCACCCGCCTTATTTCTTCATGTCGGCCAATAACAGGATCAAGATCGCCAGCGCGAGCTTGCTCGGTAATATTTTGGCAATATTTATCGAGAATTTCATAACGATTTTCAACATTTTCATTATCCGCCGTTCTTCCACGACGAATTTCTTCCATTTGCTTAAGAATTTCCTTTTTGGTTAAACCGTAATGGGCAAAAAATGAACGGATAGATGCAGGTAAATGCTTGGTAGTAACCCACTGCAAAAAGAGGTGCTCAAGACTTATGTACTGATCTCCTAAGCTCTCCGCTTCTTTTTTGCAAGCCTGTAAAAATTCTTGCAATGATTTGTTTATGGCAAGTTCAGAGCCATAAACCTGTGGGACTGCATTCAGTTCATGCTCTACAAGCAATTGCAGTTGTATAATAGGAATATCAAATACATTAAAGAAAGAAACACAAAAATCATTGTTCAGACATGCTGCGAGCAGGTGAACCGGTTTCAACGATTCATGATGATACTGGTTGGCAATTCTGGCGGCTTGGTTGATAAGATCCTGAACTGAATCGGTAAATTGACCTTTCATATGCCCTTCTCCTTTATAAGCTTTTCTTTCAGCTTAGAAAATGTGCACCGCATATTGCAAGATAATCTAGGGTAGCATTTTCGAGGCTCTGTATATTATCAGGCACTCTTACCATAAAATTTGGGCGGTATTTCATGTTTACGCCAACTTTTTACACAATCTTGCGCTCACCATTTTTATCGCGTACTATGCAATCATAGTTTTAAGCGATTGGAGAGTTCTCATGGCTGAGCAGCGTCAAAAAACCACATTTTCAGATATTTTACGCAACATTTTCTATATAGTTCTTATTCTTGTTATCGCCCCACCGATTGTGCAACAACTTTGGACCAGTTTTACGCGGGCCGCTGAAACACGCACAAATATAGCCTGGGTTGATATTGATGAGGCCATTGATGATTCTGGCCCGTACGTTAAGCAACTCAAAAAATATTTTATCGATAAAGAGATCAAGGCCATCGTGCTTAAGATTGAATCGCCCGGTGCTGTTTCAGGCTCTGCTCAAGTGTTATTTGATGAAATTTTGCAATTAAAGAAAGATCATCCAAAGCCGGTGCTTGCGCTGGTTGAAAATATGTGCGCGAGTGGCGCCTATTGGGTGGCGTGTGCGGCCGATCATATCATTGCATCCCCCGTTGCACAAATTGGTAGCATTGGTGTTGTCATCCGTGCATTTAGCATTAAAGATTTGCTCGAACAGTATAAGGTTCATTACACACCTGTTGCCACGGGTGAATATAAGACAGCGGGCGATCCGTTTGCTGGTTCAACACCTGAGCAACGCAAAATGCTCGAAGAGCTCACTCGCCAAACCTATGAGCAGTTTACTGCCTCTGTCGCATCACGCAGACCAAAATTATCGCTCAAGGATGTAAACACGTGGGCTGATGGAAAGTTATTTATTGGCGCTCACGCATTAAAGCTAGGTCTCATTGACGAGCTGGGATCTTTCTCAACCGCCGAAACATGGCTACGTAAACATGCGGCCATAGAAGGCAAAATAGAATGGATACAGATTGCGAGCCCAAGCATTTGGGAACAATTTGTTGGTAAAGCCT
>DAIDHG010000075.1 GCA_027452085.1 bacterium
AACGGCATCAAAAGCCAGTGCATCGAGCCCCGCATCAATCTCATCTATAACGGCAAACTTTGGGGCAAACAAGAGAAGCTGCGCCGCCTCAAACCGCTTTTTTTCTCCCCCCGAAAAGCCCTCATGCAAAGACCGGTCAAGGAAAGATTGCGATAAACCAACCGCTTCAAGAGCTGCCACTGATTTCTTTCTCAGCTCTTCAATTGCTATCTCTCCCTTTAAGGCTCGATAGGATTCGTGCAAAAATGTCAGCACCGGCACACCGGGGATCTCAGGAGGCTGCTGCATCACCAAATACAGCCCAGCCCGAGCCCGCGCATCAGGCTCCAAATTCGTTATGTCATTGCCATTAAAGATGATGGCACCATGCTCAACCTTATACAGCGGATGCCCTGCTAAGGCATATGCTAAGGTAGACTTACCAGAACCATTAGCACCCATAAGCGCAACGATCGTGCCAGCAAAAATTTGAAAGCTCGCATTATCAATGACAATTTGGTTATGTATGGAAACTGTTAAGTTTGTAGCTGATAGCAACATAAAATATTTCACCTGACCCCCATTTTAGCATAAATATCATTAATTTCATGTGGTCAAGCCGCCAAACCAGCTCTTTCTATCATTGGTGTGGCCATCATTCGTTGGGGTCTGCATATAACGCCTGTAAGGCAATTTGCCCGATTCCCCAAAGCATTGGTTATATCAAAACAATATTTTATATTTCGCCAACCATTGCAATTTGTAATTGTCATCTTTTAGTATGATGAAGATAGTAATTGCACTTTAGACAAGGCATCCATATGAAGTTTAAGATTCATACAATATTTATTTCTTTTCTATATGTACTGGCGCCGACTTTTGCCGAAGCCCGTACAACCCGTAAGCGTCAAGGCATGCCTGAGATTGCGGTTCGCTGGACAAATAATGCAACTGAGGAGTATGTGTCAAAGGCGCGCTACTTCAAGCCCTATATATTTTCCATGTTTGCGCCAGACTTTAAAGATCATATGCTCCCGACCGATACGATTGTGAGCCGCGACGGCAAATCATCAGTTCAGGGAGATCAGTTGGGTAAAGAAATCGAACAAACGATCGCTGAGTTGCGTAGCGGCAATAAAAAGCTTACCCATTTTACGATTTTAAAAGATAAGGAATTTAATTGGCAAAAATTTGCTGGTCTGATCGTACTTAAATCAAAACATCATTCATTCGTGGTAAAAATTTTCACCGAAAACCCTGCTACCATTTTAGATGTTAAGGCAAAAGGGATGCAGCATGCTGCCATGTCACGGCTATCTGGCGGTGCTAACCGATATCTGGCAGGATTTACCCGAATAAAGAACCTGGAACGCACCAAAGAAAAAATTAAGAACCTTGATCTACCGGTTGCCTTGGATTTCCCTCGCAAATGGTATTGGGTACCAACCTCTGGGCCAACGATGACGTTGACGGGTAAACATTTCAATGGCCCACAAGATGGCAAGGTATATTCAATGAAGCTGCCGTGCACCTATGCCATAGTTGCCGACCGCATTGATACCGATTATTCATTATCATACATGCGCACTAAATATCGTTGTAAGATTTTGGATCTGTGTCAACGACTTAACTTCGAGATCGATCCAAATATCAAGAACTACCATATAGAACGCGGTACCAATAAGTTAGTAATTATTGATACCGAGCATTACCGATCATTGTTGGCATTGGATGAGAAAAAAATACCAACCAATAGCTATATGATGCTCCATTTGTATGTTGCCGCGCATGCAATGGGCAGAGGGCTTTCAAGCGCTAAGCCCATTCGACGCCAACTGTAAGTGCTATTTAAAGTAAAATCCGAGCTAATTCTTGTATCCCTCGATACATTTCGATGCACGAAACACTCGGGACGAGCGGTACAGACTGAACATTACGCTTAGAGCAAAATGCGGGCTAGTTCTTGCAGCGTGATGATACCCTCTTTCACTTTCAAGCACGCATCAAGCAATAATGTTTGCATACCATCCTTCATCACCTGCTGGTAGATACTATCAAAGTGAGGCTGCTGGACAATTAAATCACGTAACGGTGGGCTTACTTCAAGCAGCTCAAAGATGCCGATTCTTCCCTTATACCCAAGACCAAAACAAGCATCACACCCCGTCCCTTTGTATAACGTAATTGATGGCATACCAATACGCTTGAGTAGCGCATCCTCTTCCTGGGTAGGCTCAGCGGCTGTGCGGCATGAGCGGCAAATTTTTCTGGCCAAACGCTGGGCAATGACGCCCGTTACAGCGGCGTTTATTAAAAAGGGCTCAATGCCCATATCCATTAAACGCATGATGGCACCGGGCGCATCGGTTGTATGCAATGTGCTTAATACCAAATGGCCAGTAAGTGCGGCTTCGATCGCAATGTGCGCGGTTTGTTTATCGCGAATTTCACCAATCATGACCACATCCGGATCTTGGCGAAGCATGGCGCGTATGCCTCGTTCAAAGGTAAAGCCAGCCTCGGGATGAATTTGGCCCTGTGTGATCCCTTCGATCATATATTCTGCAGGATCTTCTAAGGTTACGATATGTTTTTCTGGGGCAGCGAGCTCGGCAAGAGCCGCGTATAGGGTGGTCGTTTTACCAGATCCTGTTGGGCCGGTGACTAAGATAAAACCACTCGATTTAGATATCAGCCGATGGAATTGGGCAAGCATATCAATTGGCAACCCGAGCTGATCAACATCAATTCTATTTTGGCTCCGATCCAGCACACGTAACACCATTTTTTCGCCAGAGATGGTCGGAAATGTTGAAACACGAATATCAACAATTGCATTGTTATAATTCCGACAAAATTTACCATCCTGTGGCGCCCGTCGCTCTGCGGTATTTAATGAGGAAAGTACTTTGATGCGAGAGATCAACTGCGACGCATATTGCGCCGGCACTTTAGGTTGATCATACAATACCCCATCAAGGCGATATCGCACACGTAAACCATCGGGCATTGATTCAAGATGGATGTCAGAGGCATGCTGCGCTATCGCTTTATTAATAATATTGTCTGCCGCAACCACCACATCAATTTGTGATTCTGCAGATTCAAATTCGTTCGTTTTAGATGTCACGCGCGTGACGGATGCTAAAGAGTCAATGACAAAAGCTGCTTTCTTCATACTACGTACCAATTATTCTCTTTTTTCTATTCTTCTTCTTCGTAAAATTCGCCTTCGCGCTCAAACTCTTCACGTTCATGGCGCTCTTCATCCACATCACGTTCAAGCTTTGCTACTTCAACTTCATCAGTTAACGAACGATCATAATATTGCTCGACAGCATCAATAATATCTTGCGCGAGCGCCACTTGAAACTCGACATCGGTATTAACATAGCGGCCAATACCTGAAAGTAAATTTTCATTGTCAGGGTGAGAGGCTGCCACCGTAAGAAAATCTTCTTCGAGTTCGATTGGGATAATTTCATTTCTGATTAAGAAATCTTTG
>DAIDHG010000076.1 GCA_027452085.1 bacterium
TTTCAATACTTTCCTTTAAGCTGCGCAAATCCAATTTATCAGCTAATAGCGCATAGATTTCGGTAAAGTACGGTTCGCCGGCAAATTTAATACTGCTTTCAAGCCGCTCCGCAATCACCGAAATATCGGCGCGGAGTCTCCCCAGATCGCCAATGGGGTCACTCACACTAATAAAGGGAAGATAGTCGGTCCACACTGGAGTGATCGCCCTTTTTTCATAGACCATATTGAGCTGCTGATCCAATACCCGATCAAAGTAGCTCAGCTCAAGTTTGTGCAAATTTGAAAACTCAAATAGATCCAAGATCTCGTAATATTCTGCATCATACACAAAGGCAGCTTCAGTATCGATGATGATTAAATCACCACGATAATAGCCGGTCGCTGAATCTAGAATATCGTTCTTTTGAAACTCACTGAGAGATTCAGTTTCAAAGCGCAGCATGGAAGCAATGCTGCTGCCATATTTCGTTTTTAGATCAACCACAGAAATTAAATCGGGCGCAGGATCAACTTGTATTACCAAATAGGATGATCGAAGATGGAAGAAATGAGCCTGCTTAATATAATCTTTTACCTTGCGATATATGCTTGCTGCATCGCTCGCGCTTTGTCGACGGAAGGTTGTATCCATGCCATTGATGCGTTTGCGCACTGATTCAAGCGTGCTAGTAAAAGGTATCTGATAGGTCAAGGAAAAGGCGCCAAAGTGATGGATTTTTGCGCTTACGCACCGAGAGCCAGGGTTTGGTTGTGGCAATTCGATCGAAAGTGGTGCGTGATAATTTTTAAAATATTTGGGCAAAGTAACCGGCACGGGCGTCACCATGCCAGATTGGCGAATCGCATCAAGATTAATATCTTCGCCGATATCAAAGGCGTAAAAAATAAAAACGTTGCCAGAGAATACAATATCTTCTTGTTTGTGCAGCGTTTGTGATACCTGACTAGCTTGCATGGCCTTCCTCTTTTATATCATTCATTTGGCTAACGGTAGCACATCATTGTGGTTGCAGCAATATAGCTATCGCAAAGCGCAAACAATTGAACATCTGGTCAGCATTAAACGTTGATTACTTCTTTAAAATACTCAAGAATGCTTCTTGTGGCACTTCCACCGAACCGACCTGCTTCATGCGCTTTTTTCCTTCTTTTTGTTTTTCAAGAAGTTTGCGCTTACGCGTGATATCACCGCCATAACATTTTGCCGTCACGTTCTTGCGTAAGGCTGAAACGGTTTCGCGCGCAATAATTTTTGCACCGATAGCTGCTTGAATGGCCACTTCAAAAAGCTGGCGTGGAATCACCGTGCGTAGTTTGGCCACGATCTCTTTCCCAACATAGTAGGCTTTTTCTTCATGCACAATGAAGGCAAGCGCATCAACCGGTTTGCCATTCAGCAAAATATCCATCTTTACCAGATCACTCGGCACATAGCCTGACTCTTCATAATCAAAGCTTGCATAGCCGGCCGATAATGATTTGAGCTCGTCGTAAAAATCGGTGGCCACTTCATTGAGCGGTAATGAATATTTTAAAATAAGACGATCAGCTTCCAAGAACCGCATATCTATTTGCGTGCCTCGTTTTTCTTCGCATAATTTGAGGATGCTACCAAGATAGGCTTTTGGCAAAATCATGGTGCCATTAATCATTGGCTCTCGCACCTCTTCAATGCGGGCCGGATCTGGAAAATCAGACGGGTTTTCGCAATCAACCAGATCACCATTGGTCATCTTAATTTGGTAACGAACGCTCGGTGCTGTAGCAATAACATCGAGATTGTATTCCTGCTCTAAGCGCTGCTTGAATACATCCATATGCAATAAACCCAAAAAGCCACAACGAAATCCAAGGCCAAGCGCTGCTGATGATTTTTTTTCGACCGTAACGCTGGCATCATTCAAAGTTAATTTTTCAATGGCATCGGCCAGCAAGCCAAATTCTGTATTCTCAACAGGAAAAATACCAGCAAATACCATTGGCTTGGCAGGTTTAAATCCAGGAAATGGTAACACCTTTTTCTTGGCGTGATACATCGTATCGCCAACGCGTGCTTCTCGCACCGTCTTCATTCCCGTGATCACGTAACCTACTTGGCCTGCATACAGCACATCGGTTGGTGTCATCTCAGGGTACATGAGCCCGAGCTCAAGCACTTCATACGTAGCATTCACGCCGGCCAAACTCACGTTATCGCCCTTGCGCAATACACCATCTTTGAGAGCAATCAAACAAACTACCCCGCGATAATCGTCATACCATGAATCAAAGAGTAGCGCCTTGAAAGGTTCTTCGCGTGTACCAGCCGGCGCTGGAATGCGATTGATGATGCCGGCTAAAAAGTCGGCCATACCAAGGCCCGTTTTGCCAGAGGTGAGCAACAGCTCCTTTTCTTGAAAATCAAATAAAGTATTTAATTCTTTTGCGACACGTGGCGTATCTGCCGCCATCATGTCCACTTTATTAATCACCGGGATGATAGTGAGATCTTGCTCAAAGGCGAGATAGAAGTTTGCCATGGTTTGCGCCTGCACCCCTTGTGTGGCATCAACCAACAGCGCTGCGCCCTGGCAGGCGTACAGCGAACGTGAAACTTCATATGAAAAATCCACGTGGCCGGGAGTATCAATCAAATTCAGCAGGTAGGTGCTTCCATTATATTCATAAAACATAGAGGCCGATTGCGCCTTGACGGTGATGCCTCGCTCCTTTTCTACTTGCAGCTTATCCAAAAATTGCTCGGCCTTTTCTCGCGTCGATATCGTGCCAGTGATTTCTAATAAACGATCCGAGAGCGTTGATTTGCCATGATCAATATGGGCGATGATGGCAAAGTTACGTATTTTATCGGGGGTAAAGGGCGAAAGATCGATCTTTTTTTCACTCATATTCTTAAACCGTGTGCGCAAAAAAGTTGTATAAAAGAGGATGCAGTATACACGATATTAAGAGAATTGATTCACGGCTTTAGCTGATTTGTGCAAAAATTCTTTGCAAGGTAAACCATTCATCGCTTTGCACGGATTTTGCTATCGGATAAAAGGCTTCAAGAATATCTTTTGGGGTGAGACATTCGTAATTGCGCAACTCTGATTGCACATCACGCTGCAGCAACATCACAATAATGCGCGCCGCGCGTTGAGTAGTCACCTTCGGCTTATACGATTTTTTTATAAAGCTCAGCACAGGCAAAGCGATTGCTCCCAAGCTAAAAACATTTGCCCATGTTTGCCATCTATCGGGAACAAGCTTCATGCCTTGAGCAAACAGCAGCTGTGAAATGATCAAACCCGATGCCAAACCGCCTATTTTGGACAATCGATTCTGTTGCTCTTCCGCTTGAGCTTTAAGCGCATAACCAAAGGTGCGCACAGCCAGCATGAGCGGTGTATCGCCAAATTGATCTACTTGCATGCGCAGTTGCGCACCGTTG
>DAIDHG010000077.1 GCA_027452085.1 bacterium
AACTGGCTACGCACTTGTCGGCCCAATCGTTGCGGCAATCGCTTATGAGCTTCTTTCTCAAGAATCGCCTGAGGAAGATGAATACGCTTTGAGCGCTCGCAATGAAAAGGTTGCTGCTAAAAAGAAAAAATAAGTTACTCATGTTGAGTTACTTTTAAAGGGCTGCATATGCAGCCCTTTTTTGTTGTCTGATGTCAGTCTATCCATTAGAGCAAACTTTTATGCTACTGCTCAATAACCTGTGCTTCCCATGTCGTGGGATTACCCGACTTATAGATGGGAGTAATTAATCTAAAGAAGTGGTTTACCTGCAGCACACGAAGCGCCGCCTTGACTGGTTCATAATCTTCATTGATATAGATATCGGGCAGTTGCAGTTGTGGGCTATCCGATGTCAGTGAAATACCTTGGGGAATATGCACGTCATGTGGATTTGCAAATAAGACAATCGCATTTAATGGAATCTTATTGTCTGGCAGCTCCTCCTGGGTAACCTGCCAGTAATAGAGTTTTGTTTCACTGTCCTGTAGTTGCTCAATACGGTAGACCTTCGCTTCAATCTTCGGCAATTCTTCCCAGTGATGGACAGTCCGTCCAAGCATAAGTATCGGTTCAATCTGCTTGGTAACAACAAAATGAAACAAAGGCTTTGCATGCTTACGCGGAAAGACTACCCCACCATCGTACGGTGATGATGCCTCAACAAAACCAGCGTAGGTAGCAAACACACCACCGACCGGATGCGATGGTAGGTTTGTTTGCAAAATCTGTTGAATTGCTTTTGAAGGTGATTCGGTAAGCAGCCGCGACTCATCAATATGTTCTGCCAAAATGGGGTAGGAGCGCAAAAAGAATATTATGCGATGCTGGGCAACCAGCTGCGCACATAAGAAAAATGTTAGGCATGCTACAATTCGCTTCATCATACGCTCCAACGGTATGGGTTGGCCAAAAACCCAATTCATTACTATCCTTTTACCCAGCTCACTATACAAAAATCCGGTGGCTACATGCTAGAGTTTTTCTTGAAAGATTTCGAATATGACAACAATTTTAGCTCCCAATCGTTGGCAGCAGTTTCAAAAACAAGCAGATTTGACCGAAAAGCAGGTCGAGCAATTCAAAACATATCTTGATTTATTGTTAAAAAGAAACAATGAAATTGATTTAACCGCCATAACCGAGCCAGACAACATCTTGGATTATCATTTCCTTGATTCGCTGGTGTTGGATAAGTTCACCGACCTGTCGTCTATTCAGATGCTTGCCGATATCGGAACCGGCGCCGGTTTTCCTGCATTACCGCTCAAAATTAAGCAGCCACATCTCAAGATGGTATTAATTGAAGTAACACACAAACGCATCGAATTTCTCCAGGAAGTTATTGCGGAGCTTGGGCTCACTAATATAGAAATATGCGATCTCGATTGGCGCACTTTTTTGCGCAAAACGCATTACCCGATTGATACATTTGTTACCCGCGCTGCAGTCGAGCCCGCAGAATTACTCCGCATGTTCAAACCAGCAAGCCCCTACAACAAGGCACAATTAGTATATTGGGCTAGCAAAGAATGGCAGCCAACGACAACGGAGAAAAGCTATCTTGCCGACGAATATCCCTACACCGTTGGCGCACGAAAAAGAAAATTGATCTTATTTTATGAAAAAAAAGCACAGCTCGATACGCAATGAAGAGTGATAATTTTTTGCTATTCAAATTCCAGTGCGTTTACTCTCGAATCATATGATTTTAAAGTTGCTGGGGTAATTTTAATACTGAAACAAGATTATACCCTTACGAAGGCACTTCTATACATATTTAACTAAAAACTATTGACAGAAAATTCATCGGATTGGCATTATGGCACAGTTATGGTATCGTACCAGTCACTCTTAAACAAAAACGTGTACATAATACTGGATCATCAATGTTAAGTTATCATCATCGGTCACTCTCACTCGTTTTCCTGACCGCGTGCACTTTTATTAAGGGCAGCAGTACCTCCTCGTCTTCTCTGAAAATTGATACATCCAAAAAACGTAAAATCTGCTTAACTGCCGTACAAAGCCATCAAAAGTCTAGTTCAGATTTGTTGCATCGACTGGCAAGCTGCGCGTGCAACCAAGCGGAAAATCCCTTTCATGCGTTACTTTCTTTCAGCAAATTATATTTCCAAGAGATCAATGACGGTCAACGTTTTTTTAACGAAACCCATTCAGGAATCATCCCCACCCAAAAGTTCGCTTTGCTCACTAAACTCCCGTACTTACAGAATGAGTTTAATCGGCTCACATCGTGCCTGCGACATATCGCTACCGACAGCACACAAGATCCAGAACAAGAGACATCTGTGCGCACTGAGTGTGCAATAGATGCAATAGACGGGCTCAACCAACTTTCTCAAAAAATGATGCACATAAAGAATATTGTTATGCCCTGTGCAGCCAAATTTCGCCCCTATGCAATTGCACTTAATATGGCCACATGCCTTTGGCCGCAAGAAAACCCAATTGACAACTTAGCTGCGGTGTTGACCAACGAAGATTTAGCACAACGATGGGCCAACGGAGAAAACGATTGTATCGATCTCATATTTGAGAAAGCCCGCTACCTGGAAAAAGCCTACGGCATGTATCTTCATCTGCTAGCTACACACGGTCTCTCTTTAAAAGCCCCCACCATACAATTCCTGGAGATCGAGCTTCTATTGCCATTGCTTGATCCATTCGTACTCAAGGGTAAGCCTCAGCAGATTGCCGACAGTTTTGAACAAATAGTGGCTCTTGACGACCAGGTGCTCCAGGTGATGCGACTTCATATGCTCTGCTTAAAACGGCTCAACAGCCCCAACTTGAGTAACACCCATGCGGCATTTAAAGATTTACTTACAAAACGAGCCGTTGCTTACATGGAGCTCGAGTATTCACGCCAGGCAAAAGAAGCTGACCTCATTGGTCAGATTTCCTCCCGACAAAGCAAATATTTTGCAGAACTTGCACTCATAAGCGCACACGGTACCGATTACGAAACCATCTATCCTGAAATGAGTTGGGCACCTGACAACAACTCATTATCACTTTCGCAGCTCTTATTTCCGGAAATATTTTCAACAAATCCCGATTCTGATACAGAAATGGGTGCGTCGTTCAGTGGTGAAGAATATCATTCTTCATCGCGTAGCTCGCCAAGCTCGCAGCTCGAAAGTTATTCGCCGTACGGCGAATCATCATCGCAATCAAGCGAGTGCCCGCAGCTTGATTCTGATGATGATTCCACCAAAACCAGTCCGCCAAGCTCGCCAGAATCATCGCATGGAATAGTGATTAATCCAGATTCTTCCAGAGGTCCGACCACGGCAATATCTTTCCTTGATTTAAATGATGCTGTTCAAGAAAAAACAGAACCAGATGATGAGCAAACAACATCT
>DAIDHG010000078.1 GCA_027452085.1 bacterium
TGCAAAAGTGCTTTAGAAATTCGTAATGTTACTGATTTTTGCAGATAATTAAGACGTTCCAACCCTGCCAGTGAATGTAATTTAAATCCCGTCAAATCTATCACATTGTTTTCCAGTTCTGCCTCTTCATGTGGTAATCGATGCCATTCATAAAGATCGTGTATGGAAAATGAATAGAGAGGTTCTACTTGTCCCCGATACGCAACAGGTAGATATTTGCCTGTCATAAGAAAATGTATTTTTGCCAGCGGCACACGAAACTCTTGCGGTATACTTTCTATATTTAAAGCGGGCAAGGGAACAACTCGTTTTTCAACTTTTGTAGAACCGGTAAAACATGAAAAAAGCTTCATACTCTGTTTGCTGGCTTGCTGGTGCATTGCTTCCGCTGTTTCGTTTTGATAAAGGACAACTATTTTTGCAAGCAACATATTCAATGACAATCCACTGAGTTTCGTAATATATGCCAGCTCAATATAGTCATAAACATTGCGGCAGGTCAATTGAGTAGGGAGTTGTAATGCTGCTTCAATTGCGGTACGAGAAAATTCATCTGATTCATGTTTTGCTATTGCATACAGCTTATACAGATATCCCAGGCTGCAACTTTCATCGGCAAACAGAGCCAGATTTTGAGACGCACATTGCCTTGAGAATGCGGCTGATTGTGACGTAGCAATCGCATGGCTACTAGTAAATACCAATATCAACACCCGAGATATCATAGTACATATCCTCGTTAACGAATAAGTCGCATAAACTTTTTTTGCGCTGAACTGATAGACGTTGCATGTTTATTAATATCCTTCCATGCATCTCCTTCAGACTTTAAGCGATCAAAGATTGTCGTAATAGTATATCTCTGAGACATAAGCTTGCTATCCTGTTGAACATCTTCCCAATAAATGGGTGCAGCAACCGGAGCACCATCATAGGCACGCACTGAATATGGAGCTACGCCAGTTGCAGCATATGAATTGCGGGCAATATCAAGAAAAATTCTGTGCCCCCGTTTTTCTTTGCGAACTTCGGTAGTTAATAACGTTGGATTCGCTTGAGCAACATAGACGGCAAGATCGTGCGCAAAACGGCGTACCTCATCAAATGTTTTTGTTGGCTTCAACGGACATACCACATGCATACCGCGAGAACCTGTAAGCATAGGAAATGGGTGGAGCCCAAGATCTTCTAACAAATCTTTCAGATCAAGGGCAACCGCACGCACCTCAGCAAATGCCTTTGGGTCACACATTTTAAATCGACCAGAAGGATCTAAATCAATGATCAAGCGATCGGGATAATTAAGCTTGGTGATTTTGCTCAGCCAAATATGGAAAATCAGGCAGCCCTGATTGGCCAGATAGACAATTGCCGCTTCATTATTACATACGGGCTGATGTACCACGCCACCCTCCTTTTGTGCCGCAACACGTTTAATGTAGGCAGGAAAATAGTCGGGTGTTTCTTTATGAAACCAATGTTCACCATGTATACCGTCAGGGTAACGCAACATAGTCACTGCCCTATTTTTCAGGTAGGGCAACATGATTGGTGCTATATCTGCATAATAATGGACGATATCGCCCTTGGTATACCCATCTTTTGGAAACCAGATACGGGCCTGGTGAGTAACTTCTACCATATGACGTCCAATATGAAGCTGTTCAGGTGAACCCTTTGGCTTCTTCAACATTTTTTTTATTGGCATACTCACCCTTTGAGCTTAGAACGGGCCTTCGGCGTTCTCATTTTTAATATAAGCCAGTATTCCTTTTCACCGTGCGCCACATCAGGCCGCTGAGCACGAATTAATGCATAACCGCCTTTAAGCCTTTTACCCTCGAGCCATACTTCTATGCGCCCCATTTCCAAACATTTGCCCATCGATACCGGCTTACCATTCATTTCTTTAATATTTTGGTATACGCCGTGATCCCAAATCTCCACCGTTCCTGCACCGTATTCACCTTCTGGAATCGTGCCAGAAAAGTTGGCCCATTCTAGCGGATGATCTTCGGTCGGTGCTGCTAAATGTTTTACGCCTAATTTTGTAGGGATTCCTTTGGGCACTGCCCATGATTTCAGCACGCCGCGATATTCAAGACGAAAATCATAATGGAGATGGGAGGCATCATGTTTTTGCACGACAAAAATTGGGTGTTTTGCCTTTTGCACAGAAGAACTGCGTGGCGTTTTGTATGGCTCGGAAGTTTTGTTGAAATGCCGTTTTTTACGATAGGTACTCAATGAATTTTTTGGCTGCTTTTTTGCACTCGTACGGCTTGCTGTTTTTTTTGGGGTTCTTTTGGTCATAGATTTACTCTTCACCATCGTTGACGCCCTTTTTTTAGAAGCATTCTTGTTTACATACTAGTAAATAGGCTACCATGATAATGTAAGGTCACGTCAAGTATTTTGTGTAAAAAGGAGAAAAGATGTGTTTTTCAGCAACTGCAAGCTTTACAACTGCTGGCATTCTTTCGTTTGTAGGCTCTCGAAGTTTATTTATTGCGTCTCGTGAACAAAAACCATATGCCCTTATTCCACTGCTCTTTGCAATGCAGCAAACTATGGAAGGCATGGTATGGATCACTCTTGAAAGTTCATACAATGCTGCAATATATTTTGCACGACTTTTTCTCGTTTATGCGTTCGTGGTTTGGCCAATATGGGTGCCACTCGCCGTAGGAGCTCTGGAACCGAATAAAATCAGGCAAAAATTTCTGAAAGCCTTAGGCATCATCGGTCATCTATATGCATTTGCAGCTGCAGTCGTAATATTTGGATTCCCGGTTCAAGCGGCAGTTGCGCACCATTCCATTGCCTATGATATCGCCCTGCCGGTATGGGCAAAAAATCTGATGCTTATTGTGTATCTATTCCCCACCATACTTTCATGGTTTATAAGCAGCCACAAACTACTCAATCTCTTTGGGGGCATTATTGTCGCCGCTATGGCTATCGCTTATGCATCTTGGGCATACGCATTTACGTCAGTATGGTGTTTCTTTGCAGCACTGCTGAGCATATGCATCTGGGCAAGCCTTGAATTTAGATTGCTGCGCACCTCATGATGACTATAGTTTCTCAATTGGATTGCCCGGGTGCCCATTGATCTCGAGGGTAGATACAGTTCGCACACGAGGTTGGCTGAGCAAAAAGATAAGCAATCGCGCAATGTAAATCAAACAGGACTTCCGCAAATGAATGAAAGATCCGTCTAGGCTTGCATTTTAAAGCAAGGAGCTCTACTTTCTAGCTGTTA
>DAIDHG010000079.1 GCA_027452085.1 bacterium
CTTTGATGGCAATTTAATTAAGCGTGGGTCATTTGCATTACGCGCTGCAATGATGCTGCGAATGCTTGCCACGTAGGTATCAATTTTCTCAGTGGCAATCGATAATGCTTCAGCAACTGCCTTTCGACAATTTGCACAGGCTTTGAATACTGAGTCATTAAACCAGCCCTTTTTGCCATACACACAGTCTTCTGCATATGGCATGTTGGATGATAAAACCAACTCTGCAGCGCTGTAACCCTCCTTAAACTGAACTTTTTGAAGCGCTTCATATAAGATAGCGTCAAAGCATTTGCTTGTGCGAGCTGTGCTGCCATTCCAATGCATAAAATGATGTAACACATCGCGCACCGCTTGATCAGGGTTTACGGCAACCAAATCAAGGAGCTCTACAACAGCTTGCGTAATCTCAAGCTGCCCGTTTGGGCGGACGGTAAATAACGATTTGTTATCAAGCCTTTGCACCCGCTCGTCTACTGCCCTTTTTACCGCTGATTGCCACGCTTGTGGCGATTGGCGATCCACCGTCGGCAACGCATCAAAGATCTGCTTTTCTACTTCAGAGAGCTTGCGTGATTCATCATTGTATGATGTCGTTGGCCAGCCGCTGATTGGTGGTGAATGATTGCCCGAGGTTGGCCCTGGAATATGGTTGTGCGGCTTGCCTTCCGTAATTTTTGGCGAAACGGGATGGGTTTTTGGGGTCGCGATCTTATAACCTATCCAACCCGTTAATAACAAGGCTGTAAGAGCTCCTGCCGCCTTCCCCAGCGTAGGGAGCACAGCAGGCGCCAATATGGCCATGGCAAACGAATAGATCGTTCGGCAAAGGAACGCGTCAAGAGCAAATAGCAAAGAAAAAAGATGTTTTGGATTTAAGAAGGATAAGAGTCGTTTCATGATGTTTCCATGTTGTTTAATACATGGACCAACATAGTATCGTCTTTACAATATAAATCCAATGAAATGTTGAGATTGATTTGCCATAGAACATACCTTATTTGAAGAATCTGATTTTGTTCTTTCTCGATTTGCGTTTAATGTTTCCGCAGCATGGCCATCGCATTGAATAAGAACACGCATCGATAGTCTTTTGATAAAGGTAATTTGGATTGAGCAGAGCTTTTTGGTGAATCTGTTGCGATACAAATTCAGGCATGATGGTTTGCAATCTTGCAAGTCTGTCATATATTGATTGTGTAACTCAACAAAAGGATCGCCCATCAATGAACATTATTATTACAAAGGTGCGTGGAATTTCGGCCTATCTCTTGTTTCCCTTTTTGTTTTCTGGGGTACTTCAAGCCAACGACATGGCGCGCGATCGTTCCATTATAAAGAAGGGCATCATCGTCTATCATAACTGCATTCGCAGTGTCACACGAAATATGGGCAAAATAATAACAGCATCTCTCTTTTTACAGGCGCAAGCGGTTGGTGCACAAGTAGGCACTGAATTTATGGTTAATGATCAAACCACAGACCAGTTATACTCGCCATATGTGGCCACTCGGCACGATGGAAATATTTTGGTCTCATGGAATGATAATTATAATGGCTACGTGCGCATGGTAGGGGAAGGTGGTGCTCTATTGAGTAAACCTTTGTTATTTCCCAAAGCAGAAGATGCAACATCGTTAGCTGTTTTTAATGATTCCCATTCATTTGCGTCATGGAATGACGGATATGGTAATATATTTGGATCTGTTATTTCTGCTGACTGTTCTCAAAAAATTGCAAACATTGCGTTGTCAAATAATTCAATTAATTACTATTCTCCGGCCAATCTAGTTTCATTATCGAATGGGAATGTGCTTGCTATATCAATGCCAAATTCGCAAAATCAGCTTATTGGACAAATTTTAAATAGTTCTGGCATTGCGGTTTCTCCTACGGCCGCAGTTGATATCTCTTATGAGGCGTATCCGTCTCTGGCTAACATTCAATTGTCAGACGGTGATGTGTTGCTCGCAAATGCCTTTAATTATAATGCGGTACGTCTGACACGTATTAAACCAAATTTATCTACCCAGCATTTTAATCAGTACAATGCTACCGGTATTGGTTCAATAAGCTTGGGACAGCTTGCAAATAACATAGTATTAACAACCTGCGTAAACGATAATCTAAATGTGGCTATATTCGACAGCAATACAGGTGCATTGCTTAAGAGTTCGGTTAATATACGTGGCAACTTACCATCTGTTGAATGCGCCTACCAAGGAAGCTATATTGCAGTATTTAACAACAGCAATAATGCGTTAGTAGTATTTGCGAGCTTTGACCAAACAGATACGTATGGCAACGTGTATGGCACCATAGTAGATTTTTCTGGCAATGTTCTTGCTGGCCCGTTCATTATTAATCAAAACTATATTAGTTCCGTATTACAACAGTACCCAGTTGCAACAACATTACCCAATGGGGATTTACTTGTTGCTTGGCAAAGTGATCAAACTGGAAATTCCCAAATTTATGCCAGAGCATTATCCGCCGCATATTTGGAGGATCTTATTTTAGGTATTTCCGATTTCTCTTCTTCTACCGGCATGACTGGATCAAACGGCCCAACAATCATTAATAATTATGGCGGCAGCCCATCGGGGAGCTTTCTTAATTCTGATTGGTTTAAGGGGCTGACCTCATGCACAGGTTTTGCTATTACTGCTGGTGGTCTATGGTGGCGGATGAACAAAGCTAAAAAATACCGCCAAAGCAAACCCTTGCATAATAGCATCTGTGAAAAACTAGCGCTTGGCTACTCCAATTTCTCTGAAGGTGAAGGGCGTGACTTTTGTGAAATGGTAGACACCGTGTTAGCCGGCATTACAGAATATTACAAAGGCATACAACAAATATTTGATTACAAAAAATGTGATAATGAACAGATTAAGGCAATTGCTGGAGCATTTGCTGAGGTACTAACCAAGCACAAAATGATCGGTTGGTGCCCACGCCAACTCACAAAGTGGTGCCGAAAATATAAAATTACCAAGAATGAAGAAATTAAATCCGAGCAGCATCTCAAAGCCATTATAGATGATATAATTTTTGCTATACCAAAGTCAGTTTCGGATGGAATATTAACTGAGTGCCCTTCAGACATGACCGTAAACCCAGTGCGCAGAAGCATGGGCGAATCTTCTAGCTTTAATGAAATCATACTAAACATGCCAAATTCCCCTCGGGGCAACTTTAGATCATCAAGCCAGCTGGAAATGGTCCCCGCGTCACC
>DAIDHG010000080.1 GCA_027452085.1 bacterium
GCAACGGTTGATTTGAAGGTAAACGTTGTTGGTTTTTTGCCCTTAGCCATCGCAATATCAACTTGATCTAAACGGGCAGTCAGGCCCGGAATAAATGACACGGTGGGCTTGGCAATAAATTCAACGCTCAGGGTGAGTTCTTGTTTGGTGCGATCATAATCTTTGATGCCAATGCGCGCCTGTTTTCCAAAAAGTTCGCCACGAGCAGTCAAACCGAGCTTGCCATCTTTATAGAGAAATTGTGCATGATCTAACGTGAGGGGCCCGATGGTAACTTTTTTATTTTCATCAGCAAATTCAGCGACGTTGTTGCCTTGTGCATCAACAGTAAAGCCAATTTTGCCAATGAGTGGAAAATCCTGCACCAAGGCGTATTTACCGGTAGACGGAAATAAATTTTCCAAATCTGAAAGATCATCAGGCATATCGCCTACATCAGCGCCGATATCTGACGAAGCTTCAACGCCAGACTGATCCATATCGCCCGTGTTGCCGATTTGTTGTGCCTGCGTATCTGCCGCCGCAGCTGCTTTGATGGCATCTTGATCCCATTGTGCAACAGCTTGCTGCTCTTTTTGTGCAGCATTCGATTGTGCCTCAATAGCACCCGCCACGGCAAAAAGCATCAGAAATGGAAACAATCGAAACATCTTCATTACACAACTTTCTTTAATTTGTTTTTTTCTTACACATTGAAACTATCAGATGCGTGGTAAAAACCACAAGAGTTGCGTTGAATAAAGAAAATAATCGATGTTGTAAAAAAGATAGAAGAATGAAAATTCTTTAGAGATTATGACTTCTTAGACCGATAATAAGACCACGGCTCTTTACGATAATAAATAGTAATCTCACCTGGGCTTATGCTTATCCAGGAGATAGGGTATTGTTTGATGCTCGACATGATTAATTCGAATGTTTGGCGTTTGATCGCGCCACTTTTATTTGCAATCGAGCGTACCAGTTCGGTAATATATTTTTTAACGTCGCTCACTTTTATGTCGGGCTTAAATTTAAAGCAGAGCGTATTGTGCGTACCGCCCTTCTTCCACATCGTGGCGGATTCATCTAGAAATGGGCGTAGTGCCCGAAAACCCAAAAGCTGTATGCGAGAAAGCATGGTCTCCAACAAACCTTTATATCGCGGATAAAGCACATAGTCACGTGGGGTAAATTGTGCGTCATTTCCCCGCCACTCATATGAATGAATGGTTCCCTGCTCTTTGCCAAAATCAAAATAGGTTTTATAGCGACGCGTATCACCCGCGCCCTCGACCGCATAGAGCAAAGCACCAACATCATGCTGTTTAAGATCATTTTTCATCTGCTGTTGGATATTAAGGGAAGGGATAAATGCTACAAGATCATCCAGCTGTTTATTGTTCGTAACATCTAAATACGACTGAGGGATTTGCACAACATAGCGATCGCTATTAATCCCTTGAGGTGAAAATTTAACTGAGTACTCGATATTGATCGGTTCTTGAATAGCCCATTTTTTATAGAAATCGGTTACAAACTGCTGCAAATCTTGGGCAGCGGCCAATGGAAAGAAGAATATACATAACAGCAAAATTTTGTAGCTCATGATTGCTCTCCTGTTTCGAGCATAGCACGCTTGCAGAGCATAATTCAACAAACAAGAGGCAATTTGCAACAGGGCCTCACCTACAAAACCATTGCTTTTTGGCATGCCGTTTGTATACAATCAATACGAAACAATAAAAAAAAAGAACACCAATGAAACTACGCATTCTTATTCTATCAATGGCGCTTGCCGGCACGGCGCTGCATGCTGAAGAGCATAGCAAAAAACGCAAAAAGCATGAGCGCAAAATGCACGAAGAGCATAAAGAACACGAAAAAAAGCATCATGAAGAGCACAAGAGAAAAGAGCATCACGAATAACAATAAAAAGGAGTTCAATGAAGAAAAAGCTTATAACCTTATTAGCTGGTATTGCCATCACCGCAAGCGCTGGGTTGCATGCTGATGACGGATTCGGGGTCACAGCAGTTGGCACAGCATTTGCGAGCCCTGGCCCAGATGTACCTGGTGCAGCTCAGGGGGTGCTTGCAGCACAAGGCGTTGCTACTGCAGTGCCTGGCCCAGGTCATGACCAAGCAAAGGCAAATGCTCAGAAAAAAACCAAAACCATGAAAAAGAACGGCGCTAAAAAAGGTGGGAAATCATCGTCACACCCTCATTATGCCAATGCACACCACGCTGCCGGCGGACACGTTCACGGAGGCGGTCACCGGTAATGTATCAACAGTGACACTATCTGGGGAGCGATGGCTCCCCTTTTCTTTTGGCCAACTATCAAATTTGCATAATACTCAGATGTATATAGATTACTCCCATCAAAAGGGAGTATCGTGCGATACCTATCAGTTCTTATAGCATTCCTTAGCTTCATTTCGACGGCCATTTGGTGCAAAAAAGGCCCACTAAAGTATAAGACCGATCCAGTTGCAATCGCAGCACGCCAGATGTATGAGCTGAGCAAAACCTTCACGCATCTGCCCAAAAAGGGGCGGATTTTTGTGCAGTATGGCCCCTTCATTAAAACTGTTAAATCTGATGCCAAGAAAGATATAGGTTCGGGTGAGGCGCAGTAGGAAATAATCCTTTTGGTTAAAGAGTTTTCTACCCGAAAAGCCCTGAAAAAAAGTCGGCGCTTGGGGTAAAGTGTACGCTTTAGATTATCTGAATCCACATTTGACTTTACCTAAAAATGCCGGTATATCTGGAGACATGCTTAAAACGGTTTTAAAACCGTTTAACAAGATCCGGATGAGCCGGGCAAACCCCACACACTCATCCTCACACACAAAGAAAGGCACACATCATGGCAAAAATCATAGGCATCGACTTAGGAACCACCAACTCAGTTGTTTCCTTCATGGAAGGCAACAGCTGGAAAGTTATTCCAAACGCAGAAGGCAACAACACCACCCCGTCGGTCGTCGCATTCACTAAAGACGGCCAACGCCTGGTTGGTATCTTGGCTAAACGCCAAGCAGTAACCAACCCTGAAAACACCATCTTCTCAGCCAAGCGCTTCATCGGCCGTCGGTTCGATGAGTCTGGCGACGATATCAAATTAATGCCTTACAAAGTTACCCGTCGTTCAAATGGCGACGTGGGCATCACTGCCCAAGGCAAAGAGTATGCCCCGCAAGAAATCTCAGCTGGCGTATT
>DAIDHG010000081.1 GCA_027452085.1 bacterium
TTTTATCCATCATTATCTCCTCAAATAATTACTTTGAGGATTGATTATATCAAATTTTTAAATGTCGATACTGCCTAGCTTAAGTATCATTGACTGATAGCTTCCAAGCTATAGTAATGATACCCAATGTCAATTATTAACCACCCATCGCCTTACTATCGCGATTCATCTTTGCAATTATCGGCTCAAGTAGATTATTAACCGTGGTCTGTGATCCGTGATATTTGATTTTGGCATCGCGGTTAACATTTTTAAGCATATCGATTGCAATTCCCAGCACAACTGAGGTGTATGGTTGATCAGACACCCAGGTCACTACCTGCTGCACCTGTTTTGATAGTTGGGTAAGTTTATTTTTGTCAGCCACGCCACGCAGCTCAAACAAGCTGTTCAGAATATTCTTCTTATACACCGCCGCTTCTTCTTCGTGTAGTTTGAGGGCAGCTTGTTTAGACTCTTTTTCTTCCTGCTGGCGCTGTTTACGCTCATGCTCAAAGGCTATACGATGTGCTTTGCTTTGTTCCTCTTTTATTTTTTTCTCTTCAGCTTCATGGGCCTTTTTTGCTTTGGTCTCAACTTCTTCGCCCTCTTCGATTAACACTTTTTGAATGGTTTTGAATATTGGATGGTCGGCGCCAAGTTTGCCAAGCAAGGCCATGATAACTGTTTGGCCTTCTTTGTTGGTGGCATTAAGCATGGCATCTACGCATTCAAGTGAACAGTCAAGCAGAATAGCGAAAATTTTCATATAACGATCATTGATCTCATTTGTTTGATCAATGAGCTTTTGGGCTGATTTTGCCTCTTGGTCCTTTAATGATCGTAACTGCTCTTTCTTTTCCTTTTCAGACAAATCCAGATTTTTCACCAGTGAAGTTTGTTCTGCAAAATGTTTTTCCAATGAATTCATCTGCTTTGTAACTTGATTAAGGTGCTCGCTTGCGCGTTGAATCGCCGCGTGCAAAAGATTGTTGCCGTAGGCATCAACTATTTTGGCAACATCATTCCCATACCATTTAGCTCCTCGTTTTAGAGCTCCAAAAGCTGCTCGAGCTTTTGACACACCTCCCTCCATAATCGCCGCGAATAAATCCTGCTGCACCTGCTCCAGCTCTGGCATTTTCCAGGATAACGCAGTTAAAGATGGTAGTGCCATTCTAATTTCATTTGAAGTCAGTGGCAGAGGGTTATCAGCAACATCAAGAGACTGAAGGTGTGTCAATGCTCTCAGGTCCGGCAAGGATATAAGCATATTGTCAGACAGTACAAGGGAATTCAGATGTGTCAGTTGGGCAATAGATTCGGGCAGCTGAGTGAGTTCATTGTCGTTCAGATATAGCAAATGCAATCCAACAAGATTACCTATAGATGCAGGCAATTGGGTTAATCTATTTTCGCCAAGAAATAAACTAGTAAGTTGTGTCAGATCGCCAACACACTCTGGAATATCTATCAGTTGGTTAAAGTGCAAATCAAGCACGTGAAGGTTTTTTAATTCACATATCACCGTTGGAAATTCAGCCAGTTTATTCCACGCAAGATAAAGTTCCTGCAAATTCACGAGCTTTATTAGATCCATCGGAATGGTGGTTAATAGGTTAGTGCTAAGCTTAAGGCACGTAATACCTTCAATACCTGGCACATCGGCTAGGCCTTCAAGATCAATGAGCTGAACCCCAGATATGCCGCCCAAGGACAAAGATCTGGATTGTATGCCTTTGAGCACATAATCTTTGTGTGATTCTACACCTTTTGCTGGATTACCATGGTAATAATCAAGAAAAGTAATCCCTTGAGTAGCTGGTTGTTGGGGCGGTTCATTGGCTGCCTGCAATGATATGGCCACAAGGGAAATCCATACGATTCTTTTAAACATGCTGATTCATCCCTTTTTGTTGTTTAACCATTGTTGAATTAAACCTAACAAAATCGGATGACTAAAAACAAGACTTTTGATTGTATTGAATAGGGTTATTATGATAATCGCTTGCCCGCGCCGATGGTGGGAATAATGAGCTGATTTTCTGGCAGTTGCAGTTCAAGCCATTTCTTTTGGAGGCGGTGCAATGGCGTCATAATATTATCATGACCAAAGTTGAAGGTATGCCAGTGCATGGGAATAAATTGCTGTGCATCGAGATCGACAAAGGCCTGCACGGCCTCTTCGGCGTTCATATGCATTTCGCGCATAATATGATCCGGCTCGCATGGTGCGATTGGCATTAAGGCGGTATCAATAAAAGGAAAGTGCTGGCGAATTTCTTTAAAATGGTCGGCGTAGGCGGTGTCGCCTGCAAAATAAATGGTCTGCTTTTTCTTGCAACCTCGCTCGCATCCTTCGATACAGTTCACTCCCCTTCGATACATTTCGCGAGGCGAAACACTTAGGGTGAGCGGGCTTCGGCACTCAGGATGCGTGAAGCTTTCTACTTCAATCATCCAGCTGCCCCACAGGCTGCGGTTGCGATCGAATAAACTTCTGCGCGACCAATGGCGCGCCGGCAGGAAGGTGAAAGTAACAGATGTATAGCCATTTACATCAGGCATAGCTCTATCAAGCAACGCCACATCTATTCGTTTGCTCTGGCCCCAATGGAATGGGGTAACCCGCTCGAATGAACGTTTTTGAAACCATTCATCATCACCAAACGGCACGAGAATATGCCCATGATTTTTTTTGAGCTCCGGCCGTAGGCTATGCAGCGAGGCGCTATCCATATGGTCCATATGGTTGTGCGAGATCAATACCACATCAATCGGCGGCAGATCTTTTGCCACGATACCGGGCGGCGCATTTCTACTAAAAAGGGGCGTTGGGCTGCCAAAGATCGGGTCGGTTAAGATGTTTACCCCGCCAATCTGTATAAGGAAAGTAGCATGTCCAATCCAGGTAACTTTCAAGGTATCGGAATAGAGCGTTGGTGGCTGCGGGGTATAGATGGCCAGCGGATCATGCTTTTCTTGTTTCTTGGAAAAGCGATCAAAGGCACGCTGGAGCATCATCTGCCCGAGCATGAGACCGGTTTTTGATAAAACTCTAGTATGTGGCTTTTCATCAGGCTCGTTAGCCGCTGCCTGCTCCATATCGCGCCGCGCCAGGCTGG
>DAIDHG010000082.1 GCA_027452085.1 bacterium
CCCCCTTCAATTCGTAAAACGGGGGTTCAGTTCAGCGCTGGACAGACAGCTTCGCCAATCCACGAGCCAATCGTTCGCTTGGGGTGAGTTTGTTAAGAGAGGGGCGAAGCCCCTCTCAATAGAAAGCTTTAGGGAGGGGGTCCTGGGGGAGGGAACGTCCCCCAACCCAAAGAGATTAGCCCCTTATAAAAATTTAGACTTTTACTATACTTATCCAGAAATTAACGAATAAACGATTAATAATGACGTTTCAGGAACAAAGCATATGCTAACTAAAGAAACAAAAAGCAAACTCATCAACGATTTCAAAGTACATGCACAAGATACCGGTTCAACCGAAGTACAAGTCGCATTGCTAACTCAGGATATTAAAAATCTTACTGAGCACTTCAAAAATTTCCCTAAAGATCACAATTCAAAACGCGGCCTGATGGTTAAAGTCGGCCAACGCAATGCATTGCTTAAATATCTTAAGAATAAGAATGCAACACGTTATCAAGAAGTAACTTCACGCCTTGGTCTATAAGGCATCACTCATCCATCTTCGACTGTTTGGCTTTGAGATATTCATGGCAGCAGCTCGAGAGATCAGCGAATGCAGTATTGCGTTCGTTTCATTGAAAGATTTTTTACATGTCTACAAAAACATTCAGATTTGAGCCGCTTGGCATCGAAGTCACCCTGGGCAAGTTTGCCCAACAGGCCGATGGCGCGGTATGGATTAAGCAAGGCGGTACCGTTGTATTATCTACGGTCGTATCTGCCAAATCAAAAGAATTCCCAGGTTTTTTACCACTTACTGTTGATTATCGCGAATATTTCTCAGCTGCCGGAAAAATTCCTGGTGGCTATTTTAAACGCGAAGGTAAGTTCACCGATAAAGAAGTGTTAACCGCACGACTTATTGATCGTGCAATTCGCCCATTATTCCCGGCAAACTATTTCAACTCAATTCAGGCTTTATCAACGGTTTACTCATTTGATAAAGAGCATATGCCAAGCACGCTTGCATTCTTTGCAACCTCATTGGCGCTGACTATCTCAAGAATTCCATTTCTTGAGCCGGTGGGCATGGTGGAAGTAGCCCGCCTTGATGGTAAATGGATATACAATCCTACGCTTGAGCAAACCGAGAAATCGGATGCTCGTGTGGTCGTAGCTGGCACCAAAGACGGTATCTGCATGGTAGAAGGCAGTGCAAATGAAATGAGCGAAAGCGATTTTCTTGATGTGATGTTCACTGCGCACGATATAATCAAAAAGCAAGTTGCATTCCAAGAAACGGTGCGAGCAGAAGTTGGTGTAGCTAAGGACGAAAATTTCGAACACTTCCCATGGGCTTCATGGCGCGCTGAAACTGAAAAGTTTGTTACATCGGAAAAAGCACGCGGTGCCTTTATTGAAGATAAGGTTGCTCGCGCTGAATATATCGACAAACTCAGCGATGAATTCTTAGCTGCAAATAAAGAAAAGATCGAAGCTGGCGAAATCACTGAAAGCGCAATCAACTACCTTTTTGATGATGTGCTGCGTCTGCGCCTGACCGATCTTATTTTTGATCTTGGTCATCGCATCGATGGTCGTAAATTTGATACAGTCCGCCAAATCACAAACGAAGTTGGCTTATTACCATTTGCTCATGGCTCAGCTTTATTTAAGCGGGGTCGTACGCAAGCATTGGTCAGCGTTACTCTCGGTGGCGGCCAAGATGAGCAACGCGTTGATGAGCTGGTAGGTGAAGTAGAAAAGAGCTTTATGTTGCACTACAACATGCCGTCATTTGCTTCTGGCGAAGTGCGCATGAACCGCGGCCCCGGCCGTCGTGAAATTGGCCATGGCTACCTCGCTGCATCCGCCGTTAAGCCAATGTTGCCTGAGCAAGAGAAATTCCCCTACACCATTCGTATTGTCTCAGACATTCTTGAATCTGATGGTTCTACCTCGATGGCAACGGTGTGCGGTTCAACCATGTCATTAATGAATGCCGGTGTGCCAATTCGCAAAATGGTTGGTGGCACGGCAATGGGTCTGTTACAAAATAGCAACACAAAGAAATTCCAAACGTTGACTGATATCTCAGGCATGGAAGACGCCTTTGGTTTAATGGACTTTAAAGTTGCTGGTACCGATGAAGGTATCACGGCAATTCAGATGGATATTAAGCACAAAGAAGGCCTTCCAAGACCGATCTTTGAAGCGGCTTTAGCACAAGCAAAGACGGCGCGCCAACACATCTTGGGCGAAATGCGCAAGGTACAAAGCAAACCAAATGAACAGCTTTCTGAGCTGGTGCCACAAGTAATATCATTCAAAGTTAATACCAACAAAATTGGCGCAATCATTGGTACGGGCGGTAAGGTTATTCGCGAGATCATTGATAAAACTGGTGCACAAATTGATATTGAAGATGATGGTACGGTTAAGATCTACGGTCATCCTGGGCCTAAGTTGGATGAAGCAGTTAAATGGGTTAAAACCCTTGGCGGCTTGATCGAGCGCGGCGCAATCTACGAAGGTAAAATTCGCCGTTATGCAGACTTTGGTATCTTCGTTGAGCTTGCTCCTGGTGTTGATGGTCTGGTGCACATTTCAATGATTCCAAAAGAACGCCACCACAATATTGAGCAGGAATTGCCAATTGATTCAACCGTAAAAGTTGAAGTGATGGACTACGATGAAGCAAGCGGCCGCATTCGCTTGAAATTGCTGTCGTAAGAGATAAACAATCTCGTATGACAGATTTTTCGAAATAACCATTGTATGAATTTGAGAGGGGCTTACACCAGCCCCTCTTTTCTTTGAATGTTTTGAGCTAGGATGATTGAAAACAAATTGATTAAGCACGAACTGTGAGTAGTTGAGTGCAAGATTTTTTCTCCTATAGTTGAATCTACTGTCTTCTGATGCTTAAGGGTGGTATGGAGGGTTTACCCTCCAAAAAAAGAACTTAGGGAGGGAGGAGGGAAAATCGAGATGAGTGAGGCAATGACCTTGTTCGATTGCCGAGTGAATGAAGATTTAGATGATAGAATAGTATCAACGGCCTCCAGTATAATAGTCGGTATGG
>DAIDHG010000083.1 GCA_027452085.1 bacterium
AGCTCAAGTTCGTCTGATTATTCATCATCAACCGGCGGTAGCGCAACTAATGATACGGGTGGCAGCAGTACCATCTTTGATAAATTTGCTTCATATATAGGTGCTGGTGCTGGGTCGTTTGCACTCACTCTTGCCGGCATATTAACTCGCTATTCATGGCAGCGGTATAAAGCTAAAAATTATCGCGAGAAAAAACCATTTCATGATCTGGTGCACAAGCAGTTAGGGATATCTGCCTGGAACTTTGAAGTTGGTGACGGGAGGGATTTCTTTACCATGCTGGAGGATTTGAGAAAGGCCGTGGCTGACGAACTTAAAGTGCAGGGAGTTGCTTTTGATCTAGGCACTATTGAAGAAAATAAGCTTACGCATGATGTAGCTATAATATTTTCAACCGTGCTTACCAAATATGAAATGGTTACCTGGTCAGACCGCCACTGCACCAATGCCTTTATTAAAAACCGTATTACAAAAAATAATGAGATCCAAAAGCGTACGCGCGCGATTGTTCGAGATATAATTGGAGAGCTTAAAAATAATGTTTCTATAAATAATCTATTGTTTTTGCGACGTCCAGATTCATTATGCGCACCGCGCCAATCGGCCACGCAAATTAATCCAATACGCGTAAGCTTTGGTCAGTCGTCGAGTTTTGATCTAGAGCAAGTGGGCATAGGTTTAGATAATGCCTCACTCAGAGCCAAACAAAGTATGCCAAACAACCGCACGCTGAATTTCAGGCACGAGGAGGAAAAGAGTGTTTCCAAATCATCCAAGCATTTACTGCGCACATTGCAGTCTTTGGGTATTGAGCTTGTATTGTCTGAAAAGGCCGAAGAGAGCCTGAAAAAAGCAATTGAAGATAGCAGATTAAAGGCAGAACCCAGCGAATCACGTTCCCAGAGAATTTTGCAATGGAATCAAGAATATGATACCGAGGCAGCGTCAGTGGAAGGTGATGCTCAAAATGTATAATTTTTAATTTTGTACTAAGAATATTAGAGATCTCATGCAACTATTAGCTAAGCGATTTTTAAATATATTTCTGACCCTCAATTTTCTAGTTTGCCCCGCGCTGCAGGCAAATGGCCGTGCGCCTGATCTGCAAAAAAGAGCATTGGCTGCTCAACAGTTTCAGCAAGATCAGAATTCGGCTGCAAAGTTTTCGTTGCTAAAAAAATGTACCACAGCCTGGCGTAACGGGGTGCGCCTGTTATCTGAAAACGCTGGCAAGGCTTTGACGCTGGGCTTGCTGGCTTCGGCACATGCGGTGCAAGGGCAAGTTGGCTCGCAATTTCAGATTAATGGGGCATTGTCTCAGACGCAATCTTATGAACCGCGTTTAGCGGCTCGGCCTGATGGAAACATAGAGGTGGTTTGGTCTGGTAATGGTGGTATCAATTGTTTTCGACGTTCTATTAATGAAAGTGCTGTTGTTGGTGACGAAACTTTAATTGGTACGAGGTGCCTGTTGCCACCATCAGTTGTGGTAGATCCTAATAATAATGTCTTTGTCTGCTACGATTATGGTGGTAATTTTCTTCTTACCAACATATATAATGCCTCGGGCGATAAGGTTGCAAACTATACCATTGGTCTAGGCAGCGAGCCAAGCGTGTTAGCATTGCATAACGGCACTGTTTTAAATAGCTTTAATAATAACGGCTACTTTGTACAATTATTTAATTCATTAGGGGACGCCGAGTCCTCAACGGTTACATTTGATGATGTTGGTAGTGGTTCATATAGTATTACCCAAGCCCCAAATGGCAATATTTATTTTGTCGACTCGCGGTCAAACTTTGGTAGTTTGAGATTGTTTCTTTTTAATAACCACTTAGTGCAGCAAAAAAACATTACAGATTTTGCTATTACTGCACTGCCCATTGCGCGTGATCTTGGTAGTGGTGCCTTTGCAAACAATAACATTCTGATGGTATGGCCTGATTCGTCATTTTTGAACGGAGCAATCTTGAATGGTACCAATCTAAATGTTATAAAAAACATCTCTAATCTTGCTGCTAATCTTTCTTATGTGTTTTTTGGTAAGGGTTCGGGGAACAGCTGGGGCTATACAATACCCATTTACAAGGGAAACTATGCCTTGGTTCCTTTTGGTGCAACCCCAATTTCAAGTAGCACGTTTAATATCTATGGTACTATTGTTGATAGTAATGGTAATATTATCGCAGGGCCATTTATGATTAACCAAGGTGGGGGCGGTAATGGGAGGTTCCCTGCAGCTGCTACTTTGCCCAATGGTGATGTGTTTGTTGTATGGCAAGGAGGAGATAACAATATTTACGGGCGTGCATTAACAGCAAGCTATCTTGAATCATTAATACCTTTTTCATCATCAACTGGTTCATCTTCATTCTCAAGCAGCCAAAGCAGCAGCGGTGTATCAAGCAGTTTTTTAAGTTCATCGCCATCATCTTCGGCTATTAGTTCTTCAATAAGCTCGAGCCCTAGTTCGTCAGTAGTTAGCTCAAGTTCAATGGCATCCTCAAGTGCAAGTTCTTCTGTGGCATCGAGTTCGCCCGTTAGCTCGAGCATTTCTTCGAGCCAAAGCAGCAGTGCTGTATCGAGTAGCTTTAGTTCGTCACCAGTTTCATCGAGTGTGAGTTCATCGCCTTCGTCTTCGGTGGTTAGTTCTTCAATAAGCTCGAGCCCGAGCTCATCAACAGTTGGTTCAAGCTCCATGACATCTTCAAGTATAAGTTCTTCTGTGGCATCGAGTTCACCAGTGAGCTCGACTATTTCCTCAAGCGTGAGTGCCGCTTCATTAAACAGTTCTTCAGAATCATCTGCCCTTAATAACGTGCAGCCTTCTGCTGGTACAGGCTCAGACTCTTCATCATTTTTTGGTCCGTTTAGCTCAAGCTCAAGTTCGTCTGATTATTCATCATCAACCGGCGGTAGCGCAACTAATGATACGGGTGGCAGCAGTACCATCTT
>DAIDHG010000084.1 GCA_027452085.1 bacterium
ACAGCTAGAAAGTAGAGCTCCTTGCTTTAAAATGCAAGCCTAGACGGATCTTTCATTCATTTGCGGAAGTCCTGTATAATCATTCAGCATAAAGGTATCTCCAAACTGCCCCTGCACCTGTGGCATCTGCGATGCCAATGCACCAAATACAGTTAAGGCCTTGAATTTGTTATTGGCCAACCAGCTAGTGCCGGCTCGCCAACCTTGAGCAAACTTTCGCACGAGAGAAACTTTTTTTGCTGAATCGGAAGCTTCTGCTTGAGAAAAATGAGCGAATGCGGTTTGTCTGCTTGCCTGTAAAACCGGCGATATGAAGAAGATCGTGGCGATTAAGATCGCCAGTTTTGTGCGTAGTATATATTGCTGCATTGCGAACCTAAAAATACTTGGATCAAATATGGTTCAAATATAGGGGCTGCAGCCAAAATCACAAATGGAATACGATCACAGAATTATGGCTCAAAATAGCCCAACTCCTCCAGCGCCTCACGCACCTCGGCCATGGGCAAGCCTAAAACTGAGCTATATGAACCATCAATGGTTTTGATGAACTGGGCCCCATACCCTTCAATAGTGATGGCGCCGCTGATTGAGAGGTAGTCTGGCGTGTGATCCAGATAGGATTCTATCCATTCATCGGGCAGATCCATGGTGTATTTGGTCTCAATATAGTGGCTGATCTCATCGATGCCATGCCAGGCGTTATCTTGCCACACTTTTTTGGCCATGCAGAAAGCAGTGCCCACGATACCACCATCGCGCAAGGCTTTGATCTTGTCTCTGGCGTCTTCCCGATCTTTTGGCTTGCCGTGCACCCTGCCTTGCAGATCGCAGCCCATAGTGTCTGCCACCAGTACATAGGCAATAAGACCCTGAATTTCAGTGACCGAAGGCATGACCACGTGGGCCATTTTTTGCTCGGCGATGGCCAGCAACTGCTCAGAAAAGGTGCGGCCAGCGGTTCGAACTTTTTCAGTTGCCTGCTGTTCGATGACGGTAAATGGTATATCCATTGTCGCCAATAGTTCACGTCTGGCACGGCTTGAAGAGGCCAGATAAATATGCTTTTTAAGTTTTTCCATGAGAATCCTATCTTAAGACCTCAACAGTATATGATACCCTACCGACAAAATGCATGAGATCGATTTAAAAACATTCGTTTTGCTTTTTGTGCCGCGACCTTTTATACTTTGTGTCCTTTGTGGTGAATGTAGCTCAGTCGGTAGAGCACCAGGTTGTGGCTCTGGGGGTCGAGGGTTCAATCCCCTCCATTCACCCCAAAATGTCACGCTATAGAAATGCATATTGCAGGTTGTAGCAAAAGACGATACATTACGATTCTCTTTTCATGAAATTCTTATCTGTCGGGATGTAGCGCAATTGGTAGCGCACCAGTTTTGGGTACTGGGGGCTGTGAGTTCGAGTCTCGCCATCCCGACCATTTAAAAACCTCTTCTATACCTTCCATTTCATAAAATAGCGAGAGTACCATGACGAAAATCGTCAAAAAAAATTCCGGTGATTTAGAACCATTTGATGTTGGCAAATTCCAACGATCAATCAGACGGGCTGGGGCCAATGAATCGCAAGTGCGTGATCTCACCCGCAAAGTTCTGGATAATCACCAGCTCACCACAACCCGAGATATTTATGCCTTTGCATACGAATATCTTCGCCAAGAAAATCCCCCTATAGCCGCACGTTATAGTTTGCGCAATGCAATCAGCTCCTTAGGGCCGAGTGGCTTCCCGTTTGAACAGTTTGCCGCTGCAATTTTTAAGGCATTGGGCTATGAGGTTGAAACTGATCTTATAGTTCGCGGCAAATGTGTGCAGCATGAAATTGATGTATTGTTACAAAAAAATGGTGAGCTCTCTTTTGCCGAATGCAAATTTCATCACGAGCATTTAAAGGTTGATATTAAAGTACCGCTTTATATTAAGGCACGTTATGATGATGTGGCTGCTCATAATAAAGAATATAAAACTGCGTGGGTAATCACTAATACAAAATTTACTACTGATGCACAAGCGTATGCTGAATGTGTTGGTTTACACCTCCTGGGATGGAACTATCCCATCAACAATAGCCTTGAGCGCATCATTGATCGTCTTGGCCTGCACCCGATTACCATACTCACCTCACTCAGCAACAAACAAAAACAACAGTTGCTCGAACAAAAAGTTGTTTTGTGCCAAAATATGGCTCAACAACGTACCACACTAAAATCAATCGGCCTGAGAGAGCATGAAATTGAAAACGTTATTCACGAAGCGAATACGGCATGCGAACTTGGCGCCATCGACAATGGGCATGAATAGCAAACGTGAAACAACGAGTTAAAGAATCGATCGTTCAAAACACCAGTAGCAGTTTTATTCCGGCTACTTCAACGATTATCGGCAAGCGTTATTTTCGCTATTTTGATTGGATAAGTTTCTCACTACTTATCACCTTAACGATCATTGGCCTCCTCTT
>DAIDHG010000085.1 GCA_027452085.1 bacterium
GGAATGGGCAAGGTAAGCTGATAACTCATCACCTGTTGGCTTTCAAAATCCATAGCATCAAGCATGGCACGATCATAGGTGATATTGATAATGAGCAGTACTAAAATACCAAAAAATGTTGGGGTAATGAGCGCCGTCGATGAACCCATAAATGGCAACAGTTGCCCATACATGAGATAGGTAAAGACAACCAAGATAGAACTGTCGATTAACGCACTGAGTATGGTAGCTTTCATGAGTTGCACATCGCGCATCAATAATTGCCAACAGGTACGGGTTTGTTGCAGAAGAGCAGTCGTGTTCATTACTGATTATCCTCTTCTTGGCGTGTCAATTCAATAAAGACATCTTCAAATCGCTTTTGCTGATGTTTTTGCATCAAGACAGCAATTTCTTCTATCAATAATATTTTGCCCTGATGCATAATGCAGGCGCGTTCGGAAAGCGCTTCCGCTTCATCTAAATAGTGGGTGGTCAAAATGACGGTGATTCCTTCATTTTTCAACTCTCGTATCACCTCCCATAAATGGCGACGAATATTTGGATCAAGGCCAACGGTTGGCTCATCGAGAATAACAATCTCGGGATTATGAATAAGCGCACGTGCAATCGATACTCGCTGTTTATACCCGCCAGACAAATTGTTCACGTTAAAATTCGCGTACTTGTGCAAATCAAATTTTTTGAGCAAGGCATCGACACGCGGCTCAATTTCATCTGTTGGCAGCAGGAAATAACGCGCTGCAAAAATAAGATTGTCACGAACCGTTAAGTAACTATCTAAGTTTGGTTTTTGTGGGCAATAGCCTAATGCCATGCGATAGGCGCCCAGCTGCTTATAGATAGAGGTGCCATGAAATAAAATATCACCGCTTGTCGGCGGATGCACGGTGGCCAAGATGGATGATAGCGTTGTTTTACCAGCACCATTTACCCCCAAAAGAGAAAGAATTTCGCCGGCATAGATATGAAGATTAATGCCATCCAAGGCCTTAACTGGTCCAGCCTGTGACGCATAGGTTTTCGTAATATTTTGTACTTCAATAATTGTTTTTTTCATGAGTATTCGAATTCATTCTTCAAACGGTTGGATAGGTTATTGCGCAATCGCCCCGCACACATTTTACCAGCATGCAAACGCTCACCACCTTAGTTTGAAATAAATGATTCTGGGTGAGCAAGAGTTTCGGTTACAACTGCGGGTGTTTCGTATGCCACGGCGTTACTTGCTCATATGCATGTGCTGTTTGGAACAACAACTCTTCACTCAAATGCGGGCCCATGAGCTGAAAACCGATTGGTAAGTTTGCTTTGGTAAAACCACATGGCAAAGCAATAGCCGGTGTTCCGGTTAAGTTTGCCGGGCTGGTAAAGTAATCCTGTAGATCCATTTGTAAGGGAGATTCAGCAAACGCACCAAGCTTAAATGCTGGTGCTGCAGATACTGGCAACAATAAAAGATCAACTGAGTTAAATATCGTGAGCAATTCACGTTGCATTAAATGACGCACTTTGCAGGCATTGCCGTAGAATTCTGCCGAATGACCAGCAGAAAGAACATAGTTGCCAATCAAGATTCTTCGCTGCACTTGTGCGCCAAAGCCTTCGCGGCGGCTATTGCAATATAAATCATTGAGGGTATTTGCTTGCTTTGACCGAACGCCATAGCGCACACCGTCAAAGCGAGCTAAGTTTGAAGCTGCTTCTGCACGGCTGATGATGAAATACACCGCAGCAGAATAATCAAAGCTTGGAATCTTAATATGCTCAATAGTAGCGCCAAGTTTTTTATATTCTTCGATAGCAGTCTCAATAGCCGCTAAGACCTCACCATCCATACCGTCGGCATACAACGCATTATCAACAACACCTATTTTAAGGCCCGGCTTGATTTTACCAGTTAATGAAGCGGTATAATCCTTCTGCCCGACCGGCTGGCTCGTTGCATCTTTGGCGTCATGGCCGGCAATTGCTGAAAGCACAATAGCGTTATCTTTCACGGTACGTGTGTTAATGCCTACTTGGTCAAGCGATGATCCATAAGCAATCACGCCATTGCGAGACACTAAATCATACGTTGGCTTACTGCCAACTATGCCGCAAAATGCTGCCGGTTGTCGCACGGAGCCACCGGTTTCGGTACCCAAGGCAAAGGGCACAAGGCCTGCTGCTACTGCAGCTGCTGATCCGCCCCCAGAGCCACCGGGAACGCGAGAGGTATCCCATGGATTATAGGTTGGATGATATGATGAATATTCGGTTGAGCTGCCCATGGCAAACTCATCGCAGTTAGCGCGGCCAACCAATAATGCGCCTGCCTTTTTGAGGCGGTCAATCACGGTAGCATCATACCCAGCACGATAGTTGCT
>DAIDHG010000086.1 GCA_027452085.1 bacterium
TTTTCAAGAATATCTTTTAGGTAGATTTATTGCTCCCGAGGATAAAATGCAGCAAGTTCAGTAGTTTCTGCGTTTTGTGGTGAAATATGTATGCAAACTTTATTCTTCTTGTGGTCGTTAATCAAAACAATAAGATTTTGTTGCTGCGTAGGATCAACACACCATTCTGCAATGGCTGTTACTGTCTGCCGGGACGAGAAATTCAATATGGTGAATCAGCATCAAAAGCAGCAACTAATGAAGCTGCTGCCAGTTTGGGCATTGATCGAATGCCCACAGCGCACGACTGCATTCACGTGATGCACCGCAAGTGTAACGAGCCAGAATTTTTTGCAGCAGTTTTTAAAATACAACTCAATAAAGACGAAGTACCACAACTGCTGCAGCCAGAACGGTATGACAATATGCTGTGGGCAACTTTTGATCATCTTCCTGAAAAAATGGTGCCGGCCCATCGCCATGCGCTTGAGCAGGTGCAGTCAAATAAATTTTATTCAGAGCATGGCTGGGCCTGAAAAAAACTTTTGAATTCTTGTACAACGTAGTGTATATCTTTTTCATCGATATCAAGATGCGTAACCAAACGAGTTTTCTGACCAGCAAGTATTACAATTCCGCGCTGTGACAAATATGTTTGTAACTGTTTAATAGCCGTTTCAGGCAATTGAACAAATACCATGTTTGTGTTACAAGCAGTGACCTTGATTTCATCTATTTGACTTAATCCCTGTGCAAGTAACGCTGCATTGGCATGATCTTGACACAAGCGGTCTATGTTGTGATTAAGTGCGTATATTCCTGCGGCAGCAATAATGCCGGCTTGGCGCATACCACCACCCAATACTTTACGCCAACGTCGAGCTTTGCGTATGAAATCTTTTGAGCCGGCCAATACGGATCCAATCGGTGCTCCAAGTCCTTTTGATAAACATATGGAAACAGAATCAAAACATTGAGCAACTTCTTTTGCATCAACATCATAATGAACCAGAGCATTAAAAAGCCGTGCACCATCAAGATGAGAAGCTAATTTTGTTTGATCGCAAAAAAATTTAACATCTCTGAAATAATGTAATGGAAGCGCCTTGCCTGATTGTGTATTTTCTATGCATAATAACTTTGTTCGTGCATGGTGATCATCAATTGGCTTTATAAATTCTTTGACCTTTTTGAGGCATAAAGTACCATCTTGTTCAAAATCTAATGGTTGTGGCTGAATGCTTCCCAAAACTGCCGCGCCCCCGCCTTCCCATTTGTAGGTATGTGCTTGTTGACCGACTATGTATTCATCGCCACGCTCACAGTGTGCCATAATTCCCATGAGATTTGATTGTGTCCCTGTAGGAGCAAATACTGCCGCTTCTTTGCCCAGAAGATTGGCCACCAACGATTCTAAAGCGATTACCGTAGGATCATCACCAAAAACATCATCACCTAATTCGGCAGTGAGCATGGCATTCAGCATCGGTTTGCTCGGTCTTGTTACGGTATCACTACGAAGATCTATTTTTTTCATATATATTATGCACCAAATTTTGGATTTTTTTGTCTTAAACCTAATCCATCAAACGAGCAAGCCCTTTTACTTTACTTCGATTAAAACAGTATACAAATAAAATAGCCGCACAGAAAGCATATGCCGCACCCAGAAGCGCACCTTTAACGATATAAACAACAGGATTTTGATTAAACATAACATAGGCGCGCATGCCTTGAAAAAC
>DAIDHG010000087.1 GCA_027452085.1 bacterium
ACTGTTCCTGGCATTCCCACCGGAGGTGCTGCTGGATATGATCTTGGTAGCGCAGCCTTTTCAAACAATAACATTTTGTTGGTATGGTCAGATAACGGGTCTTCATTAGCGGGAGCAACATTAAATGGCACCAGTCTAAATATCATACAAAGCATCTCCAATCTAGCGGGTAATCTTTATACACCAGGTTTTGGCGTAGGAAACGGAATTAGCAATGGGTATACATTACCGACATTCAATAATGGTAATTATGCCTTGGTTCCATTCTATGCAAATCCAGCTTCGAGTGGCAGTACTCTTAATACCTATGGCACAATAGTTGATAGTATTGGCAATATTGTTGCTGGTCCATTTATGATTAATCAAGGCATGGGGGGTAATGCGGTAAGTCCTGTAGCCAGCACTTTGCCTAATGGTGATGTATTTGTTGCATGGCAGGGTGGTGATGGCAATATCTACGGCCGTGCATTAACAGCAGGCTATCTTCAATCATTAATACCTTTTTCATCATCAACTGCTTCGTCTTCATTCTCAAGCAGCCAGAGCTCATCATTGAGTGCAAACAAATATTCTTCATCGAGCTCTGCTCCAAGCTCGAGTTTGTCATCTAGTAAGGTAGGCTCTTCGAGCGCAAGTTCTTCTGTGGCATCAAGTTCGCCAATTAGCTCGACTATTTCTTCGAGCCCGAGTAGCAGTGCTGTATCGAGTAGCTTTAGTTCATCACCAGTATCATCGAGCGTGAGTTCATCGCCATCGTCTTCGACGGTTAGTTCTTCAATGAGCTCGAGCCCGAGCTCGTCGCCAGTTGCTTCAAGTTCAATGGCATCTTCAAGTGTAAGTTCTTCTGTTGGATCAAGTTCGCCAGTTAGTTCGACTATTTCTTCGAGCCCGAGCAGCAGTGCTGTGTCGAGTAGTTTGAGTAGTTCATCGCCAATATCATCGAGCATGAGTTCAGCTACGTTAAACAGTTCTTCAGAATCATCAGCCCTTAATAACGTGCTGCCTTCTGCTGGTACAGGCTCAGCCTCTTCAGCATCTTTTGGTCCGTTTAGCTCGAGCTCAAGTTCGTCTGATTATTCATCATCAACCGGTGGTAGCGCAACTAATGATACGGGCGGCAGCAGTACCATCTT
>DAIDHG010000088.1 GCA_027452085.1 bacterium
GCATTTCAGTGATTGGGCTGCTTGTATTCATTGGGTTGGTGTAGCCATAGAGCGCGTAAATCGGAAAGTCATCTGCGGCATAACCGATCAAAGACATTTGATTGGTTTTGGTAGAGTGGGTTGTGTTGTATAGTGCTTCGTCGGGCACGCCATGATAATGGTATGCACCATCTTGCTGAACGTGAGCGTCATTTTGATCTAATTGATCTAATCCTAAGTTGACCAAACCTGTCATGGCTTTATAGCGCCAGCCAGAAGAAGGCCGAGGAGCTTGTGTTGGCGCTGTCAGCCGAGAAGACCGCGCCATTAGGCGAAAATAATAAAATAAACGGACAAATTAGCGCAAAAAATGACCTAGTCCGCATGCTTATTCACTCCATGAGATTTATTATTATAACCCAAACATTTATGTTGATTTGCTGTTCACAGCCACCTAAAATCACGTTTTCCAATACGCTGGCGTAGCTCAGTTGGTAGAGCAGCTGATTTGTAATCAGCAG